>JAGPBF010000146.1 GCA_018063505.1 Rhodoferax sp.
GCTGCGTGGAGTTGACTAGACTGGCGCACCAAAAAAAAGCCACCCGAAGGTGGCTTGAAAATCCTGCGAACAGGACGTCGTTGGAAACGCTACAAAGATCTCTGGGGCCTTGATCGAGGTGTAGTCCCCCCACCCAAACTGTGTGACAGCAGTTGAAAGGACTCTAACGATGCCATCTGCGTGCCGCCATCCTCTATTCGGGGGATGCGAAGCAGTTTTTCCTGGCATCCGGAACTATTTCCGGTTCACAGGCGGAAAGAACGGCCTATACCTGTGTGAGCTGTGGCAGGCTGACCCGGAAACAGGCACCACCGCCTTCATGGTTTTCGCAGTGCACCGTGCCACCGTGGCGCAACACGATGGATTTCACCAGCGCCAGGCCCAGCCCGACGCCGCCATCGCGTTCGCTGGCGCCAGGCAGACGGTAGAACGGCTCGAAGATGCGCTCTCGCAAGGCTTCCGGCACGCCGGGTCCCTGGTCACACACCTTGATCTCGATCTGCTTGCCAACTGCCGCAAGATGCAGCGTGACATCGCCGGTCGCATGGCGACGCGCATTCTCCAGCAGGTTGCGCACGACGCGGCGCAGCAACCTGGCGATGCCCATCACCTCAAGTCCGGCGGCGCTTCCGTCGACCTGCAGTTGTGCGTCCAGCCGGGCACATTCTTCCGCCGACATTCCCAGCAGGTCGACCGGCTCCATGGTGCCGATATCGACCTCGCTGGCATCGAGCCGACTGGCCAGCAGAATCTCGTCGATCAGCTGGTCGAGTTCCTGGATGTTGCGCGCGATCTCGTCGCGGAACTCGGCCGACGCCTGCGGCCCCATCAACTCCAGCCCCATGCGGATGCGTGTCAGCGGCGAGCGCAGTTCGTGCGAGGCATTGGCCAGCAGCGCCTTGTGCGACAGCAGCAGGGCCTGTACCCGTGTGGCGGCCGAATTGAAGCCCCTGGCCAGATGGGCTACTTCGTCGTTGCCGTTCTGTGGCAGTCGGGCCGTCAGGTCGCCATCACCCCATTGGCGCACACCCTGCTCGAGGCCTTCGAGCCGCTTGGTCAGCCGGCGCACGATCGGATACGTGCCCAGTGCCACCGCCACGGCGATGAAGGCCAGCATCCAGGCAAAACTCAGCGCCGGACTGTCCCGGCCACTGTTGCGGCCCATCGGACCACGGGGTGCACCGGGTTCGCGCGGGCGCGGCAGCTGGATATACAAGGTGCTGCCGTCCTGCATCCTGACCTGGAACTCCGGCGCCTGCCCAGGGACCCGGATCGGTCGCGCAGGGGCCTGGCCCAGGATGTTGCCGGCGCCGTCGAGCAACACGATCTCGCGGCCCGGGCGCATGGCGCGTTCGCGTTCTGCGTCCATGCGCGACAACCAGCCGGTCAGCAAGGCCAACACCGCGATCGTGCCCACCACGGCCAGCCAGATGCGCAGGTACAGGCGCTGGAACAGCGGGATCTTCATGGCGGTCGTTGCTCAGCAGGCCGGGTCAGTCCTGCTGGCGCGCGAATACGTAACCGACCCCGCGTACCGTGAGGATGCGCTTGGGGTTCTTGGCGTCTTTTTCAATCGCAGCCCGGATGCGCCCCATGTGCACATCGATCGAGCGATCGAAGGCATCGAGTTCGCGCCCGCGTACCGCCTCCATGATCTGGTCGCGCGTCAGTACCCGTCCGGCGCGTTCGGCCAGCGCCACCAGCAGGTCGAACTGGTAGGAGGTCAATTCACAAGGCTGGTCGGCGACCGATACGGTGCGCGCATCGCGGTCGATCTGCAGCGTTCCGAACTGCAGTGGCAGGTCGGTGGCATTGGCCGCACCATTGCGGCGCAATATTGCGCGGATGCGGGCGAGCAATTCGCGCGGTTCAAAGGGTTTGGGCAGGTAGTCGTCGGCACCGATCTCCAGCCCGACGATGCGGTCCATCGGATCGCCCTTGGCGGTCAGCATCAGGATCGGTGTGCGGCTGGCGGCGCCGGGCAATGCGCGTATGCGTTTGCACACCTCCAGACCGTCCATGTCGGGCAGCATCAGATCGAGGATGACCAGATTGGGCAGGGACTCGGACGAGCGGCCTTGCAGTTGCGCCAGTCCGCTTTGTCCGTCGCCGACATGGGACACCGTGAACCCGGATTGGCCCAGGTATTGCGTCACCATCTGGGCCAGCCGGGAGTCGTCCTCGATCATCAATAGCCGTTCAACCATGGCTGCAGTTTAGGCGCAGCACCCTGCCCCCGCTTGAAGCGGCGGTAAAGATTGGTAAACCGCCGCTGCGCTGGCTACGACGGTGCGGCAGGCGCCGCAGCGCCTGCCGGTTGCCCGTGACCGGCCCATATCGCCAGCAGGATCAGCCCCAGCACCGGCACGCCCAGCAGCGCGGTGGCGACGAAGAACTGTGCATAACCGAAGCTGTCGACATACTGGCCGGAGAACCCGGCCAGAAACTTGGGCAGCAGCAGCATCAGCGAGCTGAACAGCGCGTACTGGGTGGCCGAATAACGGATGTTGGTCAGGCCGGACAGATAGGCGATGAACGCGGCCGACGCAATGCCACTGCTCAGGTTGTCGGCCGAGACGACGACGATCAAGGCCCTGACGTCGTGGCCATGGCCGGCCAGCCAGGCGAACAGCAGGTTGGTGGCTGCACTCAGGATGGCCCCCAGCATCAGGATGCGCATCACGCCGTAACGCATCGACAACACGCCGCCGATGAAGGCGCCCACCAGCGTCATGATGACGCCGTAGATCTTGGTGACCGCAGCGACTTCATCCTTGGTGTAACCCATGTCCACGTAAAACGGATTGGCCATGATGCCCATGACCACGTCGCTGATGCGGTAAATCGCGATCAGCGCCAGGATCAGCGCGGCATGCCAGCGGTAACGTCCGAGAAAGTCGGCGAACGGCGCCACCAGTGCACCCTGGATCCAGTCGCCGAGATTGCGCGCCGGCGCGATCACCCGGTGCTGGGGCTCGGGCGACAGCAACACCGTCAACACCCCCACCAGCATCGATGCCGCCATGGCGAAATAGGCGGTCTGCCAGGCCCCGGACTGGTATTGCGCCACGCCGGTCACTTCGGCGCGCGCGGCGATCCACAACACGCCGGCGCCGGCCCAGATCATCGCGATCCGGTACCCGGTCTGGTAGGTGGCGGCCAGCGCGCCTTGGCGCTCGGTCGACGCCGACTCGATACGGTAGGCGTCCAGCGCGATGTCCTGCGTGGCCGATGCGAATGCCACCGCCAGTGCGCCCCAGACGACGGGCGTCAAGGACAGCTGCGGATCGGTCAGGGCCATGCTGCACAAGGCCAGCATGATGACCATTTGCGACAGCAGCAGCCAGCTGCGCCGGCGCCCCAGCCAGCGGGTCAGCAGCGGGATCGGCAGGCGATCGACCAGCGGCGACCAGGCCCACTTGAAGCCATAGGCCAGGCCGACCCAGCTCAGATGGCCGATGGTGGTGCGGTCGATGCCGGCTTCGCGCAGCCAGAAACTCAGCGTGCCGAGCACCAGCAGCAGGGGCAGCCCTGCAGAGAAACCCAGAGACAACATGCGCAGGCTGGCCGGCTCCAGGTAGACCCGTACCGCGACTTGCCAGGGAATACGGGGATTTTCGGAGACGGTGTTGGTTTCGGGCATGCAGGATCCGGGTGGTTCAGACTATTATTCACGCATGTGTACCCGATGTATCTCCAGTCGCTCCCCGTGGGCGTCCCGCCGCGGCTTTTTGCTGGCCGGCACGGCGCTGGCGGCGACGCCTGCGCTGGCCCAGGTCGATGTCGGCAAGCGCTCGCAGTTTCGCAAGCTGGTGTCGGCCGAAGAGATCGAGACGGCCGCGGCGCAGCAATACGCCAAGATGCTGGCAGAGGCCCGCGCGCAAAGAGCACTGGCACCCGACAACCATCCGCAGGTTCAGCGCCTGCGCGCGATCGCCGGGCGCATCATCCCCCATGCCGCGCAGTGGAACGAAAGCGCCAAACGCTGGCGCTGGGAGATCAATCTGATCGGCAGCAAGGACATCAACGCCTTCTGCATGCCCGGCGGCAAGATTGCGTTCTACACCGGCATCCTCGATCAGCTGAAGTTGACCGATGACGAGGCGGCGATGATCATGGGCCACGAAATGGCGCATGCCTTGCGCGAACATGCCAGCGAGCGCATCGGCAAGACGCAGGCTACCGGTGTCGGCCTGTCGCTGTTGTCGCAATTGCTGGGCCTGGGTGACATGGGCAATGTGGCGGCCAATCTCGGCACCCAGTTGCTGACCCTCAATTTCAGCCGCGAGGACGAGAGCGAGGCGGACCTGGTCGGTCTCGAACTTGCCGCCCGCGCAGGCTTCCTTCCGCACGCCGGGGTCACGCTGTGGCAGAAAATGGCGGCCGCCTCCGGCGGCGGCAGCCAGAACCTGGCGTTTTTGTCGACCCATCCGAGCGGTCCGGACCGGATTCGCAAGCTTGAGGAAAACGAACCCAAGGTACAGGCGCTGTACGAGCGGGCGCGGCGCGGCGGCTGACGGGAGGTATTCAATGCAAGTCCAGAAGCCACCGCTGCAGCCGGGAGAACCGGCCCCGGCATTCACCTTGCCTGCGGCCAATCGCGAGGGCATGTTTTCGCTGGCCGATTGGCGCGGGCGCGCGTTTCTGATCGGTTTCTATCGCGGCTTGCACTGCCCCTTCTGCCGTCGACAGGTGGTGCAACTCGGCAGTTTGCAGCCGGCCTTGCGCGACGCGGGTGTGGATCTGCTGGCCGTGATCAACACGCCTTTGGAGCGCGCCAGGGTGTATTTCCGCCATCGGCCGACGCCGGTGTTGTTGCTCAGCGACCCGGATTGTGCAACCCACCAGGCCTTCGGCGTGCCGCATGTCGAGTTCGTGCCCGAAGACGCCAGCGCAAAACCGGCCTGGCCCCACACTGCCACCATGGCGCAGTTCATGGCGGCGCGGCACAACCCGACCGGCGAACTGCCGGCGCCTCTGCATCCGATGGAAGCCAATGCCGTGCTCAACGCCAAGGAGGGTTTCGAGATGCAGGAGGCCGACAACGCCATTCTCGCGACCCATGGCACCCAGCTGGCGGGCCACTTTCTGGTCGACCGTGATGGCATGGTGCGCTGGACGCAGATCGAGGCACCGGGCGGTCCGAATGAGCTCGGGACGATGCCGAGCGCCGCGCAGATCCTCGCTGCCGTGGGCCGGCTCGCGCGCTGAACCGTCAGCACAGGAACGGCAACACCACCAGCGAGTCGCGGTCCACCCCTGCGCGGGTGCACACCGCGTCGGCCTTGTCGAAATAGACTTCGGCGCGCGAATCCTCGCCCTGGTCGAGGTACACGGTGGCCATGCCCTCCAGGCACGGAAACATCAGCTGGGGCTCGCCCATTTCTTCGGCCAGTACCAGGGCCTCTTCGTAGTAGCGCAGCGCTTGATCCGCCTTGCCGTGGCATTGGTGAATTTGCCCAAGCACGATCAGCGGCACCGCCAGGTGGTCGAGTTGGCCCAATTGGCGGTCCAGGTCGATGGCAGATTGTGCAGCCCGCATGCCGTCGTCGTCGCAGCGCTGGGTAAGCGCGCAGTAGGCCACCGCAAGATTCGCATACAGGCGCGACTGAAAGCCCAGATCGCCGATCTTTTTTGCCGTCTCCAACCCCGTCTGGCAGGTCGTCACCGCACGTGCCGGATCGAGCGTCGCGTACAACACGCCAAGATTGGCATAACTGCGACAAGCCGCTTGCAGCAGGCCCGCATCCTGTGCCACGGCAACGCTGCGTTCGATCCGTAAAACGGCTTCTGCGGAGCGATCCAGCCGGGCCAATGCAGCGCCTACGGTATTGAGTGCATGGCAAGTGGCGGCTGCCGCAGCGCGCTGCATCGCCGGATCGTCGCTGCCGCGCTCAACAACACGCTGGGCTTGTTGCAAAGCACGTTCGCCCCAATCGAGGGCTGCCTGGTTGTCACCCGTGCGAAACGAGAGTCGTCCCATCTCCTGACACAAGTGGGCCTGCTCGATCACAGCGCCGATATCGTTGCCCAGCGCCGCATCGTTGCCTTCGAGCAGACGCAGGCCTTCGCGCAGGCAATCAAAACTGCGTTCGCGCTCGCCTGCTTCCCAGTCAAGCCCGGCGAGCTTGCGCTTCATCCTGGCCTCCCGTACCGTGTTCGCGGTGACGCCGGCCCATGCAAGCACTGCGTTGTATTGCAGGCGCGCCTGCTCGCGGCGACCGATCGGGCCCAACAGGTCGCCCATATGTTCGCGAATGGCGCCGATGGTCTGGACATCGTGCACCGCGTCAGCCTCGAGGATGCACAGGGATCGGTCGTAGTAACGAAGCGCATCCTCATTGGCATAAATGCCGCGTGCCCAGTCACCTGCAGAGACCAGGTAACGCGCGCCGCGCGCCGGATCCTGGCCCCGGCTGAAGTGGTGGCACAGCGCATCGAGGTCTTCCAGCTGCGCCGGACTGGTGCCGCGCAGCCCCTCGAGAACGGTGCCTGCCCGTTGGTGCAATTCGCTGCGCCGGCGCAGCAGCAGGTTCTGGTACGCCACGTCATGGGCCATGGTGCTGGCAAAGCGGTAACGCGGCGCCGGATGCTGCGTCCCCTGGAACCCGGCAGTTTGCAGCGGGATCAGCCATTCGGTGTCGCACAACACGCCGAGTGTGGCTGGATCGCCGGCTTCTTCGTCGACTGCCGCCAGCAGGACGGACTCGAACTCCGGGCCCAGAACTGCGGCGCTCTGCAGCGTACGCCGCGCCAGCGCCGGCAGACGGTCGACCCGCGACAACAGCAATCCTTCAATGGACGACGGCACCTCCACCGTTCCGGTGGAGGGGACGCAATGCCACTGGCGGCCATCGTGCGACAGAACGCCGTCTGCGATCAGACCCCGCACCACCTCTTCGAGATACAAAGGGTTGCCGCCGGCCTGGCGGATGATACGTTCGTGCAGTTCGCGATCGATCGGGTATGCGGCGGCGCCGCGGAACAGCGCCACGAGTTGCGCCTCGATCGCGTTGTCCGCCAGGGGCGCCAGCCGCAGCACGGTGTGCGCGGCCCGGCCGAAGTTCAGCGCGGTTGGGTCGAATGGCGGTCTGCCACTGAGCACCACCAGCAACGGCAGCTCGCACAGCCAGTCGGACAAGGTATGGATGCCTTCGATCGACGCCGCGTCGGCCCATTGCAGGTCGTCGATGACCAGCACCAATGGGCCCTGCGCGAGTCGACGCTCTAGCACGGTGCGAAGCGTCATGAAGATCTGGCGCTTGAGCCGCTCTGGTTCGATCTCGCTCAATGGTTCGGTGGCTTGCAGGCCAAGGATGTAACCGATGACAGGTACGACCAGCGCCACGTCCGCATCGACGGCGCCCAAGCCGCGCAAGCCTTGCTCGACCTTGCGGCGTGCTTCGTCCAGCGAATCGGCAGTGGTAATGCGGTAAGCCTCACGGAACAAGCCGGCGATCACGCCATAAGGCCGCTGGGCCAGCGGCGAACACACCACGCGACGTACCTCCGTTCCGGCGAACGCCTCAGCGGTGCTGACGTGCTGCAGCAACGCGTCGATCAGTCGCGTCTTGCCCACACCCGCCTCTGCAACCAGGCTCAGCACCTGCGACTTGCCAGCTGGAATGCCGTTGCTGATTTCGCGCATGCGCGCCATCTCGCCCTCGCGCCCGACCAGCGGCGCGACGAGCCCGTGCGCCGCCAGGCCGCGCAGCGCGTGGGGCTTGTCGTGGGCACCCAGCAAGCGGTAGATGGCAAAGGGTTCGGCTTTGCCCTTCAAGGCGAGCGTTCCGCCCGATTCGAACACGAACGCGTGCTGTGTCTGCAGGAATATCGCATGGCTTGCCAGTGTCTGCCCCGCGTCGGCAGCAGACTGCAGACGTGACGCCGTGTTCACCGTGTCGCCGGTGACGGCGTAAGCCGCGTCCGCTGCGGTACCCAGATGCCCGGCCACCACCCGGCCCGTATGGATGCCGATGTGCAGCGTGAGGGGGTGGCCGAGTCGGAGGCGCCAGCGCTCGCTGAGTATGACGGCGGCCGCGTGCATGTCCAGCGCCGCGTGCACGGCGCGCTGCGGGTCGTCTTCGTGTGCGACCGGGGCACCAAAAACCGCCATCACGGCGTCACCGACAAATTTTTCGAGGAACGCGTCGTGCCGCTCGATCACGGCGCGCAGCGCGGCGAACAGGTCGGTCTGCAGTGCGCGCACGTCCTCCGGATCCAGCCGCTCGGAGATGGTGGTGAAGCCGGACAGATCGGCAAAGAGTACGGTGGCAGATCGGCGGTCTGCTTGGGCTGACGAGAGCGCCACTGCGGCTGCCGGCAAGGGGTCCGCCGCCGCTGTCGCTGCCAACTTGCTGCCACATCCCGGGCAGAAGGCGAAGGTGGCGGCTACGTCGAACTGGCAATTGACACACTTCATGGACGGATGCTACCCGTTGGGCGAACTTTCAGGGAGACGCAAGAGGCCGCAGCAATTGGTTCAAGCTCGACTGAGCAGTCAGACGCCGCTTCAGGGCAGCCGTTCGGCCCGCTGCGGGCGGCTCCCGGTGACGGGCCGGCCGCAAAGTGCGGCTCCCTTGCCTGCCCGCGCCAGTTTTCTGTGGTCGCTGGTCGTCCAAAGAGTTTGCCGGTGCCCCGCAGTGGGCGTAGCATCGGCGCGATGACGACACAGTCTGCCGACGGGCTTATCGAACATTTGCCGGCGCTGGCTGCAGAACGGGTGCGGCGCAAGGTCGACCGGTTGGCCTGCAGCGGCACGCCGACGCCCGACCCTCGCGCATTCCCTGCGAGGCATCGCTTCAGAGTGTCGATTCATGTTCGATGCCCAGTCACCTGGGGTGCGAGAACTTCTGGCTGTGGCACCGGATCCATCGCATGGAGCTTCGGGGCCGTCCATGACCGTTGAGTTTGCGATCCCGGAGACGCATTACGCGGAATCCGACGGCCTGTCCATCGCCTACCAGGTGTTCGGCAGCGGCGCGAATGACCTGGTGTTCATCCCGGGCATCATCTCGCACCTCGAAACGAACTGGCATTACGCGTCTTACGCGCGCATGCTGAGGTTGCTGGCAACGCACTTTCGCGTGATCGTGTTCGACAAGCGCGGTCAGGGCTTGTCCGACCGCTTTGACGGCGCGCCGACGCTGGAGCAACGCATGGACGATGTGCGCGCGGTGATGCATGCTGCACATTCGCGCAAGGCCGTGCTGTTTGCCTATTCGGAGGGCGGCGCCATGGGTGCCTTGTTCACCGCCACCTACCCGGCGATGGTCGAGCGGCTGGTCATGTTTGGGTCGATGGCGCGTTTCTCCAAGGCGCCGGACTATCCCCATTCGCCGACACTCGAGCGCATGTTGCAAGGCGTCGCCAATACCTGGGGCACGCCGGCAGCGGCGCCGTCCTTTGCGCCCAGCCGCGCCGGCGACGCGGCGTTCTGCGAGGAGATGGCGCGTTACCAGCGCCAGACCGCCTCGCCCAGTGCGATTCGCCGCCTGCTCATCGCCAATGACCAGATCGATGTTCGCGCCATCCTGCCGCAGGTGCGCCGGCCGACACTGGTGATACAGCGGCGCGGCGACCTCGTCGTGCGCTGCGGCAACGGGCGTTACCTGGCCGACCACATTCCGGACGCGGTATATCTGGAGCTGCCGGGGGCGGACCATCTGGTGGCCGAGGGTGACATGGAGGCCATCGTCGATGCCATCGATCACTTCGCCGACGCCAGCTGGGTGCGCGAGCCCGAGCACCACGGCGGACGCTTTCTGGCGACGGTGCTGTTCACCGATGTCGTCGGTTCCACCGAGCTGGCGGCCAAGCTCGGTGACCGCGACTGGCGTGACTTGCTGCAGCGCTTCCACGCCTTGTGCCGCGCCCAACTGGCGGCGCATCGTGGCCTGGAGATCGACACCGCCGGCGACGGCTACTTTGCTACCTTTGACGGTCCGGCCCGCGCGATTCTCTGCGCGTCAGCCATGGTGCGGGAGTTGCGGTCGATCGGCATCTGCATCCGCGCCGGGCTGCACACGGGAGAGGTCGAGACCACCGGTGACAAGGTCAGCGGAATGGCGGTGCACATCGGAGCGCGGGTGATGTCACTGGCCGATCGCGACGAGGTCTGGGTGTCGGGCACGACGCGCGATCTGGTCGCGGGCTCCGGAATCGAATTCGAAGATCGGGGAACACACGTCCTGAAGGGCGTACCCGGCGCGTGGAAGCTGTCGCGGGCGCGGATGGCGTAATTCCCAAATGCGCTGAGGCCCCACGCACTGCAGGCCAGCGCTCCAAGCCGTATTCGCGTTGTTGTGCCTGCCGTGTACAGGCCCTGTACGGCCGCCGGTCTGTGCGGCCTGGCCGATTCTTGCGCAATGGCGCGAGATGGGTCTGCCTTCACGGGCCGATCCGGATGATCCGAGGCGAACGCTTCAGCGGCATCAGCCGTCTGTTGGCGTGGATCGATTCACCGAAGGCACGAAGGCATCGGAGAAACACAGGCCCTCGTCCAGACCCTGCAGGATGAACGCGGGCACCGCAGCCTCGACCATCTTGACCGAGCCGCAGACATAGATCTCGTAGCCGCGCATGTCGGG
>JAGPBF010000147.1 GCA_018063505.1 Rhodoferax sp.
GGGTGCTCTACACCAGGTTCAGGTTCGGCTGGGGTCCACTGGAAGACGGCTGGCCGCGGTTGGTGTCGGCTCTGTGCTGGTGCAAGGAATCATGCTGCAGCCCTGCAAAGCGTGTCATTGCTGCTGGCCTGGGTGCATATCCGCAGACACCGACTTGCCGCGGCGTCAGCGCCCGTTGGATGAGCGCCCAGGGCATTGGCCCACGCGCATCGACGGCGCCGCACCGGGATTACCGCGGCAGACGCCTCAGGCCTGCTCTTTGACCGTGATGCGCCACAAGGTACGGGCATCGGTCAGATCGGTCAAGGGTGCGGCATGCAGCAACTGGGCGTTGTCCCATACCACCACATCGCCGATACGGTAGTTGTAGGTATGGCGGTAACGCTGCGCCGTGGTGAGTGCCTTGAGTTCGTCCAGCAAGGCCACGGCGTCGGCATCGTCCATGCCATCGATGCCGAACGAACTGCCGGAGACCGCATACAAGGATTTGACGCCGGTATGCGGGTGCGGCCGCACCAGCCGGTGCCGTACCCAGTTCACCTTCTTTTTCTGCCGCTCGTCCAGCACCGAGGCCACGGTACGGGATTGTTCGTTCAGGTCATCGCGGTTGCCATAGTGGTGGCGCACCACCAGGTCCTCGATCCGGGTCCGCATGTCCGACGGCAGATCGGCATATGCCAGGGTCTGGTTCGCAAAGGTGGTGCCACTGCGTTCCCGCGGCATCTGGATCGCGTGCAGCATGGTGCATCGCGCCGGCACCGCGAGGTAGGAGTAGTCGGTATGAAAGTAGGTGCCGGCGTCGAGCAGGCCGATCGGTTTTCCGTTGCGCCTGACGTTGGACAGGATCAGGATGTTGGGGTCTTGCGGATGATGAAACGTGTCGATCACGTGTGGCTCGGCACGGCCCCAGTGGCGCGAGAATGCGACGAACTGCTGCGGCGACAAAGTCTGGCCCGGGAACACCACAAAGCAATGCCGGTGCAACGCCTGCTCGACCTGCCCGAACTGTTCAGGCGCCAGTTCGCCGGACAGATCCAGGCCGCTGATACGTGCACCGCCGACATCCGACAAGGGTTCGATCTGCAGCATGCCATCTCCCGCTGTCAAAGGCCCGTGGCCAGGAAGCCGCCGTCCACCGCGATGCTCTGGCCGGTCACGAATCCGGCCGCGTCCGAGGCCAGGTAGATCGCCGCGCCGACCAGTTCATCGACCTCGCCAAATCGCCCGGCCGGCGTGCGCGCCAGCGCCAGCGCCTTGCGCTCTGGGGCCATCTTGTCGCGGTTGAGTTCGGTCATGAAAAATCCCGGAGAGATCGCGTTGACCCGCACGCCACGCGTGGCCCATTCGGCCCCCAGGGTTTGTGTCAGGCTGTAGACGCCGGCCTTGGCAATCGCATACAAGGCACTGCGCGGCCAGCCGCGGTGCGACGACAACGAGGCGATGTTGATGATCGCGCCGCGCCCACGCCCGAGCATGTGCCGGCCCACCTCGGTACAGGCAAAAAATATGCTCTGCAGGTCGGTGTCCATGATCTGGGCCCAATCTGCGCGGCTGAACTCCTCGGCCGGCTTGAGCACCGTGACGCCCTGGCAGTTGACCAGCACATCGATGTGGCCCAGGTTGGCCAGCACGATGCCGACCAGCCCGCGCAATCCCTCTTCCCCGCTCACATCGGCCTGGTAACCCGAGATCGCACCAAACTGCGCCAGTTCGTCCAGCGCAGCGGCCAGCTTGCCTGCGTCACGGCCGGCAATCACGACCTGGGCGCCGGCTTGCAGATAACCGCGCGCAATCGCCTTGCCGATACCGCTGGTGCCGCCGATGACCAGCGCAATACGCTGCTGCAGTGAAAAGGCGATGGCTGGATTCATGGTCTGCCTAATTGACGAGTTCCGGGGAAATCAGCCTGGGCAGGATCAGCGTGATCTCTGGCCAAAGGATGATGCCCACCAGAACCAGCAGCATGGGAACCAACATGATCATGGTGTCCTTGAGTGCAAATCGCAGGCGCACTCCCGCCACCGAACATGCGATCATCAGGCACAGGCCATAGGGCGGCGTGACCAGGCCAAAGGCCAGCGACACGATGCCGATGATGGCAAACTGGATCGGATGCATGTCGACCGACTGCACCAGTGGCTGCAAGGTCACACCGACGATGATGATGGCCGGAATCGCATCGAGGAAGCAGCCGGTGATCAGGAACACGGCGGCGATGAAGAAGCCGACCCCGGTGATGCCCAGGTTCCAGGTGGTCACGTTCTCCAGCAGCGCCTTCGGAATCTGGTAATAGGCCAGCAGCCAGCCGAACGCCGATGCCGTGCCGACACAAAACAAGGCAATGGCCGAAAGCCGGCCAGTCTCCGACAAGGCCTCCACCAGGCGCTTGAGGTCCATCTCGCGGTAGACGAAAGCCGTCAGCGCAAGCGCATAAAGCACCGCCACGGCAGCCGATTCGGTCGGCGTGAACCAACCCAGCAATATGCCGCCGACGATGATGAACGGGGTCATCATGGCAGGCACCGAACGCATGCCGGCGAGCACGAACTCGGCCAGACTGGCGCGCGGGTAGACCGGGTAATTGCGTCGCACCGCATAGACATGCACCGTCGCCATCTGTGCGCCGGCGATCAGCAGCCCGGGAATGATCCCGGCCAGATACAGCGCACCGATCGAGGTCGAGATCACGCCGCCCCATACCACCATCAGGATCGACGGCGGAATGATGACCGCCAGTGTCGACGACACGGCGGTCACGGCGATCGAGAACGAAAGGTCGTAGCCTTCCTTGGTCTGGGCATCGATGAAGATCTTGCTCTGGCTCGCGGCATCGGCGGTGGACGAGCCCGATATGCCTGCAAAGAACACCGACAGCACGACGTTGATCTGCGCCAGCGCGCCGGGCATGCTTCCGACCATGGTGCGCGACAACAATACCAGCCGGTCGGTGATGCCGCCGACCCCCATCAGGTTGGCGGTCAGCAGGAACAGCGGAACCGCCAGCAGGATGAAGGAGTTGTACGACTTGAAGGTCTCGTTGAACAACATCATCGGCGACAGGCGCGGCTCGTAGACCAGCACCGGCAGGCAGGCCAGGCCGAGGGCGAAGGCCACTGGCACCCGCAATGCCACGAAGAAGAAGAAGGCGCCGAACAGCACCAGGGCCGCCATCCCCGGACTGAGCATGGACTGCATCATGGCGCGTCTCCTGCCGCGATGGTGCGAATGTCAGCGAGAAACTGTTCGCCCAGGAACAGCACCCAGGTCGCACCGGCCAGTGGCCATGCGATGAAGATGTAGGTCATCGGCAGTTCGGCCAGTTCGGAGGTCTGGTTCCAGCCGAATTGCACGAATTCAATGCCCCAATAGACATAAACCAGCGCAAACACCAGCACCAGCAGATTCGACAGGATGCGCAGCATCGCGTTGCCCCGCGGCTTGAGCACGGGCCAGAGGTCGATGTCGAAGTGGGTGCCGTCGCGCACCGCGATCATCGCCCCCAGCATCACCATCCAGATGAACACGAAGCGCGACAACTCCTCGGTCCAGATGTATGGCGGTATCAACGCGGTATAACGCGAGATCACCTGCATCGTGATCGGCACCATCAGGATTGCGACCGCGGCGACCATCAGCCAGCGCAGCAGCTTCTGGTATCCATCCAGTATCTTTTTCATCACGCGTACTCAATAAAGCGCGCCGCTCCGGTCAGGACCGGGGCGGCGCGGCAGTGGCTGGAAAAGTTACTTGACAGCCATGATCTTGGCGTGGATGGCGTCGGCACCGATCTCTTTGGCATAAGCCGCCATCACCGGGTCGACCATGGCCTGCATCTTGGCGCGGTCGGCAAACGGGATGCGCTTGAGTTTGCCGGCTTTCTCCAGCGCTTCCAGCTTGGCGGAATCTTCGGACGACTCGATCTGGCGCCCATAGGCTCCCGCTTCCTTGCCGGCCTTGACGACCGCGGCCTGCAGATCCGCCGGCAGCTTGGCAAAGGTCTTGCCGGAGAAACACAGCGGACGGATCGTGATCGCGTGTTTTGTCATTGCCAGATCCGGCGCGACCTCGTAGAACTTCATTTGTTCGACACCGGCCGCCTCGTTTTCACCGGCGGCGATGACGCCGTTCTGGATCGCGTTGTAGACCTCGTTGTAGGCAATCACCGTTGGCGCCATGCCGACAGCGGCAAAGGTCTTGCTCCAGATAGGCGCACCTTGCACCCGCACCTTGAGCCCCTTCATCTCGGCAAGGTTCTTCACCGGCTTGTTGACGAAGATGTTGCGCGTTCCGCCGCCGGCATAACCGATCAGCATGACCTCGGCCTTCTGCGCCACTTCGTCTGCAATCGGCTTGAGAATGTCGGCATCGAGCACCTTGTTCCAGTGGTCGATGTCGCGGAACAGGAAAGGCGCATCGATAAACGGCGCCGCCTTGGAGAAGGTCGACATGTGGGCTGGCGACACGATGGCGAAGTCGACCGCCTTGCCCTGATTCATGTAGGCGAAATAGTCCTTTTCCAGGCCCAGTTCGCTGTTGTTGTGCATCACAAAATTGACCGGCTTGCCGTAGTACTTCTTGACCAGTTCGCCGAACTTCACCAGCGACTTGGTGAACGCATGGTCGTCGTTGAATTGCGAAGCCCCGTGCAGCGTGATGACCTGCTGCGCATGTGCCGCAATACCAACCGCCGCGAGAGTCAGCGCAATGAAGGTGGCGCGCAACTTGCCGCCCAGAATAGGTATGCCCATGATGTCTCCTGCTGTGACTGTCGCGCGTCAGGTGGTGAAGGGTGCCGCTCATCCGGCTGCGACCGGACAACTTTAGGCGGCTCCAGAGCAGGAGTCAAACATAATATGATAGGTGTGAACCCTAAGTAGCAGTGGCTAACATGGCTGCAACGAAACCCGCCAGGCGCCGTCTGCATGGTTCGCGCGTCTACCCACCGCCTGTTACAAGATTGCATTGGCCAGAGCGCCGACAATACGACGCCGGCACCCCGCCGGTTTGCAATTTTGGAAAGGTCGATCAAGCGTGTTCAAGAATGTCATGGTGTACCGCATGGTGTCTGCATGGACGATGACACAGACACAACTCGAGGAGGTGCTGGAGACAGCGCGCTTCGCGCCTTGTGGTGCATCTCAGGAAAAATCGGTCGGCTGGATCGAGCCGCGTGGCCAGGCGCACGGCGCGCTGGTCGAGGTCATCGACGGTCAGTGGATGCTCCGGCAGATGGTCGAAACCAAGGCTGTTCCCGGGTCGGTGGTCAAACGCAAGGTCGAGGAACGGGCACAACAGATCGAGGCCAGTACCGGTCGCAAGCCGGGCAAGAAGGAGAAGCGCGAGCTTGCAGAAGACGCACGCCAGTCCCTGTTGCCGATGGCGTTCACCAAGCAGTCGAACGTGCTGGTCTGGATCGACCCGGCAAATGCGCGCCTGACACTGGATGCCGGCAGCCAGACCAAGGCCGACGAGACCATGACCGCGCTGGTGAGCGCCATCGACGGACTGGCCGTGCAGTTGATCGACACGCAGACCTCGCCGGCGGTGGCGATGGCCGAATGGTTGTCGACCCACGAAGCGCCTGCGGGATTCAGCGTCGACCGCGAGTGTGAGCTCAAGGCACCCGACGAGTCGCGCGCCGTGGTGCGTTACACGCGCCACGCACTCGATACCGATGAGGTGAGCCAGCACATCGCCATGGGCAAGGTTCCAACGCGCCTGGCGCTGACCTGGAACAACCGGGTGTCGTTTGTGTTGACCGAAGCGATGCAACTCAAGAAAGTCGCCCTGCTCGACGTGGTGCTGGAGGACAAACCCGCCGCCGCAGGCGATGGCAAGGACGACGGCTTTGATACCGACGTGGCGCTGATCACCGGCGAGTTGCGCCAGCTGCTGCCGGCCCTCATGGAGGCGTTGGGCGGCGAAACGGTGATCGCCCCGGCCTGACCGCAGGCCGTGCGCAAGCCATGCCGACCACACTGCTGATCGTCTACCACTCGCGAACCGGCGGTACCGAGCAGATGGCACTGGCCGCGCGGCGTGGTGCACAACGGGCTGACGACCTGCAGGTACGGCTGCTGCATGCATGCGACGCCGGCCCCGACGACCTGCTGGCAGCGCAGGCTTACCTGTTCGCCACGCCGGAAAACCTGGCTGCGATCGCCGGCCAGATGAAGGAATTCTTCGACCGTTGTTATTACCCGGTGCTCGGGCAGATCAACGCACGCCCCTACGGCCTGCTGGTGTGCGCCGGAAGCGACGGCAGCAATGCCGTGCGCCAGGTCGAGCGTATTGCCACCGGCTGGCGCCTGCGCAAGATCGCCGAGTCGCTGATCATCTGTACCCATGCCCAGACACCAGAGGCGATCCTGGCTGGCAAGACCATCCCGCGCCACGATCTGCAGCGCTGCGAAGACTTCGGCGAAACCCTCGGCCAGGGCTTGGTCATGGGGCTGTTCTGAGCCGCGTTTCTGTCGGTCGTGCGATCATCCACGGATGCTCGAATCACTGCGCGACGTGGAACGCGATGCCGTGCTTATTGCCGATCTGCTGCATATTCCCCATGGGGCCTACGCCCATGCCAGAATCCGCGCGCGGGAAGCCGCAGGCGCCACATGACGGCGTCCGGCACCACAACCATGTTCCGACCACCGCTGGCGACAGAATGCAAGCGGATTCAACAATGATGGAGTTCTTCAGATGGCCTTGATGCCTGCGGCGGCCGTTACAGCCCCCCCTATCGTGAAGATCCGCGGCCTGGGCAAGACCTATGCCGGCGGATTCGAAGCTCTCAAAAACGTCAACCTCGACATCCGGCGCGGCGAGATATTTGCGCTGCTTGGCCCCAATGGCGCCGGCAAGACCACGCTGATCAGCATCGTCTGCGGCATCGCCAATGCCAGCACCGGCACCGTCACGGCCGACGGCCACGACACGGTACGCGACTTCCGGCAGGCCCGCTCGGCCATCGGCCTGGTGCCGCAGGAACTGCAGACCGATGCATTCGAGTCGGTGTGGGCCACGGTCAGCTTCAGCCGCGGCCTGTTTGGCAAGGGGCCCGATCCGGCTTATATCGAGAAGGTGCTGCGCGACCTGTCGCTGTGGGACAAGCGCGACAACAAGATCCTGACCTTGTCCGGCGGCATGAAGCGCCGGGTGCTGATCGCCAAGGCCTTGTCGCACGAGCCACGCATCCTGTTCCTGGACGAACCCAGTGCCGGCGTCGACGTCGAGTTGCGCCACGACATGTGGCGCATGGTGCGCAAATTGCGCGAAGGCGGCACCACCATCATTCTGACCACCCACTACATCGAGGAAGCCCAAGACATGGCCGACCGCATCGGCGTCATCAACCGGGGCGAACTGATCGTCGTCGAAGACAAGCAGGTGTTGATGCGCACGCTGGGCAAGAAGCAGCTCACTGTGAGTCTGTCGCGTCCGCTGGCGCATTTGCCGCCGGATCTCGCGTCCAGTGCGCTGGAGCTCTCCAGCGACGGACTGACGCTGACCTACAGCTTCGACACCCAGCAGGAGGAGACCGGCATCGCCGCCCTGCTGCGCAAACTCGGCGATCACAGCATCGAATTCAAGGACCTGCGCACCAGCGAGAGCTCGCTGGAAGACATCTTCGTGAGCCTGGTCAGAAAACCCGTCGACGAGGTGGCAGCATGAACATCCACGGCATCCGCGCCATCTACCGCTTCGAGATGGCACGCGCGTTTCGCACCTTGACGCAAAGCATCGTCGCGCCGGTATTGTCGACCTCGCTGTATTTCATCGTGTTCGGCACCGCCATCGGCTCGCGCATGGGCGACATCGACAACGTCAGTTATGGTGCCTTCATCATCCCGGGCCTGGTGATGTTGTCGCTGCTGGGCGAGAGCATCTCCAACGCGTCGTTCGGCATCTATATGCCCAAATGGTCGGGCACGATCTACGAACTGCTATCGGCGCCGGTCTCGTGGATCGAAGTGCTGCTGGGGTATGTTGGTGCCGCGGCGACCAAGTCGGTGCTGCTGGGCCTGCTGATCCTGCTAACCGCCCGCTTGTTCGTGCCCTACCAGATTGCCCATCCGTTCTGGATGATCGGTTTCCTGCTGCTGACAGCCGTCACCTTCAGCCTGTTCGGATTCATCATCGGGCTGTGGGCCGACAATTTCCAGAAACTGCAGATCATTCCGTCGCTGATCGTCACGCCGCTGACCTTTCTGGGCGGCGCTTTCTACTCGATCAGCATGTTGCCGCCGTTATGGCAGAAGATATCGCTGGCCAATCCGGTGGTCTACCTGATCAGTGGTTTTCGCTGGAGCTTTTACGGCGTCGCCGATGTGCATATTGCGGTCAGCACCGGCATGACACTGGTGTTCATGCTGATCTGCCTGGCCACGATCTGGTGGATTTTCAAGACCGGGTACCGGCTGCGCCGCTGAGGCGGCGGACGACGCACGGACAGGCTGGGGCCTTTGCGGCCGCGGTATGCCGGCAACCGACAAGGAGCGCCCATGATGAACCCTACTTGCCGCCGTCGATCGCGATCGTCTGCCCGCTGACCCAGCCGGAGCGTTCGGACGCGAAAAACAATACACCATGGGCGATGTCATGGGGCGTTCCCAGGCGGCGCAATGCGATGTTCTTCAACAACGCCTGCTGACCCTGCTCCCCCATTGCCTGCCACTGGCGCTCGGTGTTCGCGTTCGAGCGCACGAAGCCCGGCGCAATGCAGTTGACGGTGATGCCGAATTCGCCGAGTTCATGGCATAACTGGCGCGTCAGGCTGATGACACCGGCCTTGGCTGCGGCATAGGCCTGGATACCGGTCAGGCTGACGGTCAGGCCGGCGCCGCTGGAGATGTTGACAATGCGGCCGTACTTCGCGGCCTTCATGCCGGGCGCGACGGCCTGGCACAGGTAGAACGCACCGCTGAGGTTGACGGCCAGGATGGCATTCCATTCGGCAGGCGTGACGGTTTCCAGTGGACGGCCCACCTGGCCAAGCACGCCGCCGGCGTTGTTGACGAGGATGTCGACATGGCCGTGGTTCGCGCAGACTTCGGCCACCAGCGCCTGCACCGCGCCGGCATCGGTGACGTCGACGCTGCGCGCCTGGCAGCTACCCTGCCCTTGGTCGGCGCACTGGAGCGCGGTCAGCGCCAGTTCGTCGGCCACCACGTCGAGCGCCCAGACATGGGCCCCTTGTTCGGCCAACGCCAGGCAGATGGTGCGGCCGAAGCCATGCGCTGCGCCTGTGACGATGGCGGTCTTGCCGTGGAAGTCTGGGTTCATGGTGGAGTTTTCGAGCTGAGATCCGGGAGGGACCGCCAGAGCGTGCCGCAGCGCCATGCGCTCAGCGGTTCTGCGGACCGGGCGCCGCGGTGCGTTCACACACAGCGATCAGTTCGGCAAAGGTCTGGTAGGCCATTGGCCGGCGCGCGTCTTCGATGTCGTGGATCAATTCGACCAGGCGGCGGATCACCGGTGTATCGATGCCGGCCTCGGCGCCGAGTTCGGCGATGACACCGATCTGCGGATCGACCTCGGTCTTGCGTTTGCGCACCGCCAGGTCACGGTGAATGCCGGAGTGGGTCTTGGCCGTGTGGCGGTTGAACTCGGCCAGCGCGGCGATCGACGCACGTGCGCCCTGCTCCGGTGCGCCGGGCGCAAAACAGGCCGGATCGAAACCGTTGAAACCCACCGGCGTGACCTTGCGCGCATCGGCCACCGCCATCACCTCGCGCGCCAGCCGGTCGAACACGATGAAGCGCCGCGGGTCGGCGAAGTTCTCGCTCATGGAGTCTTGGGTCAGCGCTGTGGCGAACAACATCGCACCATACGCCAGCTTGCCCCACAGGTAGCCCCAGATGTTGTCGGTCAGCACCGCATCGGGCTCGAACACCTTCAACAATTCAAACATGCGCCGGGTACGCGCCCGAACGCTGCCGTCGATCTCACCCACCACCACCGCCGCGCGGTTGCCGAACAGGATCTCGCCCGGGCCGAGCCAATCGGCGCCGTAGTTGACGAAGCAACCCATCGTGCGTTCGTTGCCAACCACGCGCGCGATCGCCAGTTCGTTCAGTCCGTTCTGCGCCGACAACACGAAGCCGTCATCGGCCAGATGCGGCGCCAGCATCAGCATCGCAGCCTCGGTAGCCTGGGCCTTGACCGCCAGCACGATGATCGAGTAACGCCCGGTCAACTCGGACGGTGTCACGCACGGCACCACCTGGCGAAACGCCTCCACCGGCCCGGTCAGGTTCAGCCCGGTGGTGCTGCAAGCGCGCACATGGTCCTGGACGATATCGACCATCCGCACGGGAATACCGGCACGTGCCCAGTAAGCGCCCAGAATGCCGCCGATGGCACCTGCGCCCCAGATCAGGATGGGTTCAGGTCGTTGCGTTTGCATCGGCGAGGTGTCTGTCTGTGCCATGGAGTGCTGTCCCCTCGTTCCAATGTCCGGTCGTTGGATTGAACAACGGCCAGGTCGCTCAGGCCGGCCCCATAGGGTGCAGGTCCTTGTGGGTGGCCACCACGAGCTGTCCATCGGTCGTGATCCAGCCGCGGTACATGCCCAGCGTGTTGTAC
>JAGPBF010000016.1 GCA_018063505.1 Rhodoferax sp.
GATTTTGCGCTGCAGTTGCTGGCCTTGTGCGGGTGTCTGCAAACGCGATGGTCGGCACCGGTTCTTCCGTAGTCTTTCCGGTCAGGAAAATGTGGAAACGTCGAGGAGATTGAGATGAAAACTGGCACCCAACATCGACGCCGTGCGTTGGCGATTGCCTTGTCGACCGCCTATGCGCTAGGGCCGCAATGGGCCTTTGCCAACCCCCAAGACGCCCGGGTGATTGCCGGCCAGGCGACGATCCAGTCGCAGGGCAACCAGCTGACCGTCACCAACAGCGCTGGCGCCATCATCAACTGGCGCGGCTTTTCGATCGGCGCCGGCGAGACGACACTTTTCGTCCAGCCATCGGCTTCCAGTGCGGTATTGAACCGGGTGGTCGGCCCGGACATATCGCAACTGCTGGGCCAACTCAAATCCAACGGCCAGGTCTACCTGATCAATCCCAACGGCATCGTCGTGGGTGCCGGCGCGCACATCGATACCAACAGCTTCGTGGCGTCGACGCTCGACATTGCCGATGCCGACTTTCTGGCCGGCAAACTGCGTTTCCTCGAGAGATCCGGTGCCGGAAGCATCCGCAACGAAGGCTTGATCACTGCCGGCCAGGGCGGTCGTATTGCGCTGATCGCGCCGAACATTGAAAACAGCGGCATCATCCAGGCGCCCGACGGCAACATCCTGCTGGCCGCGGGCCGCAAGCTCGAAATTGCCAGCCTCGACATGGAAGGCGTGCGTTTCGAGATCCAGGCCCCGACCGATTCGGTACTCAATCTGGGCAAGCTGCTGGCCGACAACGGCGCAGTACGTGCCTTCGCCGGTTCGTTGCGGCAAAGCGGCGAAATTCGGGCCACCCGCATGGCCGTGGATGCCGGCGGCAATATCGTGTTGTCAGGTAGCAACAATGTGATGCTGACTGCAGACAGCATCACGCGATCCGACGGCGCTGCCGGTGGCCAGATCGTGATCCGCAGTGAACAAGGTACAACCCGGGTCGAGGGCGAGGTGTCGGCCAGGGGCCTGGCGGGTGCCGGTGGTGACATACGTATATTGGGCCAGCGGGTCGCGCTGGATGCGGCTGCGCAGATCGATGCATCCGGATCGTCGGCCGGGGGCCAGATCCTGGTGGGCGGCGACTACCAGGGACGCAATCCGGATGTCCAGAATGCGCAGCGGGTGTTTGTCGGATCGGGCGTGACGCTCAACGCAGACGCCACTGCCGATGGCCATGGTGGCCGGGTGATTGTCTGGGCCGACGAAAACACGCGCTACCAGGGCTCGCTCTCTGCGCGGGGCGGGGCGCAAGGCGGCGATGGTGGCTTTGCCGAAGTGTCCGGCAAGCAAAACCTGGAATTCAGTGGCAGTGCCGATCTGGGTTCCATCGCCGGCCGGCATGGCAGTTTGCTGCTCGATCCGCTGGATATCCTGGTCTCGTTGACCAGCGGCATCCTGCCGATCGTTGTCGACCAGTTTGGCGACTTTGCCAGCAACGTGGTGACCGTCTCGCCAACGACGCTGGCCGCAGTGGCTGGCAACGTGGTGCTGCAGGCCGAGCGCGATATCCATATCCGTGACGCGATCGCGCTGACGACGTCGGGAGCCGGCATCACGATGACGGCTGGCGGGGCGCTGTTCAATGCCGGCGGGATCATCAATACCGCCGGCATCACCACCAACGCCGGCACCGTGAGCCTGCGCGGCCAGTCCATTTCCGGCGCCGGCGGTATTGCCACGACGGGCGGCGCGGTCGACCTGTTGACCGCCGGCTCGCTGGGTTACAGCGGTGCCATCACCTCGGGCGGCGGCAATGTCACGCTGGCGTCGCAGACCGGCTCTGTCTTCAGCGCCAACGTCGACGCTGGCTCCGGAACGGTGCTGGCCACTGGCGCCAGCATCAGTGGCGGCAGTTACCAGACCAGCGGGAACATTGCCCTGACCGCCACGGCAGGCTCGATCAATGTCAATGACATCCATGCTGCAGCGGCCAACCTGAATGCCACCGGTTCGATCTACACGACCGTCAATGTCAGCGACCGGGTCAACGCCACGTCGACCAATTCCAGCGTCACCCTTTTGAGTGACGGAACCGGTCCCCTGCGATTGGGCACCATCACCGGCAACAGCTCTGTCAATATCTACGGATACGACGGCATGGAGCAGGCCAGCGGTGGCCTGCTGACGTCGCTCAACATCAATCTGTATACCAACAACAGCCTGGTTCAAGCCGGCTCCGTGGCCGCGCCTTTGCGGATCGCAGCGCCAACTGCCATGGTGCAGCCGCTGATCGGCGTCTACGACGTCGCTTCTGGCGCACACGTCGAATGGGTCGGCAATCCTACGCTTGCCCGGTTGATCCTGACTGGCACGGTGGCCGGGTTGGGCGCCAGTACGTTGGTCGGCGCGAGCAACCTTTCATCCCTGACCTTGGGCACTGGCTCTGGTGTGTTGAACCTGTCCGCAGCATCGACGACCGGATTGGCCAACGGATTCCAGGTGAATGTGACGGATGGCGCGATCAATGCGTCGACGCTGACGTTGCCGGGAAGCCCGGTAAGTCTGACATCCGCCGGTGCCGTAACGGTGGGCACCATGACCGGAGACAGCCTGTCTGTCAGCGCCAGTGGCGCAGTGAATATCGGCTCGGCCGTCACGACCGGGAGTTCCGGCATTTATGTGACGACGCAGTCGTGCGAATACTACAACTACGTGGCCTGCGCCGCGTCCAGCCCGATTGTTGCCGGCACGCTGACCGCCGGCGGCACCGGATCCATCAACCTCTCGACTTACGACAATGGCGACATCAACGTCACCAACCTGACGGCCGGGCGCGACGTCCAGTTGCAGGTCGGCAATGTCTATGACACAGCCCCCAACTTTCCCTACACGAGCCAGCCAACCAACAACAACATCGTGCTGGGGACTGCGGTGGCAGGGCGGTATTTCAATGCCAACCACAATGCGCAGGGCAATATCACCATTGGCAGCCTGGCCTCTGGCAGTGATGTCTATGCCTATGCAGGTAGCAGCTATTCACCGTCCTACAACGTCTACCAGACCACCAACAACGTCATCACGATCGGCAATGCTGATCCGGTCGGTGCCACGGGGAGTTTCAGCCTATATAACTACGGCATCGGCGGCCTGACCGTCACCGGCGCTATTGATCGCAGTACGTCGGGCGGCATCGACCTGTACACCAACGACGGTGCGATCCTGGCTGCCGGTGCGCTGACCGCGCGCAACTCGATCGGCATCACGGCGGGTTCTCAGGGCATGAACGCCTGGACGGCAACGGTTGGCCCGCTTGTTGCCGGCGCCAACGCCGGCAACGGCAATGTCTCGGTGCAGTCGGTTGGCAATCTGACCATCGACTCGGTCATGGCCAGTGCTATCAATGGTTCATCTGGCAATGTCAGTCTGACGTCGTCGTCCGGCAGCGTTCGGACCACGATGGACAACACCGGCGCCGATGTCATCGGCAGCGGCAATGTGTCGGTCAGCGCCGGTACCTCGATCGGCAACGCGTCGTTCACGAATCCGCTGGATATCCAGGCCGGCGCGGCAAAGGCGGTCACCTTGTTCGCGGGGCTCGATGTCGGGGCAGTCGGCAAACCGGTCAATGTCAACACCAGTGGCACGCTGGACGTGACCAGCACAGGTGGCCAATTCCATGTGGCGGCAACCGACGGCATGGCGGGACTCTCCCTGTCCACGATCCGGTTGTCGGCCTCGGCGGCTGGCATCGGCAACGGAAATAGTGCCACCTTCACGTCGGGCGACCTGAACGTGACCGCCGCCAGTGACGGATCGACCATCACGATCGGCAATATTTTGCGCGGGGCCGGTACCCTGAACGAATTCAGCTTCAGTGCCAGCGGCGCCAGCGGCCTGACATTTGGCGATGTTGGCCTGACGACGGCGGGTTATAACCAGTTGCTGCTCAGTTCCAACGGACCGCTGATGCAATCGAGCGGCAACATCAGCGCTGGTTATATCCTGCTCGATAGCGGGGGTGGCAATGTCACGGTGGGCAATGTCGTTTCGTCGACAGCCGGTGCCAATAGCGTCGGTAACAGTGTCGAAATCCAGGGTGGCGATATCACGACCGGAAACCTCAGTGGTCTCTCCATCGACCTGAGCGGCACCAATCTTTCGCTGGGTACGGTGACATCGAGCGGCACCAACCGCAACTACAACAGCAACTACCTGTTTGTACCCCACCTGGGTTACAGCACCTATGTCACGGACCAGTTGCAGATAGCGGCTGCTGGCACCTTGACGACTGCCGGAAATGTCAGCAGTGCGACCTCGGCGACGATCAATGCCGCAGCAGGCGTCACCATTGGCGCCGGAGGTACCGGCACGATCGACGGTGGCCATTACACCGGCTCCTACCACAACGACACGGTGACCGTTGGCGCCGGCACCGGTGCGCTGGCTTCGGCTGCGATCAATGCGCGCTTTGTGAATCTCAGTGGCACGACATTGACGACCGGTGCGGTGACTGCGGACAACAACCTGTCGCTGACGGGAACGAATTTCAACACCGGCAATCTGACGGCGACCGGTGGCACGCTCAGTATCACCGCGTCCGGTGTTTTCGCACCGTCGAGTGCGATCACCATGAGCGCCGGTTCCAATGCCAGCATTGTTGCGCCTTCCGGTATTGACCTGACGACCGGGGGCGCAAGCCTGAATGCCCCCACCGTCGTCTTGCGCGCGACCAACGGCGACGTGTCTGCGGCATTGACTGGCACGACCAACCTGACTGTCGAGACGGCGGGCCACTTCAATGTGGCGAACACGGGTACCCTGAGCACCCTGCAGGTGACGGCCGATGGTGAAGTCGCAGCAGCCGGCCCTGGATCTGCCGTCACTGCCAATGGGGGTAATCAAGGCTTGACCGCCGTGGCGACCGGTGCGACAACGTTCGATCTGGACTTCAAATCCACAACTGCGGCCAGCTTCTACTACGTGGAGTCCTCAAATCAAATTTCGGACATTGGCGTCATCACCAGTGCCGGCACGTTTGGCGGTGGCGGCAGAATCGATGTCTCAGCCCCGGTCGCGAATATCGTGGCGTCGGGTGTGACGACCGGCGGCGCTGCTCTATTTGTCAATACCAGTGGCGACATTGCACTGACGTCGTTGGCCACCGCTGGCGGCACGGTCAATGTGTACACCTCGGCCGGTACGATCGACCTGAACTCGGTGAACAGCGGTGGTGGATCGGTGGCGGCACGAACATCGGGTGACAACACCCACCACGTCAACGTCACCGAGGTGCTGAGCCTTGGAGGGAACGTCAACTTGACCGCAGATAACGGCAACATCGTGCGTGCCGGTGCCCAGCCCTTCCAGATCAACACACTCAATGGTCAGGCCTTGCCCAATGGTACGGTGACCCTCAGTGCCCTCAACGGAAGTATCGGCAGTTCCGGTAATCCGTTGCTTGTCAACGGGGCCGTCGGGCTGAATGTGTCGGCGCTCGATGCGATCGAGGTCAACCTGAGCGCTTCGGTATTGACCAGCCTCTCTGTGACTGCTACGGCCAGCGGTTCTGGAGCGATAAATATCGTGGATTCGGGTACGTTCTCAGGTCTGTCGTTGTCGCGCAATGGTACCGATCTGCTGCTCGGAGCGCTGGTCCCGGGTGCATTGGCTTCCTTCAGCTTGACGGCGACCAATGGCAACATCATCGTGGGTGGAGACATCTCGGGCGTGTCAGCGCTCGCGCTCAATGCCGGTTACGGCTACAACTCGACGGGTAACCTGAGCATTGTTGCCAGCGGCGGGGCACGCAGTGTCATCGCCAATACCTACGATCTGCGTGCAGGAAACGATCTGACGATTGCGTCGGGCGCTGGTTCCAACGAGACCGTGACCGTGGGCCAGACCGGTAGCTCTGGCCATAACTACCTGTATGCTGGACACGACATCAATGTGACTGCCAATGGCGGGACGGCCCTTGTCAGCCACAACGCAAGCGGATGGACGCAAGTGATCGACGCGGGCCACGATATCCGTATCACCGGTGGTTCGGCCGGTGTGGCCGGCGCGACGGCGATTGTCGATTCGGTTGGATTGCAGTCGCTGACTGCTGGCAATCTGCTGCTGGTGCAAGGTGGTGCCACCGATGGTGGTTCTGCCGCTCTGACAGCTGTGCAGAGTCAAAACGGCTCCACGCTGAGCAACATATCGGTCATCGGCGGGGGGAACAACGCCAGCGCGCGCATCAGCGGATCTACGCAATCGCTGACCAATATTTCCGGGACGGTCACGGTACAGGGCGGCAGTGGAACCGATGCTTTCGCCGAAATCGTTGCCACCGGCAGTCAGTCCATCGGCAGTACTTCTGTCGCTACCGATCTGGTGCTCGTGCAGGGCGGTGCTGGCAGCGGCACCTACGCGTCCATTCGCGCCGGCTCGAGCCAGAACATCCAGAGTTCTGGCGACATTCGGGTGTTGGGCAATGCCGGTGCCGGATCGAACGCTGAACTTCTGGCAGGAACCTCGCAGACAATCGGCAACCAATCGACCTACTTCAACGACCCGACTGCGGCCATCCTGGTCCAGGCTGGCTCGGGTGGCACAGCGCAGATCAAGGCGGGCTCAGGCCAAACCATCCAGGCTGGCGATGGCATTTCGGTGATCGGGGGGTCGGCCGCTGGTATGTCCGCCGTAATCCAGAGCACGGGTGGCAGCCAGACCATTGGAAGCGGCAGTACCAACTTCAATGACGCGACCGGCAACATTCTGGTGCTGGGGGGCACGGGCTCCGCGGCATTTGCGTCGATCAAGGCCCAAGGCAGTCAGACCATCGGCACAGGTGGCTCGATCAACGTGCTGGGAAGCTCCGGTTCTGGCGCTTATGCCGAGATCCTCAGCACCGCAAGTTCGCAATCGATCGGTTCCACGTCGACCAATTCCAACGACGCAACCGATTCCATCCTGGTGCAGGCAGGGAGCGGTGGCATCGCCCGCATCCAGGCGCAGAGCAGCCAGACCATCAGGACCGGCGGCGACCTGTCCGTGATTGGTGGCTCGGGCGCTGCCATGACCGCTTCGATTGAGTCGATGACCAGTTCCCAATCGATCGGCAATACCTCGAGTTCTTTCTTCAACGACCCGTCCGGATCGATCGTGGTGCAGGCCGGCGGTGGCAGCGGTTCTGCCGCGTTCATCAAGGCTGCCACCGGCCAGACCATTGATGCCGGCGGTGTGATTTCCCTCACGGGCAACGCTTCCGGTGCATATGCCGAAATCACCACGACGGCGGGCAACCAGACGATTGGCAATGTCGGCTTTTCCAACGACAGGACCGACAGCATCAGCCTGACCGGTGGCACTGCAGCCGGCTCCTACGCCAGGATTGCGGCGTCGGCAGGGATCCAGAATCTGCGCACCGGCGCGAACCTGTCACTGACGGGTGGCAGCGGCGACAACGCAGGTGCGATGGTGTTGTCCGGCACCGGACAGGCCCTGACAGTGCAGGGCTCGCTGGCCATGCTCGGTGGCAGCGGCAGTGCACCGGGTCTGAACGAGACGGCCATTCGCAATTCAACCAGCGGTGCGCAAACGCTCAATGTCACCGGCGACATGTCGGTCACGGGGGGCGGTTTCGGTTCGGATACCTGGGTCAAGCAAAACAGTGCCACTGGCAATCAGAACATCACTGTCGGCGGCAACCTGGCCCTGTTGTCGCCAGCTGCGACCACCAGCACCGGTGTCACCAGCATCGAGGCGCTGGGTCCGAACCAGTCGATATCGGTCGGCGGCGCGATGACGATCGTCAACCAGGGGGGCTGGCTGACCTATGTCGGTGCCACGGGTACCCAAAGCATCAGTGCCGATACGCTGGGCATCAGCCTGTCGAGTGCGGCACCGGTGTCGTCACCGTTTGCGGGTGTCACCGCCAGTGGCAACCAGACGATCAGCCTGCATGGAGACGGCACGACCAAGGGTACAGCCACCTTGTCGATCTTCAATACCAGCAGCCTGACCGATTCTTCGGCAGCGGTCTCGACCATGGCAGACCAGACCATTCTGATGGACTACGACTCAGCCGGGCTGGTGCAGATCGGCAGTACCGACGGCCTGGGCAAGACGCAGATCTTTGCCGGTGGCAAACACACCATGGTGGCTGGCCAGTTGTTGATCCAGGGTGGCGCGAGTTCGGCGGCCACCGCCGCGCTGATGGTGCCCAACGACGCGGCTGTCATCAGCACGATCTATGGTCCGATCGAAATCAAGGGTGGGGCACAGGGCGCGGCGCTGATCGATCCTCCGCAACTGGACATGGTGTCCAACAACGGGGTGTTCCTGCTTGCAGGAACCGGCTCCAGTGCGAGCGCGACGATCAATGCAGGCATTTTCAACCTGGCCGCCACCCAGGGCGACCTGAGCCTGATCAGCACGGCTGCCATCGCAGCGATTACCGCCGACGTCTTCAACTATTACGGTGCGGGCAACGTCAATCTCACCGGCGGCACGATCACGGTCAGCCAGTCCGGAACAATCACGATCACCGGCATCTGCTACAACTGCGATACCAACCTGTTCGGCAACTTCAGCGTATCTGCGTTCATTCCGCCACCAACCGACTATGGCGCTTTGGTGACGTCCGACCTGCTGGCGCTGTCGGACCTGGGCTTCGGACTGTTCGAAGCCTTCTACAACGAGGACGGCGAGCTGGAGCTGAGGAATCGGCGCCTGAACCAGTGTTATTGACAAGGCAGACACCATGACATCTTCTTCGTTTCAGCAGATGGCCAAGGCTGCGCGCCGGTGGGGCGGCAGCGGCGGCCGCGCGGGGCAGGCCTTGGCGCGTTGCGCCCTGGTCTTGTCCGTGGCCGTGTTTGCGGCCGGCGTGTCGGCACAACCCAAGGCGGGTGCGGTGTCGCATCTGCAGGGCATGGCGACGGCGCAGCAGCCCAATGGTTCGTACCGCTTCCTGGCGCGCGGTGATTCTGTGCTCGAAGGTGACGTCATCTCGACCACCGAGCGCGGTTTCGCAGTGGTCGCACTGGACGATGGAACCAAATTCACCATGCGTCCGTCGAGTACCTTTGCCATCGACCGGTTCAAGCAAGAAGCGGGCGAGGAATCGGCCGTCATGCGCCTGTTGCGTGGCGGTGTCCGCATGGTCACAGGGCTGGTCAGCAAGCGCAATCCGGCGGGCTTCGAGTTCAAGGTCAAGACCGCAACGCTGGGAATCCGCGGTACCAGTTTCGACGCGCGCATCTGCGGCGATGATTGCCGGCAGGAGGGCGTGGCACCCAAGGCAAGCAGCGCAGCGGTAGCGGGAGTCGCCAGTACCGGACCGGTGGTTGCGCGCCTGGTGCGCGCCAATGGTGCCATCACCGCCACCTTGCCTGGTCAAAACCCGCGTAATCTGTCCGTTGGCGCTGCGCTTTACCAGGGAGACAGCCTGCGCACCGGCGCAGACGGTATCGCCGTTATCGGTTTTCGCGACCGTACCGCCGCCTCGGTCAACCCGAACACCGTCATCCGCATCGATTCCTATGTCTACGACCAGCCCCAGGTCAACGACAACTTCGGAGTGTCGCTGCTCAAAGGCGGGCTGCGCCTGTTCACCGGCCTGATCGGCAAGAAGGAGCCCCGTGCGTTCTCGGTCCGCACGCTGACCGCGACCGTCGGCATTCGCGGGACCGGCATCGACATCAGTTGTGAAGGTCCCTGCGTGGATCCGTCGCTCGGCGAGACCTCTGCGGCCAGCAGCACCGTCGATCCGCGCCAGGGCGATGGCCTGTTCCTGATGACCTGGGAAGGTAGCAGCTACTTTATGGTGGGGCCGCTTGACGTCGCACTGGACCAGGTCGGATTCATCGGCAACGATGGGCTTGGCCGCATCCTGCGGACGAAGCCCGACTTTCTGCCGTTGGCCCCGGCGCCGCGGCCCGATCAAGTCGCGATCGACTGGGACAACCTGTTTGCAAGTGTCGCGCCCACGGGCGCCGACGGAATCTACGTGTTCGTGCGAGACGGCCATGTGTTCCTTGCATCGGCCGGTTCACGCGTCGACCTGGGTGTCGGTGAGGCAGGTTTTGTCGGCGACGACGGACGTGCGATGCGTCTGGTTCCGCCGCCAGGATTCCTGACGTCCGATCCTTACCCGGTGCCCGAGCTGTTCAGCCAGAGCGACCGCCCGGTGTTCCAGATGTTCGGGATCACGCTGGGCCAGCCGGGACAGGAAATATGCAGACTGTAAAGGGCAACCCCATGCAAGCAAGAACAAGAGCAAGAAAAACGGCAACGAACCTGATCCCGCCCCGGCTGCATTGCCTGGCCCTGTGCCTGGCACTCGGAACCCTGTCTACAGCCGCGCTGGCACAGACAGGCACATCGACGGAGCTCGCTGGCCCGACGCTGGAGGTGCAGCGTTATCTGATTGATGGCGGTGTTCCGCTGCCGGAGCCCGAAACGCAGGCCTTGTTGGCGCCGTTTGTGGGTCCGGGCAAGACCATGGCCGACATCGAAGGGGCCGCGCGCGCACTGGAGCGCCGGCTGCGTGACCGGGGATACGCTTTCCACCGGGTTTTCGTGCCGGAGCAAAAGCCGGTCGACGGCGTGGTGAAACTGGGCATCGTCCAGATCCGGGTGGGCAAGGTCGAGGTGACCGGCAACACGTTTTTCTCCAGCGACAACATCCGGCGCAGCCTTGGCAGCCTGAAAGAGGGCGAGATACCCGAAGTGCGCACGCTGGGTCGTGACGTCACTGCCAGCAACGCCAATCCGGCCAAGCAGGTGACGGTGACTTTCAAGGAGTCCAGCGAAGCCAATCAGGTCGACGCCGAAATCAAGGTCAAGGATTCGGACCCGGTGAACTATTTCGCGGCACTGTCGCTGAACGAAAAAGTGACCGGCAGTGGCCCGTCGGCGCGCACGCGACGCATCAGTGGCGGATTCCAGCATTCCAATCTGTTCGACCGCGACCAGGTCATGACGGTGTCGTACACGACCGATCCGGGTTATCCGAACAACGTGAGCCTGATCGGCGTTTACTACCAGGTACCGATCTACGGCACCGGCATGAACCTGTCGGCAGCCTATGTCAGCTCCGATGTCAACTCCGGCCAGGTCAGGCAGGGCGCCAATGTGTTCGACGTCAGCGGCAGTGGCCAGTTCGCCGGCGTGCGGCTGTCCAAGGCGCTGAACCGTGTGGGGCCCTTGCAGCAGACGGTCGCCGTCGGCCTGGACGATCGCTATTTCAAGAACAGCACCACCTTCAATGGCGCGCAGATCCAGCCCAACGTCGGCTCACGGGTGTTGTCGCTGCAATACACGCTGCGCAACGAGCCGGACTGGGGCGTGTACGCCGGCAGTGTCGATTACGCAGTCAATATCGGCGGCGGTACCGCGAACTCGGCGGCCAACCATGCCGCCAATGGTGGCGACCGGAACTGGGACGCGATTCGCTACAGCCTGGAGGCCGCGACACTGGCTGGCAGCTGGCAACTGAGCGGGCGGCTCAAAGGCCAGTTTTCCAACGATTCTCTGATCGCGGGCGAACAATTCGGCCTGGGCGGTGCCAGTTCGGTGCGCGGCTTCTCGGATCGGGTGGTTGCCGGAGAGCGCGGTTACCAATGGAACGTCGAAGGCATGGGCCCGGGCATCGGTGAACTCAAAATTCGCCCGATCGTGTTTCTCGATGGAGGCCGGGTGTGGCTTCGCGGCGGCTCCAACGAGTCGTTGATGGCGGTCGGTATCGGCATGCGCATGGTCTACAACAAGATGCAGCTGGGTGTGGATCTGGCCAAGGCGTTGGACGGCCCACGCGCGGCGCCGTCAGGCAATCCGATCCGGTTGCACGTGGCGGCGACTTACCGGTTCTGACCCGGCGTGGCGTCCGTCAGCCTCCGGCGGCCGCCGGATCTGTGCCGTGGGCCTTCAGACCGGCAGGGGCGGGCAGCTGCAGCTGCGCGCGCAGCGCCACCCGTACGCAGTCCTTCAGATGTTGCTCGCCAAGGTAACGCACCGCCGAATAACCGACCACTGCTGCCACGGCTTGTCCGGCGAAGGGTACATATTTGGCGGCCTGCGCCGTCGTCAGCCGCATGCCGACGGTCTGGGCAGCCCGCAGCACCAGCTCCTTGCTGATGAATTTGCCGATCAGCACCGATCCAACCCCGCTGATGGCTTTCTGCACCTGGTCACGCTGGCTCGGCCCGAGCCGCGCCATCTGCTCCGGTGTCAGGCCGAAGCGGGCATTGATTTGCGGAATCAGCCGGGACAGCAGAGCCGCATCGACGGCCCAGTCCAGCCCGGGAATCGGCACCATGCTGGCTCCGGCAGCCACCAGGGAGCGGCGGTGCAGCATCTTGCGGCAGTCGCGTACGACCTCTGTGAGAGCAGCATGGCCTTGGGCGAGTTGAAGAGAACTGGGCATCGATCGTCTGCGAAATGAAAATGATGAAAAGGCGGCAATGTCGTTTCACCGGCATTGGGGGGCTCAGCCGATTGGGCCATGGCCTCAGCCCTGAACACTTGGTGGTCGACCACAACCTCTGACCATATAGGTAAAGACCCTTGATTTGTGGAAATGATGCTACACAAGGATATATTGACGGTGGTCGTTGGGAGTCAATGGTTACAAGTGAAACCAAATTTGTCTAAACTGTGTCTTCATGCGTGCATTTGCCAACGCTTGGCCTCGTCTGGGCAAATCTATGCTGTTCGTCCTTGATGGGCCTCTCGACCGATAAGGCATCTTCAATTGACCAGACTCCCACCCCTGCAATCGTGCCCGCAGCGCATGGTGGCAAAACGTGCAATCAATCGTTGGCTTGAGTTCCGCCGAGGATTGTGGCAACTGCTTGGCGCCGTTTTGCTGGTGCTGGTCGGTGCCGGCCCTGCAATGGCGCAGAACCAGGTATCTTTGGGGCGCGATGTCTATACCGCTGTAACGCCGCTTCTGTCCCAAAACTGTAAGAGTTGCCACTTCACGTTGGGCGAGTACAACCCAACGGACTTGCAAGGTTCCGGCCATCCTCAGGCTGCCAACAACCTGCAGCGCCTCATTGACGCTTTCAAACCGACAAATGGCAATACGTCCATGCCTTACGATGGCGTTGTCGGCCTGGGCAAGATGACGTTAGCGGTCGGCACTGCGGCGCTCAATCCGCCGAACTCGACCCAACTCAACCAGTTGTTCCAATTGGCGCTGTATATCGGGCAATACAAGGCTCCCCTGTTCAAAGTGACGCAGCCGACCGTCGACCCTCTGTTGGCGATGAATGTGTTGTCCGGAGTGACCGGGACAAAAGACTTTTATTCGCGAATCAGGGACGATGGCTCTGGCGGTGCAGCCCAGGATGGCGCCGGATTGGTCATCTCCAATACCACGGCCAACGCCGCAGTCGGAGGTGTCACGGCAGCGCAAGTGGCCGGCAATGCCACGGTCGCCTACAACGTCAGCTATCGATCTGTCGCCGGGTTTACGGGAGCGGACAATTTCAGGCTTTCGGTTGTCAACCCGTCCGGCAGCGCGTTCCAGACCATCGCCGTGAATGTGCTGGGTATCGACAGCGGCGCGTCGGGGTCGGGCAAAGTCGGGCAAGCCAGCGCTACGGTCTACACGATCTCTTCCAACGATGCTACGGCCTCTGCGTTCAGTGCATCTGTGACCGGCCGTCCCGCGGGCGCCTCGCCCACGACGACGCTGGCGGACCTTGGTTTGAGCGTTGGCGGCAGCGTGGGTTGTGGCGCGGGACGATGTGCGGCAATCGCCGGAGCAATTCCAGCCCTTGCGGTGCCTGGCGACTACACCATCGTGGTGCAGGCCATGATCAATGGTGTCGTCAATCCGGGCACTGCTTCCAAAACCGTGACATTGACAGTTGCCGGGATCAACAGTGCCACAACCCTGGGCCCCCTGGCCCAGAATGGTGTCAATCAGACAAATTACAACATCACATCGTTCCCGGCCGCCACAAATGGCACCTACACGCTGGTGCCTTCGGCGGGTGGTCAGTTGCCGTCTTGGATCAGTGTCAACAATGGCTCTGGGCTGGTGACCTTTACACCGACTACTTCGGGACAATTCGATTTCACGATGGGTGCGACGACCTCCGGTGTACCCTCCTACACGGTTACGCAAAATCTGCGGATCACGGTCACTGCTGCGACGGCGCCGGTCATCACAACCAATATGCCGGCTTCGTCCTCGGGCGCCGCCGGTACGGTCGGTACATCGGTCGTAGCGTCGAACTACACCATCAGCGCCAGCACTCCGCCAGCAATTGATGCTGGCAGCTACACCCTGGTGCCGGTGCCGCCTTCGATCAATCCGGGATTAGGCGTCAACGCCAACAGTGGCGCGATCACCGGGACACCTACTGCCAGCGGAATCTTCGTGCTCAGGCTAGGGGCGACCAATGCTGGCGGTACGGGGGTTGGCACAACGGACATCACGGTTCTGATCAATCCCAACACGGCCCCGGTCGTGAACAATATCGCGCCGCCCGATGGCAATGTCGGTGTGCCGTTCACGGGTTATTCGGTGACCGCGACTAATGTGCCGATCACCGCTTACGGGATTTTTGCTGGCAGCAGCATGCCACCGAATCTGTCCCTGAATACGACCAACGGTGCCATTACTGGTACACCTGGAACCAGCGGCCTTTTCAAGACGAAGTTCACGGCGACCAATGCCGCTGGCACTAGCGTCCCGGTCGAGCTTGCATTCAACATCATCGCAGCTGGCAAACCGGTGATCACCAGTCCGACTTTTGCGAGTTATCAGGCAGGCGTCGAAATTGCCCCGCTGCAGATCGTGGCGACCAATCCGGTTATCACCGGGTACCGGCAGACCGGATTGCCGCCTGGACTGGTGCTCGATACCGGGACCGGACAGATCACCGGTGTACCTTCCACGCCGGGCGTGTATCCCGTGAAGCTGGCCGCCAAGAACGATTTCCTGCCGACGGCCGACTTCGGAGCTGAAGTGACGGTGCAATTTACGGTGGGAATACCGGCGCCGACCAGTTGCGCAATGTCGGTTCCGCTGAACACAGCAACGACGCTGGATCTGGCGAGTTGTCTGTTTGCCGGGTTTTTGCCGACGGGGGTCACGATCGTGGCAACGCCGGCACATGGAACGGTGACGGTCAACGGCACCAAGGTTACCTACACACCGGTCAACAACTATTTCGGTTCCGATACGTTCACCTTTGTCGGCTCGGGGACCGGTGGAAAATCGCCACAAGGCACCGTGACGGTCACAGTGACTGGGCGCCCGGACCCGACGCAGGATGCAGTCGTTGCAGGCTTGTTGACGGCACAGACAGATGCTGCACAGAGATTTTCGCGTGCCCAGATCTCGAATTTCCAGCGCCGCATGGAAACTTTGCACCGCAGCCCCGGCGCTCAGGGCCCAGTGGGATCCGGTTTGCAGGGGCGCATCGACACGCCCGCTTCCGTTGGATTTGGCAGCGCGGCTCTCGCTGGCGCTGGTGTGACGACTGCAGCGGCAACTGCCCCGGCAACTGCTACTGACTGGTTGGCCGCTCGAAATAACGCTGTGACGCCACAAACGCCGGGCGCAATCACGTCCTTGGCGGCGAACCATGCGCCTGCGGCGGCCCGGGAGTCGGACATCGTTCGCGCGCTGAGTGCCGGTCTGGGCGTCCAGTCCTTGCCGCTGGCCGAGTCGGTGATCTCGCTGGTGAAGAACCGGTCGGTCAACCTGTCGAGTGTGGGCTCGGGCCTGGGTCTCAACGCCAGTCCGGCGAGCGGTTCCGCTGGCAGTGTGAGTTACTGGGTTGAAGGCGTGGCCACATTCGGCACCCGCGATGCCCAGGGCGGTTTCAGCAGCTCGGAGTTCAGCTCCGACGGCATCACGGTGGGTGTCGACAAGCGCTACAGCGACCAGCTGGCCTTGGGCATGGGGCTGGGGTACGCCCGCGACAAGACGCTGATCGGTACCGACGGCTCGGTCAATCGATCCAAGGGATATTCGCTGGCGGTCTATGGCAGCTACCAGCCGACACCGACCACCTTCATCGATGGCTTGCTGGGCGTCGGTTCGCTGGACTTCAACTCTTCCAGGTTCGTTGCACCTATCAGCGATTTCGCGTATGGCAAGCGCAATGGAAGCCAGGTTTTTGGTGCGCTGACCGGAGGGTACGAGTGGCGCAACGGCAATATGCTGTTGTCGCCATATGGCCGGATCGATTTCTCCACCAGCCGCCTGGATACCAGCACCGAGACCGGCGCCGGAGCTTATGCGTTGCGCTACGTCCGGCAAACTTCGACCTCGGTCGAGGGCGCACTGGGCGTGCGGGCCGAATCCATCCATGCTGCCGATTTCGGTTATGCCGTGCCGCGCGTGCGGGTCGAATATCGCCATGAGTTCAAACGCTCCGGCGATGCCTATATCCAGTATGCGGATCAGGCCGGCGGACCCTTGTATCGTCTGCCATCGGCTGGCGGACCGCGCGATTCGATGGTGCTGGGTCTGGGAAGCGACTTCATCCTGCGTGATGGTCTGAGCCTGTCGATCGAGTACCAGTTGAGCCATTCATTCTCCAACGCGTCCACCCATGCGCTGCGCCTGCGCCTGAGCAAGGACTTCGACGTACGGGGGCTGCCGCGCCTGTTATCCGAGAATGCCGAAGCGGCCCGCGATGAGCCGATCAACGTGCAGCTGGAAGCGGGCGCGGTATACGACGACAACGTGACCCGCGCCAAGACCGGCGCCGATCGCCTGGGTGATCACTCCTATGCGCTCAATGTCGGCAAGGCTATCCGCCAGCAGCTGTCGGCCAATTCGCGCCTGCTGTGGACCGGCACCCTGGGCGGGGAGAAGTTCCGCAGCTACAACGGGCTCAGCCGTGTGTCGCTGACCGGCGAGGTCGAATACCAGTACCGTGCCTCGTCCGAATTCGATGAACCCACTTTGGGCGCATTTGCCCGCCTGACCGGCGAGGCGTTCGAGTCCGAACTGCGCGATGGCTACCGATTCAGTGCCGGTGTCTCGTTGCGCCAGCCGCTGACCGACCGGATCAGCATGTTTGCGGCCTTGTCACACAACCGGCGCAACGCCAGCAGCGACGTCTTCAGTACCGTGGACAACGCGATCCGGGGCAATCTCGACTACGCGATCGACGACAAGCAAATCGTCTACCTGGGCGCGGAATACCGCAAGGGCGACATCGTGTCGACCGGCCGGGCGTCGCTGGAGAACGTTACCGTGGCCGATGTCTTTGCCCAGGACGATGCCTATCCGGGCGGCCAGATGTTCAGCTACCGGTTCCGGGGCGCCACGACCTTGCTGACCATGGGCTACAACCTGGGATTGGGGCCGCGCGACTCGATCGATTTCTCATGGCGCCATATCCGGTCGACACCGGGGCTGCGCCCGTCCTTCGTGACCTCGCCACGCAGCTACAAGGCCAATCAGCTGTCGGTGGTCTATCTGATGCGGTTTTAGGGAACAGACGATGAAAAAGGGACGCTGGCTGCTTTATCCATGGATTGCCGCTACGGCATTGCTGCTGGTTGCGTGCGGCGGAGGTGGCGGGGGTGGCAGCACGACGGGCGACATCCAGACCAACGGGGACCGGGGTGCTTCGCAAGCCGTCGGTCTGGACCGATTTCTGCTGAACCCCAATCCACTTGTGCGGCCCGATCAACTGTTTGAGGTGGGTGAGGTCGAATATGCCAACGCCTACTATGAGGCGATCGATCCCACCAACGCCAAGGACACATTGGCGAAATGGAAGCTGGCAAACAACATCGGTGTTACCAGCGGCGGCCATACCGAATACTCGGTGATCATCGGCGACCAGCGCGACCTGGGCTACGGCCGGCGCATGGTGGCGCACCGCAACCCGAATGGCACGCTGGCCTTTCTGGTCGAGAACTATCTCGTGGGGGCTTACGGCGGTTACACCCCGTTGAACCTGGAGGCAGCGATCAACAGGACTTCGAAATGGCACCTGGGAACCAACGCGATCGAGTTCAGCCCAGGTCCCAAAGCGGGTACGGCGGGACTTCCGGCCGACGGAAATTTCGTCAAGTTCTATACCTATGATCCGGTCACCGAGCAGCGGCTCACCACGCTGAGCCTGGACGGCCGGCCGGACAAGGCCATGCCCACCGTGTGTACGACCTGCCATGGCGGCCGTGGTGACCCGCTGACCCCACCGGATCCTGTGACTGGCAAAAAACTGTTTGCGAAAGTCATGAATGGCTATTCGCAGCATCGAGGCGATATGCAGGCACAACTGCACCCGTTCGAACCGGCATCGTTCGACTATTCGACGATTCCGGGTTTCAGCCGGTCCGAACAAGAAGCTGCGATCAAGGCGATCAACAAACTGGTGTTGTGCTCGATGCCGCTGCCCACCGGCACGGTGGCCGCCTTTCCCGAGGACAACTGTCGCCGCGTGGCGACCAAAAACGAATACCAGGGGACAGCCGCAGTGCACCTCAAGGACATGTACGGTGGAGACGGTTTGCCCAACGCGACCTCGTTTACAACCGACACCTATGTCGAACCATCCTGGAGCGTGGCCGGGCAATCGACGCTGTATCTCAACGTGCAGGCGCAAGCTTGCCGGGTCTGCCACCTGCTGCGCGGCACCGGGAACCAGTCCGACATCGACTTCGACACATTCCAGCATTTCGATGCCTACAAGGACCGCATCAAGGTGCATGTGGTCGATCGCGGCAACATGCCGCTGGCCAAGCTGATCTACGATAAATACTGGAGCACGCCCGGCATGTTCCAGACCATGGGCACCTATCTTGGCGACACGAAAATGCCTGGGCGGCCCATCGCAGATCCCGGGCCGGACCGGGTCGTCAAGCAGGGCGCGAGCACCTTGTCGGCTGCCATGAGCCTGTTCTCAAGCAGTTACCAGTGGTCGCTGCTCGGTGGCCCGCCCGGAGGTGCCGTGCTGACCAACGCGACCTCAGCCGCACCCACATTCACAGCCACGCAGGACGGGACCTATGAAGTGCGATTGGTGGCCAGCAACAGTGCCGGCACCGCCAGTGCCCCGGCTACGCTGACCATTGTCGTGGACAGTACCTTGCCGTATACACCGACCGCGTTGCGCTTTGCGCAGATCAAGACACTGCTGCAGGCTGGTGCAGGTGGGTGCGATACCTGCCATCGGCCCGGTGGTGACGCGGGGGCAGTGCCGGCCGGCAGTGTCATTCCGCCGATCTGGTATGTTGATTTCGACCGGGCTGCGACCGGCGATGCCAACGACGCGACCAACCTGCATTGGCTCTATACAGAGGTGCGCGGGCGCATCAACTTCACCGACATCGTGGCCAGTCCTTTGTTGCGCAAACCGTCGGGTAACCATCACAACGGTGGTTCCCGGCCGGGCTTCAATGCCAGTCAGACGCCGGGCAATGTCGGCCGCGCCGATTACGACATGGTATTGAACTGGATTCTCAACGGCGCACCGGAGTAAAGATGGTCCGATGGGGTGGCGCTGGCTGACGGAACGTCAGCAGCGCCACAGAAAGTGCCTGGGCTCGTGAGCGTTCGTGTGCCCGGCCAACCCGCGTTCGGCCTTCGACCGCTGGCTCAGTATGTCCGGCGCGGCCCGGTATAGGTGGTGCCCGAGAACACGAACGGCGTCTTGCGTCCGACCAGCGTTTCGATCAGCGAGAGTTCCTGGTCGGTGTGGTTGATGAACGGCGCATTGCGGATATTGTTGCCGGCCGCGCCATCGGCCACGATATACAGAGGCCGATCATGCCGGGTCGCCGCGACGGTCTCGCGGCTTTGCGGATCGGCGCTGGCTTCGACCTCGGTGACGCCGTAGCAGGTGCAGAAATAGGTGCGCTCCGGATCGGCTTCGATGTAAAAGCCGGTTCCGCGGATACCGATGGTGGCCGTCGCGGAAGTCACGCGCATGTTGGAGTTGCGCGATACAGACAGCAGCTTGCCGCTGAGCATGCGCAGACCGCTGATCAGCAATGCACTGGCCGAACTTTCTTCTTTCTCGATGACCAGCTTGCTTTCGCTGCGCAGAATCATCGAGTGGCTGTTGACGACAAAGATGACCTCGCTGTTGCGGGCGGTCTCGACGGTGTCCCCTGGGTTGATGCGGGTCTTGAGTGTGGCAGTCTCGTTGTTGACCGTCACATCGCCATTGACACTGTAGATCGACTGGGTTTCAGGCAACTTGGCCGGCTTGCCGCCGAAGAACGAACCAAAAGTGAGCGCCTGGGCCGGTGTAAGGCCAGAACCCAGCAATCCGGCTGCCAGGGCTCGCACCAGAATCTGGCGCCGTGGATCGTCGATCTCGTCCTTCATGCGTACTCCCGATGCTGTGACGAAGATGGCGTGGCTGCCCAAAGCGTCAAATTGACGGGCGCGCGCACGACGGTGAACATGCTAACACGGCCCCCTGGTCTTGCGAGCAGGAACTATGCACGGTCCGGGACGATCGAAAATTGCGACAAGGTATCATTGCCGCTGCCGGGGAGCCCCCGGTTTCTCCAGCCTTTCTCCGACGATTCCTCATCCAGTCCATCACTTGATTCCGTAGTCCGTGCGCCTCAATTCGATCAAGTTATCGGGTTTCAAGTCCTTTGTCGAACCCACCCACTTCCAGTTGCCAGGGCAACTGGTGGGTGTGGTCGGGCCCAATGGCTGTGGCAAATCCAACATCATGGATGCTGTACGCTGGGTGCTGGGCGAGAGCCGCGCCAGCGAGCTGCGTGGCGAGTCGATGCAGGACGTGATCTTCAACGGTACGAATCTGCGCAAACCCGCCAGCCGCGCCAGCGTAGAGCTGGTGTTCGAGAACGCCGATCAACGGGCCGGCGGCCAATGGGGCCAGTTTGCCGAAATTGCCGTCAAGCGGGTGCTGACGCGCGATGGCACCAGCAGCTACTACATCAACAACCAGCCGGTACGCCGGCGGGATGTGCAGGATGTGTTCCTGGGCACGGGCCTGGGTCCACGCGCCTACGCCATCATCGGCCAGGGCACGATCAGCCGCATCATCGAATCCAAGCCGGAGGAACTGCGCCTGTTTCTCGAGGAAGCAGCAGGTGTTTCCAAATACAAGGAACGCCGGCGCGAGACCGAAAACCGTCTGAGCGACACGCGCGAGAACCTGACCCGGGTCGAAGACATTCTGCGCGAGCTTGGCAACAACCTGGACAAGCTGGAGAAGCAGGCCGAAGTCGCGCAGCGTTACAAGAGCCTTCAGGCCGACGTGAGCCTGCGCCAGCACCAGTTGTGGTACCTGAAGCTGGCCGAGGCCCGGTCCGACCAGTCGCGGGTAACGCAGGACGTGCAGGGTGCGGTCAATGCAATGGAAAGCCAGGTCGCAGACCTGCGCCAGATCGAGTCGGGTCTGGAAACCGTGCGCCAGGCCCATTACGCGGCGGGTGACCAGGTCAACCAGGCCCAGGGCCTGTTATACGAGGCCAGTACCGAGGTCGGACGGCTGGAAGCGGAAATCCGCTTTGTAGTCGAAGGCCGCCAACGCGCCGAACAACGCCTGGCCAGCCTCAAGGAACAGGCGACCCAATGGTCGACCCGCAAACGCGATGCTGAACGCGAATCGGCCGAACTGACGCTGACCGCCGAACAAGGCCAGGAGCAGAGCGCCATCTTGTCGGCGCAGGTCGAGGACCATGCGCAGCAGTTGCCGCAGTTGCAGGAGTCGGTGCGCGTCGCGCAGGCCCAGGCCAATGAACAACGCGCCAGCGTGGGGCAGGTGCAGCAGCAGATCCAGGTACTGGCGGCCGAGCAACGCAGCGTGCAGGAGCAGTCGCGCCAGCTCGAGACCCGGCGCGAGCGGCTGCTGGCCGACCAGCGCGCGCTGCAGGCGCCGGACGAGGCGCAGTTGCAAGGCCTGGAAGGCCAATGGGAGCAGGCCCGCGAGGCAGCGTCGGTTGCCGATGCGCGCCTGCATGAGCTGCAGGATGCGCTTCCGACGCTGGAGCAGGCCAGGCGCGATCACCAGCAGGCCGTCAATACCGAATCCAGCCAGCAGGCCGCGTTGTCGGCGCGCATGGAGGCCCTCAAGGCCCTGCAGGAAAGGGTCAAGACCGACGGAAAACTGCAGCCCTGGCTCAAGAAGCACGGGCTGGAGACCTTGGCGGGCTTGTGGACCCGGATCCACGTGCGCCAGGGTTGGGAAAACGCCCTCGAGGCGGCGTTGCGCGAGCGTCTGGGTGCGCTGGAGGTGTCGCGGCTGGACATGGTGCGTGCCTTCGTCGACGAAGCGCCGCCGGCCAAACTGGTTTTTTTCAGCCTGCCACAGGCGTCCAAACCACAAGAGTCGTCGGAGTTGCCGCGGCTTTCCGATCTGCTGGAGCTCAATGACGCCGGTCTGGCGGCGGTATTGCGCGGCTGGTTGCAGGGCTGCTATACCGCACCCGACCTCGAGGCTGCGCTGGCCTTGCGCGCACAGCTGAAGGTCGGTGACGTGGTTTATGTGCCCTCGGGCCATGCAGTCAGCGCCGACAGCGTCGACTTTTACGCCCCCGATTCCGAACAGGCCGGCCTGCTGGCCAGGGCCCAGGAAATCGAGAATCTGGAAAAGCAGCTGCGTGCGCAGCAGCTGATCTGCGAGCAGAGCCGGCAGCATCTTTCGCGCGCCGAGTCGGCGCTGGCCGAGGCAACGCAAAGCCTGGTGCAGTTGCGCCGTGATGCCGCCGGGCTCCAGACCCAGGCCCATAGCCTGCAGGTGGAGGCCTTGCGACAGCGCCAACTGGCCGAGCAGACGCGCGTGCGCGGCAGCCAGCTCAGCGCTGAACTGGCCGAACTCGACCTGCAGCTTGAAGATCTGCAGCAGCGCCGCGTCATGTCGGACGCGCGCTTCGAAGAACTCGACATGCAGCTGGCCGACACCCAGGAACGCCACGCCCAGCTCGATGACCGCGTGATCCAGGCCGAACGCAACCTGGCAGAAAGCCGCGAGCAGCAGCGCAGCGTCGAACGCCAGGCGCAGGAGGCCGAGTTCGCGCTGCGCAGTCTGGGGGCGCGCCAGTCCGAGCTGGCCAGGGCGATCGCCACTGCGGATCAGCAGTCACTGTCGATCGCCCAAGAGCAGCAACGTACCAGCCAGGAGTTCGATCGCCTGAGCGATGTTGCGGCGCAGGCCGGGCTTCAGAGTGCGCTGGCGGTCAAGCTCGAACGCGAGAAGGCGCTGGGTGCCAGGCGCAGTGAATACGACGACCTGACCGCGAAATTGCGCGCCAGCGACGAGCGCCGACTCGAACTCGAGCGTGCGCTCGATCCGCTGCGCCAGCGCATCACCGATCTGCAACTCAAGGAACAGGCGGCCCGCATCGGTAGCGAGCAGTACCAGCAACTGCTGGACGATGCACACGCTGACATCGACGCGATCCGCCTGTCGATCGAACAGGGCAATGTGCGACTGGCCGGCATGCAGGGGTCGATCGACAGGATCAATGCCGAAGTCACTGCACTGGGTGCGGTCAACCTGGCGGCGCTCGATGAACTCACATCGGCCCGCGAGCGCAAGCAGTTCCTGGACGCACAGTCGGCCGACCTGAACGAGGCCATGAATACGCTCGAAGATGCGATCAAGAAGATCGATGCCGAGACGCGCGAGCTGTTGTCGGGCACCTTCAACACCGTCAATGCGCATTTCGGCAAGATGTTCCCGGAGCTGTTCGGTGGCGGCAATGCCAAGCTGGTGATCACCGGCGAGGAAATCCTGGACTCCGGCGTTCAGGTGATCGCCCAGCCACCGGGCAAGAAGAACCAGACCATCCACCTGCTCTCCGGTGGCGAGAAGGCCTTGACGGCGATTGCGTTGGTGTTTGCGATATTCCAGCTCAACCCCGCGCCGTTCTGCCTGCTCGACGAGGTCGATGCACCGCTGGACGATGCCAACACCGAGCGTTATGCCAAACTGGTTACCAGCATGAGCCGGGAAACACAATTCCTGTTCATCAGTCACAACAAGATCGCCATGGAAATGGCACAACAGCTCATAGGAGTCACGATGCAGGAACAAGGCGTATCGCGAATCGTGGCAGTCGACATGGACGCTGCCGCCTCGCTGGCTGAGCTGGCCTGATATCCATGAGTACCTTGCAGCTGGGTCTTGCGATTGTCGGTGGCCTGTTGCTGGCCGCGGTGGTTGCCCACGGCGCCTGGTCGGCGCGCAAGGTGACGCCGCGCCAGCCACAGCCTCAGCCTCAGCCCGGCGACGATGCGTCCCTGGTACCAGAGGCAACCGAGGCGATCGAACCCAGGCTCGACGACGACGATTTCGTGGCGCCAACTGCTGCGCCACATCCACCCAGCGACAAGAAGCCTGGTCTGGATGCGTTGATCGATGTGATTGCGCCGGTCGCACTGGAGGCCGAGCTTCATGGAGAGGCCGTGGTTGCGGCCTTGCCGTCGACCCGCCGCGTCGGCAGCAAGCCATTTGCAGTCGAAGGTCTCAATAGCCATACCAGGCATTGGGAGGCGCCGCAGGCGGGCCAGCGTTATGAGGCGCTGCAGGCCGGTGTGCAACTGGCCAATCGCTCGGGTGCACTCAATGAAATCGAGTTCTCCGAGTTTGTTGCCAAGACCCAGGCCTTCTGCGATGCGGTCGGCGGAACGGCGGATTTTCCCGACATGCTCGAAGAAGTGGCACGTGCCCGCGAACTGGACCAGTTCGCCAGCGGCCACGACGCGCAGCTCGGCTTCACACTGCGTGCGCGCAGCGCGGCCTGGAGCCCCGGCTATGTGCAGCAACAGGCTGCGCGGCTGGGTTTTGTAGCCGGCGCGGTGCCCGGGCGCATGGTCCTGCCGGCGTCCGCTGCTGCTGGTTTGCCACCGGTACTGAGCCTGATATTCGACACCCAGGCGGCCTTGGCCGAGGATCCCGCCCAGGCTGCGGTGCGCCAGGTATCGCTGGCACTCGATGTGGCCCAGGTCGATCGCGCCGAGCAACCTTTCGTGCGGCTGCGCGAGGTCGCCCAGGGCATGGCACAGGCCATGGACGGCGTCATCACCGACGACAACGGCCAGGTGTTGCCGCGCGATGCGATGGACGCCATCGGTGGCGAACTCGAAGGCCTGTACGACACACTGGAACAACGCGACCTGGCTGCCGGCTCGGCATTGGCACGCCGCCTGTTCTCGTGATTTTTCCGCCTGCCGACTGCTGCAGCAACAGGGCCGCACCCAGGGCCCACGGCGCCGCAGCCCCTTGCCCGGAGCTTGCACGATGAGTTCGGCAGCCAAGCCGCCCGGCCCGGAGCCAGAGGCCGACGCGCGTCGCGCCGAGTTGCTGCGTGCCGAGTTGCACCGGCACGGGCACCAGTATTACGTGCTTGACGCGCCCAGTATTCCCGATGCGGCCTACGACCTGCTGTTCCAGGAACTGCAGGCCATCGAGTCCCGCCGGCCGGACCTGCTCGCAGCAGATTCACCGACCCAGCGCGTGGGCGGCAAGGTGCTGGACGGGTTTGCACAGGTGCGGCATGTGATCCCGATGCTCAGCATCCGCACCGAGACCGATACGCAGGCCAGTGGCGCGGCGGCTTTCGATACCCGGGTGCGGCGCGAACTGGGGCTGTCGGCTGACGATGCGCCAGTGCAATACGTGGCAGAGCCCAAGTTCGACGGATTGGCCATGAGTCTGCGTTATCTGAACCGCATGCTGGTCCAGGCCGCCACGCGCGGTGACGGCGAGACCGGCGAGGACGTGACGCAGAACGTGCGCACCATCGGCCAGGTGCCGTTGCGATTGCCACCCGATGCACCGGATCTGCTCGAGGTGCGGGGCGAGGTCTACATGCGGCGCGACGATTTTGAACGCCTGAACGCCGCGCAGCGCGACAAGATCGCTGCAGGGATGCGTGGCGAGAAGACCTTTGTCAATCCACGCAACGCGGCGGCCGGCGCGGTGCGCCAGCTCGACCCGGCCATTGCCGCACAGCGCCCCTTGAGTTTCTTCGCCTACGGACTGGGCCAGGTGACGCCACCCGAGCAGGGCGGGCCTGCCTTTGGCGAGCACTATGCGATGCTGCAGCAGTTGCGCCAGTGGGGGTTTCCGGTGAGTACGCTGGTGGCGCTGGCCGATGGTGCGCAGGCGCTGGTGGACTACCACCAACGCGTCGGCGCGCAGCGTGACACACTGGGGTTCGATATCGACGGTGTGGTCTACAAGGTCAATTCGCTGGCGCTGCAGCAGCGGCTTGGATTCGTCACCCGCGAACCGCGCTGGGCAGTGGCGCACAAGTACCCGGCGCAGGAGCAGCTGACAAGCGTGCTGGGTATCGAGGTCCAGGTCGGCCGCACCGGCAAGCTGACGCCGGTGGCCAAGCTGGCGCCGGTATTCGTGGGCGGTGTGACCGTCACCAATGCCACTTTGCACAACGAGGACGAAGCCCGTCGCAAGGACGTACGCGTCGGTGACACCGTGGTGGTGCGCCGCGCCGGCGACGTGATTCCCGAAGTCGTGTCGGTATTGCTTGACAAGCGCAGCGGCGATCCGCCACCGTTCACGATGCCGCGGATCTGCCCGGTCTGTGGATCGGCGGCCGTGCGCGAGGAGGGCGAAGCCGATTACCGCTGCACCGGAGGGCTGTTCTGCGCGGCACAACGCAAGCAGGCGATCCTGCATTTCGCACAGCGCAGGGCGGTCGAGGTCGAGGGCCTGGGCGAGAAGCTGGTCGATCAGCTGGTCGACGCCCAGGTGGTGCGCACCTTGCCCGACCTTTACCGGCTGGGTCTTGCCGCACTGGCCGGGCTCGATCGCATGGCCGACAAGTCGGCGCGCAACATTCTGGAGGCGCTGGAGAAATCCAAGCAAACCACGCTGCAGCGTTTCCTGTTCGGCCTGGGCATACGCCATGTCGGCGAGGCCACGGCCAAGGAACTGGCGCGCCATTTCGGCAGTCTGGATGCGGTCATGGATGCCAGCGAGGCGCAATTGCTGGAGGTGGCCGATGTCGGCCCGATCGTGGCGCAAAGCCTTCGCACGTTCTTCGCGCAGCCGCATAACCGGGAGGTGGTCGAGCAGCTGCGTGCCTGCGGCCTGGCATGGGAAGAGGGCGCGCCGGCACCGGCAGCGCCACGTCCGTTCAGTGGCAAGACCTTCGTCATCACCGGCACGCTGCCCTCGATGGGCCGCGACGAGGCGAAAGACCTTGTCGAAGCTGCTGGCGGCAAGGTGGCCGGCTCGGTCAGCAAGAAGACAGACTATGTTGTTGCCGGCGCCGAAGCTGGCAGCAAACTCGACAAGGCGCTGGCACTGGGCGTGCCGGTGATCGACGAAACACGGCTCAAGGAGTTGCGCGATGGCGGTACGTGAGATTCTCAAGATGGGCGATCCGCGGCTGTTGCGCGTGGCGCAACCGGTCACGGATTTCGACAGTGATGCGCTGCATCTGCTGGTCAGCGACATGCTCGACACCATGCATGCGGCCAACGGCGCCGGGCTGGCCGCCCCGCAGATCGGGGTCGACCTGCAACTGGTGATCTTCGGTACCGATGCACCGAACCCGCGTTATCCGGATGCACCGCCGATTCCACGTACCGTGTTGCTCAATCCGGTGATCACGCCATTGCCGGCGGCCGCAGGTGCCCCCGCGCTGGAAGAAGACTGGGAAGGTTGCCTGTCGGTGCCCGGACTGCGCGCGGTGGTGCCACGCCATGCCCGGCTGCATTACGCCGGCTTCGACCCGTATGGTGATCCGTTTGAGCGGGTGGTCGAGGGATTTCATGCGCGTGTCGTGCAACATGAATGCGACCATCTGATCGGTGTGTTGTACCCGATGCGGGTGCGTGATTTCAGCCGCTTCGGTTTTACCGAGGTGCTGTTTCCCGGACTGGACGCCCGTCAGGACGACTGAGCCATCCTGGCGGCGTCGACAGCCCTTGTCGAGCGCATTCGCCACGCACGCAGTCAGGTCAGCGCCTGCAGCAATTCAGTCTCGATCGCGATCTGATCGCGGTTGTGCTGCAACTGCGGCCCGTCGATCAGAAAGGTGTCGTCGATCATTTCTCCGAGCGTGGCAATCTTGGCCAGATGCAGGTTCACCTTGTGCAAGGCCAGCACGCGCGCGACGGCATACAGCAGGCCGACGCGGTCGCTGGCGGTGATGTTGAGCAGCCAGCGCTGGCCTTTTTCGTCCGGACGCAGCGTCACGCGTGGGGTGATCGGGAAGTTGCGAACGCGGCGCGAGACCCGCCCACGGCTGGGCTCACGCAGCGGGGCGGTGTCGGCAATGGCCGAGGCCAAGCCGGACTCGACCATGCTGATCAGTTCGCGGTAGTGATCGGGCATCGACGATGTCACGACCTGGAAGGTGTCGAGTGCATAACCATTGCGCGCGGTATGGATGCGTGAGTCCAGGATGCTGAAATGGCCATGGTCGAAATAGCCGCAGATGCGTGCGAACAGATCGCTCTGGTCGCGCGTGTAGACCATGATCTGCAGGCCTTCGCCAACCAGCGACTGGCGCGCACGCACGATCGGTCGGTCGGTGTCGACATGGCGCGACAGGTGGCGCGTATGCCAGGCGATGTCGGTCGCGTCATGGCGCATGAAATAACCGACGTCCAGGGTGTCCCACAGGCGTTTGTGGGCGCCGTACGGCAACGCATACAACGCGATCTTGACCAGCGCCTCGCGTTTGCGCGCCTCGACCTCGGCCTGCGGATCGGGTACATCGCCTCCCAGCGCACGTGCCGTCAACCGGTACAGGTCTTCGAGCAGCTTGCCTTTCCACGCGTTCCACACCTTGGGCGAAGTGCCGCGGATATCGGCGACGGTCAGCAGGTACAGCGCCGTCAGGTGCCGCTGGTCGCCAACCCTGGCGGCGAACTTCATGATCACGTCCGGGTCGCTCAGATCCGCCTTCTGCGCGATATGGCTCATCGTCAGGTGTTCGCGCACCAGAAACTCGATCATGCGTGCGTCTTCGCGCGCGACGCCGTGCTGGCGACAGAACTGTCGCACGCTGGTGGCGCCCAATTTGGAATGGTCGCCGCCACGCCCCTTGGCGATGTCGTGGAACAGGGCGGCCAGGTACAGAATCCAGGGCTTGTCCCAGCCTGCGGCCAGTTGTGAACAGAACGGATATTCATGCGCGTGTTCGACGATGAAGAAGCGCCGTACGTTGCGCAGCACCATCAGGATGTGCTGGTCCACCGTGTACACGTGGAACAGGTCATGCTGCATCTGCCCGACGATGCGTCGGAACACCCACAGATAACGCCCCAGCACCGAGGTCTGGTTCATCAGCCGCATGGCATGGGTCAGACCATCATGCTGCATGATGATCTCGAGAAAGGTGGCGCGGTTCACCGGATCGTTGCGGAACTTCGCATCCATGATCGAGCGCGCGTTGTACAGCGCGCGCAGGGTGCGGCTTGAAAGCCCCTTGGTGCCGCTGCTGGTCTGGTAGACCAGAAAGGTCTGCAGGATCGCATGGGGCTCGCGCAGATAGAGGTCATCACTGACCACGTCGATCATGCCGGCCTTCACATTGAACCAGGCGTTCAATGGGCGGGGCTGCTCGGTGGAGCCGTACAGGCGCTCCTCCATGTTGAGCAGCACGATCTGGTTGAGCTGCGTGATCGCCTTGGCTGCCCAGTAGTAACGCCGCATCAGGGCTTCGCTGGCGCGTACCACGGTGACCTTGCGGGTCGATTTGGCTGAGGTTTCGGTCACCCCGACCGAGAACGGAACGGTGCCGTTCTCCGGCGTGCGGTAACCGAATGATTCGGCCACCGCCGTCTGCATGTCGAACACCAGCCGGTCCTCGCGGCGCCCGGCAATCAGGTGCAGCCGCATCCGGATCAGGCGCATCAAGGCCTCGTTGCGCTTGATCTGGCGCACCTCGAACGGCGTGGCCAAGCCGGTACGGGCCAGTTCGTCCCAGTTGCGGCCCATGCCGGCCGCCTTGGACACCCACAGCAGCATCTGCAGGTCACGCAGTCCGCCGGGAGACTCCTTGCAGTTGGGTTCGAGTGCGTAGGGCGTGTCTTCGTACTTGCTGTGGCGCTGGCGCATTTCCAGCGTCTTGGCGACAAAAAATGCCCGCGGATCCATCTCCTGGCCCAGCCGAGCGCACATCTCGTCATAGAGGCTGCGGTTGCCGATCACCAGGCGCGACTCGAGCACCGATGTCTGCACTGTCACGTCCTTGGCGGCTTCCGCCAGGCATTGCGTCACGGTCCGTACGGCCGAGCCGATTTCCAGTCCGGTGTCCCAGCAGCTGCCGATGAAGGTCTCGATGCGCGACTTCAAGGCGCTGTCCTGGTCGAGCTGGCAATCGTCGTCCAGCAGCAGCAATACATCGACATCGGAATGCGGAAACAGCTTGGCCCGCCCATACCCTCCGACCGCCAGCAATGCACACGGCCCGCGCAGACCGGCCTGCTCCCACAAGGCGCGCAGCGTCTGGTCTGCCAGGTTGGACAGCAGTGTCAGCGTCTTGCCGACCGCCCGTGTCGAGGCCACGCTGGCGCGGATGTCCTCGAGCAATACCCGCTTCTTGGAACGAAAATCGGCGCGCAGCTCCCGCACCGCACGCATCGGCGATGCGTCCGGCGTGGCAGGGGGCTGCTCATTGGCCATTGACAAAGGCTGGTGGTGGCGGGCTGCCGGCCGAGAGGGTCAGGACTTCGTATCCGGTGGGGGTGACCAGCACCGTGTGCTCCCACTGGGCGGACAAGGAATGGTCCTTGGTCACGATGGTCCAGCCATCTTTTTCGGGGCCGTCCTTGATCTCCTTGCGCCCGGCGTTGATCATCGGCTCGATCGTGAAGGTCATGCCGGACTTGAGCTCCTCCAGCGTGCCGGGCTTGCCGTAGTGCAGCACCTGCGGCTCTTCATGGAAGACCTGGCCAATGCCATGGCCGCAGAATTCGCGCACCACGCTGAAACCGTTGGACTCGGCGAACTTCTGGATCGCCCAACCGATGTCGCCCAGGTGGATGCCGGGCTTGACCATCACGATGCCGCGCCACATGGCCTCGTAGGTGATGGTGCTCAGGCGCCGGGCTGCAATCGATGTTTCACCGACGACGAACATCCGGCTGGTATCGCCGTGCCAGCTGTCCTTGATGACGGTGACGTCGATATTGAGCACGTCGCCCTTCTTGAGCAGCTTGTCGTTCGGTATGCCGTGGCAGACCTGGTGATTGACCGAGGTGCAGATCGATTTCGGATACGGGATGTTGCCGCCACCGCGGTAGTTCAGCGGCGCCGGAATGGCTTGCTGTACCTGGGTGATGTAGTCATGCGCCAGCTTGTCGAGCTGGTTGGTCGAAACACCGGGCAACACATGCGGTGTCAGATAGTCCAGCACCTCGGCCGCCAGACGTCCCGCCACCCGCATGCCCGCGATGCCGGCCTCGTCTTTGTAGGTAATTGTCATCTGTCAATTATCCCACTGCAGGGCCGCTAAAATCGCGCCACCGGCCGGGCTGCGCCCATGCCGCGTCCGGCGCTCCCGATCCGGCGTGACCTTTTCTATCCATTCCGTGACCCAGACCATCACCTCCTTCGAAGGCGCCCATGCGCTCGGACCTTTCCGCGCCCGGCAGTTGCTGGAGCGCCTGCAGTCCCTCAATGACCGTGTCGCACGACTCGATGCACGCTACGTCCACCTGGTCTGGTCCGACCAGCCACCGTCGGCGCAGCTGCAGCAGCAACTGGCAGCACTGCTCGATTACGGAGAGCCCTATACGGGTACCACCGAGGGCGCGCTGGTGGTGGTCACCCCCCGGCTGGGTACCGTCTCGCCCTGGGCCTCCAAGGCCACGGATATTGCGCACAATTGCGCGCTCGACGTGCACCGGATCGAGCGCGTGGTGGAATACCGGATCGGCCTGAAGTCCGGCTTGCTCGGGCGCAGCCAGCTGAGCGCGCCGCAATTGCAGGCGCTGGCGGCTGCATTGCATGACCGGATGACCGAGAGTGTCGTGTTCGCCCGCGCCGAGGCTTCGCAGCTGTTCGTCGAACTTGCGGCGCCAGGGCTGGAGCAGATCGATGTGCTGGCCGGCGGCAAGGCCGCACTCGAACATGCCAACAAGGCCCATGGGCTGGCGCTGGCCGACGACGAGATGGATTACCTGGTACAGGCGTTCACGCAGCTCCAGCGCAATCCGACCGACGTCGAGCTGATGATGTTTGCCCAGGCCAACAGCGAACACTGCAGGCACAAGATCTTCAACGCGCGTTTCACCGTCGACGGCGTGGTCCAGCCCGACACCTTGTTCGGCATGATCCGCCATACCCACACGACCCATCCCCAGCACATGGTGGTGGCGTATTCGGACAACGCCTCGGTGATGGAAGGCAACACAGTGCAGCGTTTTGTCGCCGGTGGTGATGCCACGGGCGGGGGCGAGGCACCGCGCAGCTACCAGGCGTCGGAGTCCCTGCAGCACGTGCTGATGAAGGTCGAAACCCACAACCATCCAACCGCGATCTCGCCTTTCCCCGGTGCCGCGACCGGTGCCGGCGGCGAGATCCGCGACGAAGGCGCCACCGGCCGCGGCTCTCGCCCCAAGGCCGGCCTCACCGGTTTCAGCGTGTCCAAGATGGATCTGGACGGCGTTGCTTCGGCCTACGGAAAGCCCGAACATATTGCCAGCGCCTTGCAGATCATGGTCGAAGGCCCGCTGGGCGGGGCCGCATTCAACAACGAATTCGGTCGTCCCAATCTGCTGGGTTATTTCCGCGAATACGAGCAGACTGCCGCATCCAGTGTCGATACGGTGCGCCGTGGTTATCACAAGCCGATCATGGTGGCTGGCGGACTGGGCAGCATCGACGCCAAACTGACCCACAAGAAGCAATTTCCGGCCGGCAGCCTGCTGATCCAGCTCGGCGGCCCCGGTATGCGCATCGGCCTGGGCGGCAGCGCGGCCAGTTCGATGGCCACCGGCACCAATGCCACATCACTCGATTTCGACTCGGTGCAGCGCGACAACCCCGAGATGCAGCGCCGGGCCCAGGAGGTCATCAACCATTGCCAGGCGCTGGGCGAGGCCAATCCGGTGCTGGCGATCCACGATGTCGGCGCCGGCGGCCTGAGCAATGCGTTTCCCGAACTCACCCACGATGCCGGCAGGGGCGCCCGTTTCGATCTTCGTGCCGTGCCGCTGGACGAAAGCGGCATGAGCCCGCGCGAGATCTGGTGCAACGAAAGCCAGGAACGGTATGTGCTGGCGATCGCACCGGACGCGCTGGCGCAGTTTGCCGCCTTCTGTGCCCGTGAACGTTGCCCGTATGCGGTGGTCGGCGTGGCCACCGAGGAGCGCCAGCTCTCGCTGGTCGACGCCAACGGTCCGACGCCGGTAGCCATGCCGATGGACGTGTTGCTCGGCAAGCCGCCCAAGATGCACCGCGATGTCAGCACCGTGTCACGCCAGTTCCCGCCGCTTGACCTCTCTGGCACCGACCTGCAGCGTGCGGCCATCGCCGTGTTGTCGCACCCGACGGTGGCCTCCAAACGGTTCCTGATCACCATCGGTGACCGCACCGTCGGTGGCCTCACGCACCGCGACCAGATGGTCGGCCCCTGGCAGGTGCCGGTGGCCGATTGCGCCGTCACGCTGGCCGACTACCAGGGCTTTCGCGGCGAGGCCATGGCCATGGGCGAACGCACGCCGCTGGCCGTCATAGATGCACCCGCATCGGGCCGGATGGCCGTGGCCGAGGCCATTACCAATTTGCTGGCGGCACCGATCACGCTCTCGCGCGTCAAGTTGTCGGCCAACTGGATGGCAGCTTGTGGCGAGGCCGGTGAAGATGCCGACCTGTATGCGACGGTTCGCGCCGTAGGCCTCGAGTTGTGCCCAGCCCTGGGTATTTCGATTCCGGTGGGCAAGGATTCCCTGTCGATGCGTACGCAGTGGGTCGACCCGGTCGCCAACGAGATACGCAAGGTCACTTCGCCGGTGTCCCTGATCGTCAGCGCCTTTGCAACGCTGGACGATGTGCGTGGCACGTTGACGCCGCAACTCGACGGGCAGCTGGCCGATACCACGTTGGTATTGGTCGATCTTGGACGCGGCCGCAATCGCATGGGTGGCAGCATCCTGGCGCAGACGCTGGAGCAGATCGGTGACGAGGCACCCGATCTGGACGATCCGCAGGATCTGGTGCATCTGGTGCAGGCGATCAACATCTTGCGCGCCAGTGGCAAAGTGCTGGCCTACCATGACCGCAGCGACGGCGGCCTGTTCGCGACGGTCTGCGAGATGGCGTTTGCCGGCAAGGTCGGCGTGTCGCTCAACATCGACATGCTGGTCACCGAAGGCGACGGCATCAGCGACAGCCGCGCCGAATACGGCGACAGCAAGAACTGGGCGGCCCAGGTCAGCGCCCGGCGCGAGGAACTCACGCTCAAGGCGCTGTTCAACGAGGAGCTTGGCGTGGTGCTGCAGGTGCGCAGCGAAGACCGCAATGCGGTGATGCAGGTGCTGCGCGAGCACGGCCTGAGCCGGCACAGCCACTGCATCGGCAAGACCCGGCCGGTGGGGTCGACCATCACGTCGGGTATTGGCGAGATCCAGGTCTGGCGCGATGCCAAGGCGGTGTTCAACGCGCCCGTGGCCGATCTTCACCAGGTCTGGGATTCGGTCAGCTGGAAGATCTGCCGCCTGCGCGACAACCCGGCGGGCGCCGATGCGGAACATGCCACCAAAGGTCTGGCGTCCGACCCGGGCCTGCATGTGGCGCTGACCTATGTGCCCGAAGCACCGGCACTGCTGCAGTCGCGGCCACGGGTGGCGGTGTTGCGCGAGCAGGGCGTCAATTCGCATGTCGAGATGGCCTATGCGTTTGGTGCGGCCGGTTTCGACCCGGTCGACGTGCACATGAGCGACCTGCTGGCCGGGCGCGCAGCGTTGTCCGACTTCCAGGGCCTCGTGGCCTGCGGCGGCTTCAGTTACGGCGATACCCTGGGCGCCGGCATCGGCTGGGCCCGTTCGATCACCTTCAATCCGGCGCTGGCCGACCAGTTTCGCGGCTTCTTCGCCCGCGGTGACACCTTTGCGCTGGGCGTATGCAACGGTTGCCAGATGTTTGCCGAACTGGCCGACATCATTCCGGGCGCCGAGCACTGGCCGCGTTTCACGACCAACCAGAGCGCGCGTTATGAGGCCCGGCTGGCGATGGTCGAGGTGCTGGAGTCGCCGTCGCTGTTTTTCCGTGGCATGGCCGGCAGCCGCTTGCCGATTGCCGTGGCGCACGGAGAAGGTTTTGCCAACTTTGCGCGTCGTGGCGATGCCGGCCGCGTGGCGGCCGTCATGCGGTACACCGACAACCACGGCGCCGCCACCGAGGCGTATCCATTCAATCCCAACGGCAGCCATGGCGGCCTGACCGCCGTGACCACGCCAGACGGCCGCTTCACTGCGATGATGCCGCACCCCGAGCGGGTGTTCCGCAATATCCAGCTGAGCTGGACCGACCTGGACCGCGACCGGCACAGCCCGTGGATGCAGCTCTGGCACAACGCCCGTCGTTGGGTCGGCTGAGGCACTTGCCATGACGTCGTCTTGCGAGCCCACGGCGCAGGTCTGCGCCGACTATCGGCGCGATGGCGCTGTGCTGCTGCGCGGCGTTCTGACGCCGCACGAAGTACGGCGGCTGGCCGAGGGCATCGAACACAATCTGGCGCACCCCAGCACACTGGCCATGGTCGCCAGTGCCCCGGACGACCCGGGCCGTTTCGTCGAGGATTTCTGCACCTGGCAGCAGAACCCGGCCTACCGCGAGATTCTCTGCGAATCGGCCTTGCCGGCGGTCAGCGCCCGGCTTACCGGCAGCCGCGAGATCCGCCTGTACCACGACCACCTGCTGGTCAAGGAGGCTGGCACGCGCCAGCCGACGCCGTGGCACCAGGACCAGCCGTATTACAACGTCAGCGGCCGCCAGAACGTCAGCTTCTGGATTCCGGTGGACCCGGTGCCGCTGACCAGCAGCCTGCGTTTTGTCGCCGGCTCGCATGCCGGCACCTGGTACATGCCGCGTACCTTCCGTGACCAGCAGGCGCGCTGGTTTCCGGACGGGAGCCTGGCCGAATTGCCGGCGATCGACGCGAATCCGGCGCAGTTTCGCCAGCTTTGCTGGGCGCTGGAGCCCGGCGATGCGCTGGCCTTCCATATGTTGACCCTGCACGCCAGTGCCGGTGTGGGACCGGGCGCCCGCCGGCGGGTGTTTTCGGCCCGTTACCTGGGGGACGACATGCGCCATGCGCCGCGGCCCTGGCGCACCTCGCCCCCATT
>JAGPBF010000347.1 GCA_018063505.1 Rhodoferax sp.
GTCGGCTATCTTAACTGCAGGGGCAAACGCGCCCCGCAAAGAGGCATGGCCATGCCCCGCCTTGACCCGGCCGCACCATGGCGGAGATACTCGATCCCGTCGCAGGCGCGCTCGGACCGATGGCAGCCGCGCAGCCTACAACCGATGGCACCCCCATGTCCCTGACACCCGACCTCCATGCCTGGCGCAAGCAGCAACGCGAGACCTTGCTGGCGCAGCGCATGGCGCTCGACCGTGAACAACACGCGCGGTGGAATGCCCAGATCACGGCGCGGCTGCTGGCTGCGTTGGCGCCAGTGACCGGTACCGTCGTCGCTGGCTACTGGCCATTCAAGGGCGAGTTCGATCCGCGCTTCCTGATGCGGGCCTGGCGCGAGGCCGGCGCCCGCACGGCACTGCCGGTGGTGGTGCAGAAAGCAGCCCCGCTGCAGTTTCGCCTCTGGTGGCCCGGCATGCCGACCCACAAAGGTGTCTACGATCTGCCGGTTCCCGAAGCAGGCGATATCGTGACGCCACAACTGGCGCTGATACCGCCCATCGGTTTCGACGCGCAGGGATATCGCCTGGGTTACGGTGGAGGCTTTTACGACCGCACACTGGCAGCGCTGGCGCCACAGCCGCTGAAGATCGGCGTGGCATTCGAGATGGCCCGCATCGCGACCATCAAACCCCAACCGCACGACATTGCGATGGATTTCATCGCCACCGAGAAATCCTGGTATCAGGTAACAGCGCAGGGATTGTTGCTGGTCGACCCGACAATGGCAGCAACGCGCCTGGCACAGGCGTTTGCCAGCGTGTGTGAGCGCCGCTGAACACCGATCCGAAATCTTCAGGGAGAAAACCATGGTCTTGCAACGAAAACTCCGGGGTCTGGCCGCCATCGCCGGCCTCACGACACTGCTGCTGAGCGGCTGCGGTGGTGGTGGCGGCGGCGGCGCGGCCGGGCCCGGCTATACGGTCACGGTCACGGTCAGCGGCCTGGCCGGCAGCGGCTTGCTGCTGCAGAACAATGGTGGCGACACCGTGTCGATCGCCGGCAACGGAGTCGCCAGCTTTACGCGACAGGCCCCGACCGGCACACCGTATGCCGTCACCGTGGCGCGCCAGCCGGTTGCGCCAGCACAGGGTTGTGTCGTGGCCAATGGCAGCGGCAAGATAGGCACAGCGGACGTTGTGACAGTCACCGTGTCCTGCCGCAATGCGGCGCAGTTCGCCTACGTGGCCAATTTCAACGGCAACAACCTGACGCAGTTCGCTGTCGGCAGCGATGGGGGCCTGAGTCTGCTGGCGACACCATTTATTGCTACCGGCGCAAACCCCACCAGCCTGGCACTCGACCCGCTCGGACGATATCTGTATGTGGCCAACGACGCCCGTACCGTGTCGCAATACCGCATCGGAGCCGATGGCCAGCTGACTGCGTTGCTGCCCGACGCCATCGTGGCAGGCACCGGACCGACCGGTATTGCGGTAGATCCGTCCGGGCGGTTCGTCTACGTCAGCGATGACGGCGGTAGCGTCGCGCAGTTTGCGATCGGCGGCGATGGTCGGCTGGTGTCGCTGGGCTCGGTGGCCGCTGGTGTGGGTCCGGCTGCGGTGGCAATCGACCCGGGAGGTCGTTACGTCTATGTGGCCAACGATGGCGGGACGGTGTCGCAGTTTGCAGTGGGGCTCGACGGCCGGCTGCTGGCGCTGGCAGCTTCCGCAGTCGCCGGCGCCGACCCGACCGGTATCCGTATCGACCCGCAAGGCCGGGCGGTTTATGTCACCAACAGCGGGGTGCTCTCCAACAATGTGTCGCAGTACCAGCTGGCAGGCAACGGCACGCTGGCGCCGTTTGCCTCTGCCTTTGTTGCGGCCGGCAATACGCCGGTCAGCCTGGCCACCGATCCGGCCGGACGATTTGCCTGGGTCGCCAACCTGCAGGGCAACACGGTGTCTTCCTACCGCGTCGGCGCCGATGGCGCCTTGAGCGTCAGTGCCATCGCAGAGGCTTTCACCAGCGTGCAGCCGGTCAACGTGTTGACCGATCCGACCGGCCGTTTCCTGTACGTGGCACATTTCGGCGGCAATTCCATCGTGCAGTACGTTATCGCCGACGATGCACGCCTGGCGCAAACTGCGACGACGTTCCAGGTCAATGGACCGATTGCCATGGTCATGCGATAAGCGGCCACTGCACCAGACGTGTGACGTCCGGGGTGCGCAGGCCCAGCGAGCAGTTCAGCCTGACGCGCCGCTTGCCGCACCCGCCAGCCGGGCCGCATGGTAAGCACCATTGCCACGCTGCACGATGCGATCGGTGGTCAAGACATCGCCCGGTCGCAGCAGTGCGCGCTGGCCGACCCGGGCATACAAGGGCGCGAAATCGATCGCCGCCAGTCCCAGCAGGTCGTCCAGGCTCTGCAGCACAAAATACACCTCCTGGAAGTCGTCGATGCGGTAGTCGGTACACATGACCCGCTCCAGGTCGAAACCGATCCGGTTCGGTGAGCGGCTCTCGAGCGCAAACACCGATTCGGTGTACGACGACGCGATGCCCGACCCGTAGATCCGCAAATCGTCCTTCTGCTGCACCAGGCCAAACTCCACCGTGTACCAGTAAACGCGCGCCAGGTTCGGCAATACGCCCAGTTGCTGCGCACGCAGACCGCCGGCACCATAAGCCTGCACGAAATCGGCGATCACCGGGTTCATCAGCATCGGCACATGGCCGAACACGTCGTGGAACACGTCGGGTTCTTCCAGGTAGTCGAGCTCATGGGCCTTGCGGATGAAGTTGCCGGCCGGAAAGCGCCGGTTCGCCAGGTGATCGAAGAACACCTCGTCGGGCACCAGGCCCGGCACCGCGATGATCTGCCAGCCGGTCTGGCGCATCAACACCTCGCTCAGGCGCCGGAAGTCGGGTATCTGCTCCGGACCTATCGGCAGATCGCGCATGCCGGCGACGAATTCGTCACAGGCCCGGCCCGGCAGCAGGCGGGACTGGCGCTCGAACAGCGTCTTCCAGACCGCATGCTCCTGCGC
>JAGPBF010000148.1 GCA_018063505.1 Rhodoferax sp.
GCCGCGCAGCGCGTCGTTGCCGCCCAGTTCGATGATGAGGTGCGTGGGATGGTGTTGTTCGAGTACCGCGGCCAGGCGCGCCCGTCCACCCGAGGTGGTGTCACCACTGATGCTGGCATTGACGACCTTGGCTGCGATCGGCTCCTTGGCGAGTTTCTTCTCCAGCAACGCGACCCAGCCGGTGCCCCGGCGCAGCCCGTATTCGGCGCTCAGTGAATCACCGAGCACGACAATGGTCGTGGTTCGCACATCTTTTTTACCCTTACCATGCAATGGTGCGGCTGCTGCCGTCTGGGCCAGCGCCGGGCTGCCGTAAAACCCCACTGCACCGGCTGCGCCAGCCATCGCGATAAAGTCTCTTCGATTCAAAACCATCCACCTTTCATGCAAAGCTCCCGTGCCGACAGCATCATCGCGGTGCAACACGTCTACAAGTCCGTGACCGATTCCACCGGAACACTCGACATTCTGCGCGATATCGATTTTTCCCTGGCACCGAGGGAGACTGCCGCCATTGTTGGCGCGTCCGGCTCCGGCAAGAGCACCTTGCTCTCGATCATTGCCGGTCTGGACACGCCAACGCGTGGCACCGTGCTGCTGGCGGGCAAGGACCTGTTCGCCATGGACGAGGATGCCCGTGCAGGCCTGCGCGCCCAGCAGGTCGGTTTCGTATTCCAGAGCTTCCAGCTCATGGGCAATCTGACCGCGCTGGAGAACGTCATGTTGCCGCTGGAACTCAGCGGCGCCAGGGATGCGCGCAAATCGGCTGCCGAGATGCTGGCGCGGGTCGGATTGTCCGAGCGTCTGGGCCATTATCCCAAGGTCCTGAGTGGTGGCGAGCAGCAAAGGGTGGCGCTGGCACGTGCCTTTGTCGTGCAACCGGCGGTTCTGCTGGCCGATGAACCCACCGGCAGCCTGGATTTCGCCACCGGCGAGACCATCATGGAACTGATGTTCGCGCTCAATGCCGAACTGGGCACGACGCTGGTGCTGGTGACCCACGACCGCGCCATCGCCCAGCGCTGCACACGCCGGATCACGATCGAAGCCGGCCGCATTGTCGATAACGCCCACTGAGCTGCGGTTGGCGCGTTGTGGCAGCGGATAATCGCGCCATGGCAAGCTCACAGGTCTTATTTGGTTTTCACGCCGTAGGCGTACGCATGCGCACCGCGCCGGGCTCGGTGCTGGAGGTGCATTTCGACGCCGGCAGGCGCGATGCCCGCGTGCGGCAGTTTCTTGAGCGCGCGCGTGATGCAGGCGTGCGTCTGATCGAATCCGATGGAATTGCGCTGGCCCGTATGTGTGGCAACCATGCGCACCAGGGCGTGGTTGCGCGGGTTTCGCCCTTGCCCAAGACGCACTCGCTCGATCAGTTGCTCGAGGACCTGGAGGCCGCGCAAGAGGCCATGCCCGTGAACCGCAGGGTGGCCCCTTTGCTGCTGGTTCTCGACGGTGTTACCGATCCGCACAACCTGGGTGCCTGTCTGCGCGTGGCGGACGGTGCGGGTGCCCACGCGGTCATAGCGCCCAAGGACCATGCTGCCGGCATCAATGCCACAGTCGCCAAGGTGGCCAGTGGCGCGGCGGAAACCGTGCCGTATTTCATGGTCACCAATCTGGCCCGTACATTGGCCGAACTCAAGGAACGTGCGATCCATGTCGTGGGTACCAGCGATACCGCCGAAAAAACCCTGTACCAGGTCGACCTGTGCCGGCCACTGGCGTTGGTGCTGGGCGCTGAAGGTGCCGGCATGCGCCAACTGACGATGAAGACCTGCGATGAACTGGTGCAGATTCCGATGCGTGGCGCGGTCGAGAGCCTCAATGTATCGGTTGCCAGCGGAGTCTGCCTGTACGAGGCGGTGCGCCAGCGCAGCGTCGCGACGACCACCGGCTGAACCCACTTGCCGGCCAATCCGCCCGGCGGCGGCCCAGCGGCAAGCTCACACCCAGCCGAATGCGCCCAGCAGCGCGCCGGCGCTGAGCAACCACAACAGGTGGATGCGTGTGCGCCAGACGATCAGCATGCTGACCAGTGCCAGCAGCCATGAGGCCCAGACCCGGGAATGCCCGGTCAATGCAGAAGCCAGCAACCAGGCCGTGGCCAGCAGCAAGGCCACCACTACAGGGGCCATGGCCAGCTTGAATGCGCGTACCGACCGGCGGGTCCGGTTCTTGTGGGCCCAGCGGCTGGCGGTGTAGGTCAAGGTTGTGCTGGGTATCAGCACGCCGGCCATTGCCAGCAACATGCCCAGAAATGCGGCGCCATATCCGCCGGTATTCAAACCGACGTTCCAGCCCAGCAAGGCAATGAACAAGGCATTGGGGCCGGGCGCGGCCTGGGCCAATGCGATGCTCGATGCAAATTCAGGGTCGGTGAGCCACTGCCGCTCGTCAACCAGATAACGGTGCATGTCCGGCGCCAGCGCAATGGCGCCGCCGACGGCCAGCAGCGACAAGGACAGGAAATGGCCGAACAGCGCCAGCCAGTCCGAGGTGGTCATGACCAGGTTCATGTGCGTCCCAGCCGGTACCAGGCCCAGACACAGGCAGGCCCGCCCAGGCCCAGCAACACGCCGATCAGCGGTACGCGCAGGATGGCAATCGCCACGAAACTCAGGCAGCCCACGGTCAGGCAGGCCCAGCGGCCCATGGCGCTGGTGCGCAAGGCCGGCAGCATCTTGAGCCCGGTGGCGGCAATCAGGCCGGTGGCCACGGCCCCGAGGCCGCGCAAGGCGCCGCGCGCCATCGGTTCGTCGGCCACGCCGGCAAACAAGACGGCCAGCAGCAAGACGATCAGGATCGGAAACGCCAGCATGCCGGCCAGTGCGACCATCGCACCAGGCAACCCGAAATGCCGCCCGCCAATCATCAGCGACAGATTGATCACGTTGGGGCCGGGCAAGACCTGTGCGGCGGCCCAGTCCTCGACAAATTCCTCAAGCGTCAGCCAGCGTTTTTTCTCGACCAGTTCGCGCTGTACCACCGCAAGCACGCCGCCAAAACCCTGCAGCGCAAGCCAGCTGAACGACCAGAAAAGGTCGCTCAACGAGGTCGGCCGGGCAAGGTCAAGCGCGGCCTTGGCTGGTGCAGAAGAACGCATGGCAGGTGTCAGGGCGCCGGCGTTTCCTCAGTCGGCGAAGCCTCCTGCGGGAACTCACTTGAAATGGCCTCTGGCACATCGGTGGCCGATGGCCCCGACAGCCGGGCCACCAGCGCATCCACGTCGTCGAGCCAGCCGCGCAACAGTGCCGGGTAGTTCTCGTCGGGCACTTCGCGCCAGCGCCTGCGCGCCTCGCGGCCAAGCGTGCGCAATTGCCAACATGCCTCGCGGGTCAGCAGTGTCAGTTCGGTGCGCACGGCCTCGTCTTGCACGCTGTCGCCGAGCTGCGCCAGCTGGTCGGGCACTGCACCCACACCGGCAAGCGAGCGCCGCAGCTTGGCGCCGTGCCCCGCCACGGTAGCCAGTGCATCTCGGCGGCTGGCATTCATCGACGGGTCCTTGTCCAGGTCCAGCGGCAGGCGGGCCAGGATGGCGTCGATCTCGCCGAGCAGCTGCACCGGGTCGTCGAGCAGCTCGATGGCTGCGCTGAGCACGTCGAGTTGCGGCTGCACCAGCGTCAGGATCTGCATCGACATCGTCGGGTCGTAGCGGTGGGTGTTCATGCGCAGCAGCACCGAGAGCTGCATTTCGGGCGCGTTGCGCATAGGCGAGAACATCGCAGCCACGACCTGTGCCAGCGACACCACCCGGCCCAGCGGACTCATCGCTTCTCCGAGCAGATTGCGCGGATAACCCGAGCCATCGAGGTACTCCTGATGCTCGGAGACGGCGCGGATCACTTCGCGCGAGTACTGGTGATGGCGTTCCACCAGGGTGGTCGATACCAGGGGGTGCGAGTACAGCTGGCGCCGCTGCTCGCGATTGAGTCTCTGCGTGCCCTCCAACAGGATCGGGTCGACATGCAGCATGCCGATGTCGTGCAGCAGGCCGGCGGACCCTGCCATGCCCAGGTCAAAGCGCGACAACATGGTGGCCTGCGACTTCGCCAGCCAGATCGCGACCAGTGCGGTACGCACCAGGTTCATGTAGACCTCGGGGCGCACATCGCGCGCGACGGTGAGCTGGAACGCCATCGCCTCGGGCAAAGGCAGCGTCTCCATCACATTGAGCAGCAGCTTGCGGCTTGGCACATCGGGTGCCAGGCGGCCAAAAAACGGCACGTCTTCCATGATGGACAAGGCGGTCTGCTTGAGCGACTCGCCATTGACCGCGTCCGGGCTGGTGACCGAATCTTCCAGCGGTACCGCCAACCTGTGCTGCGTCAGACGCTGGTACAGGCTCTTGTTGATGGCGACACCCTTGTCGATGACCTTGATGCCCTGGGCGTTGAAAATCGCCGCGGCCGTCACCACGTCGCGCTGCTCGCCCAGTTGCGTGACGGCTTTGGTGAAATGGCGGGGATCTTCAGGCGACTCTGTCATGGTGGGTCGGCAGTTTGCTGCAATGGTGGAGCATAGCGCAAGGCGCCACTGGCTCGGGCGATGGATACGCCGTCATCTATGATGGCAGGTGATGAATCCACCCTCCAAGCCACCGGCGGCTACACCTGCCGGCATCACCATTGGCGACGGTCGTGCATTGCGCGTGGCCCTGGGCCAGTTCGCCACCGGCGTGACCGTGATCACGACCCGTGCCAGCGACGGCAGCTTTGTCGGCCTGACCGCCAATTCGTTTGGTGCATTGTCGCTGGACCCACCCTTGATCAGTTGGGCATTGCGCCTGGCCTCGACCAGCCTGCCGGCGTTCCGCCAGGGCGAGCGTTTCGTGGTCAACGTGCTGACCGAATCCCAGGTCGAGGTCTCGCGGCTGTTTGCCTCCGCAGCGCCTGACAAGTTCAGCCAGGTCGCCCATGCGGAGAACCGGCACGGCCTGCCTTATCTGCACGGCGCCGCGGCCTGGTTCGAATGCCGGCGCGTATCGCAACAGGATGCCGGTGACCACTGCCTTTTCATCGCGGAGGTGGAGCGCTACAGCCATGCGGAATCCGCGCCACTGTTGTTTCATTCCGGGGCCTATTTCGCCCTCGGTTCCCGTTTGTAAGGCTGGGCGACATGTTGCAGCAACGAATCGAAGCCAAATGGGTTGATGCTTTCGTGCAGGCGTTTCGCCTGTGCGGCGTGCAAGCCGGCGAAAGCGCCGCCATCCTGTCCGAAACCCAGTCGCGGCCGGTCAACGTGCAGCTGGCCGAGCTGGCCCTGGCGCAACTCGGTGCGCGGGTGTTCCATGTCGTGTTGCCGACGCCGGCTTTGAGCGCGCCGGTTCCGGTGCGCTCCACCGGTGCCTCCGACGCGATCGGCGGGTTGGCGCCGGTGGTGCAGGCGCTCGCGGGCAGCGGTTTCGTGGCCGACCTCACGGTCGAGGGCTTGCTGCACGCAGCCGAGTTGCCAGCCATATTGGCCGGTGGTGCCCGGGTACTGATGGTCTCGAACGAACATCCCGAAGTGCTCGAACGCTGTTTGCCCGACGCCGCGCTCGAGCCCAAGGTCAAGGCCGGCATGCGGCTGCTCAAGAATGCCGGCGCCATGCAGGTCCGATCAGCGGCGGGCACCGATCTGTCGATCGCGCTGACCGGGGCCCGGGTGGGTGGTGGCTGGGGTTACACGGCGCGTGCGGGCAGCATTTCGCACTGGCCCGGCGGCTTGTGCCTGGCGTTTCCGGCTGCCGGCAGTGTCAACGGAACCCTGGTGCTGGCCCAGGGCGACGTGAACCTGACCTTCAAGCGTTACCTGGAGCAGCCGGTCAGCCTGACGATCAAGGACGACTTCGTCACCGACATCGCCGGCCGCAGCCTGGACGCTGACCTGATGCGCAGCTATTTCGCCGCCTGGGGTGACCGGGCCGCTTATGCGGTGTCACATGTGGGCTGGGGCATGAATCCGCGTGCGCGCTGGGACGCGATGGCGTTCTACGACAAGAACGATTTCAACGGTACCGAGTTGCGTGCCTTCGCCGGAAACTTCCTTTATTCCACCGGCGCCAATGAAGTGGCTGGCCGCCATACGCTGGGCCATTTCGACCTGCCGCTGCGTGGCTGTACCGTGTCGCTGGATGGGCTGGTGGTGGTGCAGGACGGCCAGTTGCAGGGGGCGCTCGCGTGAGACCATGGCAATGAGCGCGCACGACAACATTCCCGCATCGATCGAGCAGGGGGGTGGCAACACGGCCCTGTTCCTGCTGCATGGTGTCGGTGGCGGCAAGGATGTGTGGGCCACCAATATGCCGGCGTTCGCCGCTGCGGGTTACCGCGTGATCGCTTGGGACATGCCCGGATACGGCGACTCGCAGGCCGTATCGCCTTGCACGACCACCGAACTGGCGCGGGCGCTGCAGCGGCTGATCCTGCAAAAGGACGCCCGCCGCAACCTGGTGCTGGGCCACAGCATGGGCGGCATGGTGGCGCAGGAACTGGCAGCCCTGTGGCCGCAGCAGGTCGACGGCCTGATCCTGTCGGGCACCTCGGCGGCCTTCGGTCGCGCCGACGGCGCCTGGCAGCAGCAGTTCCTGCAGCAGCGTTTTGCGCCGCTCGATGCCGGCCTGGACATGGCTTCGCTGGCGCGGCAACTGGTGCCGACCATGATGGCGCCGCTGGCCGACCGGCAGGCGCTGGATGCCGCATGCACCGTCATGGCGGGCGTGCCGCAGACCGCTTACCGTGCCGCCTTGCAGGCGATCGTGTCGTTCAACCGGCTCGACGCGCTGGCGCAGATCGGCGTGCCGACACTGTGCCTGGCCGGCGAACAGGATCGCAATGCCGCGCCGCATGTGATGCAGCGCATGGCCGAGCGTATTGCGCAGGGGCATTACCAATGCCTGCCCGGCGTTGGCCATCTGGCCAACATGGAGCAGCCGTCTGCATTCAATTGCGCCGTGTTGCAGTTCCTGCAGACGCATTTCCCAGTCTGAGGAGGAGTCTGATGACAACCGAACCCCGTAATTCTTCGCCTGCCAATCCCACCCGGTATGTTCCTCCGTCGATTGCCGGCGACTACACGACGCTGACCGACAAGCAGAACCGCCTGCTCGAGATCGCCTCCGACCTGGGTCGCAACAAGTTCGCGCCTCGTGCGCAGCAGATCGACCGAGACGCGGTGTTTCCGTTCGAGAACTACGCCGACATGCATACAGCCGGGTTGCTGCGGATCTGCGTGCCCGAACAATACGGTGGCTGGGGCGCCGACTTTGCGACCTACGTGATGACGGCGGCCGAGATTGGCCGCCACTGCGGTGCCACCGCCTTGACGCTGAACATGCACGTCAGCTCGACCATGTGGACCGGCTTCATTGCCGACGACCTGGACATGACAGCCGAGCAACGCGAAAGCCACGAGACGCACCGCGCCATGCATTACAAGCGCATCGTCGACGAAGGCAAGATCTATTCGCAGCCTTTCTCCGAGGGCGGGGCTGCGGCGGCCGGAAAGGCACCGTTCGGTACGCTGGCGCGCAAGGTCGATGGTGGCTACATCGTCAACGGCAAGAAGATCTTCGCGTCGCTGGCCGGTGCGGCCGACTACTACGGCATCCTGTGCACGCTCGATGTTCCGGGCGCCACGCAGCGCGACTCGCTGTATCTGGCGGTCGACCGCAATGCGCCAGGCGTCACCGTCACCGGCGACTGGGATCCGCTGGGCATGCGCGGCACGGTCTCGCGCAACCTGTTGTTCAAGGACGTCTTCGTGGCCGACGCCGAGCGCCTGATGCCCGAAGGCATGTACGCGCAGGCGGCACTGCGCTGGCCACACATGTTCGCCACCTTGTCGCCGACCTACATGGGCATCGCGCAGGCGGCTTTTGATTTCACGGTGCAGTACCTGCGCGCCGAACTGCCGGGCATGCCGCCGGTCAAGCGGCGCATGTACCCGACCAAGCAGATCGCCGTGGCCGAAATGAAGGTCAAGCTCGAGCAGACCCGCGCGATCTTCCTGCAGAACGCGCGAGCCGCCCGGGTCGACCCGTCCAAGGAAGTGCGCATGGGGCTGCTGGCGGCGCACTACACCATCATGGAAAACGCCAACGATATCTGCCGGCTGGCGGTGCGCACCTGCGGCGGTCAATCCATGCTCAAGAGCCTGCCTCTGGAGCGCATGTACCGCGATTCGCGCTGCGGCTCGCTGATGCTGCCGTGGACCGCCGAGTTGTGCATCGACCGGCTCGGTCGCGATTGCCTGTACGAGACCGGCGAACGCGACGAACCGGACGTGTTGTAGGGCGGGGCGGCATCGGATGCACACGCGCGGAGCAGGACCATGGCGATGAACCTGTCGCGCATCATCGAGCGGCATGCGCAGTTCTCGCCACATAAGCTGGCCTTGCATTGGCATGGTCAGGACATCACTTACCCGATGTTGTGGCAGCAGATCGAAGCGGCCACGGCGGCGCTGGCGCAGACGGGCATACGGCCGGGCGACCGTGTCGCCTGGCTGGGCCTGAACGACCCGCGCATGCTGGTGCTGCTGTTCGCACTGGCCCGTATCGGCGCCATGCTGCTGCCGCTGAACTACCGGCTGGCAGAAGAAGAACATCGCCAGATCCTGGCGCATGCCGATGTGCACTGGATGTTTGCCGACGAACACCATGCCGACGCGGCGCCGCAGCTGCTGCAGGGCAATTCCTGCGCGCTGCTTGCGCTGAGCCTGTTACAGGCTCCTGCGGCGCACGGCGGGGCACTGGTGAATCCCGCGTTGCTGGCTGGTGACGACCGTTCGCCGGTGCTGCTGGTCTATACCTCGGGCACGGCCGGAAGACCCAAGGGCGCCATGCATACGCAGGCCGGCCTGTTTTGGAACTGTGTCAACGCCAGCCACGCCCAGGAGCTGTCGGCCGATGACCATGTGCTGACCGTGTTGCCGCTGTTCCATGTCGGCGGCCTGTGCATTCAGACGCTGCCGGCATTACACGCCGGCGCCACGGTCACCCTGCACCGGCGCTTCGAGCCGGGCGCGTGGCTGGCGGACGTGCAGGCGCGCCGCGCGAGCTTGTCGGTGATGGTGCCGGCCACCTTGCGCGCCGTGATGGCGCATCCCGAGTGGGCCGGGTGTGACCTGACGTCGCTGCGGATGCTGGTGGCCGGTTCTTCGGTGGTGCCGCGCGCGCTGCTGGAGGCGTTCCATGCGCGGGGCGTTCCGGTGGGGCAGGTCTACGGGGCCACCGAGACAGGGCCGGTATCGATTTATCTGCGCCGCGAGGACGCGATGCGTGTGCCGGGTTCGGCCGGCAAGGCCGGTCTGCATGTGCAGGTGCGCCTGGTCGACACGCAGGGTGATGACGTGGCCTGCGGCGAGGTCGGCGAGATCTGGATCCAGGCGCCGAACCTGATGCAGGGTTACTGGCAGGCGCCCGACCATCCGGCCTTTCAGCAAGGCTGGTTTCACAGTGGCGACCTGGCGCGCCAGGATGGCGAGGGCTTCTACTGGGTGGTCGGGCGCAGCACCGACATGATCATTTCGGGTGGCGAGAACATCTATCCGGCCGAGATCGAGAACCTGCTGGTGGCCAGCAGCGCCATCGCCGAGGTCGCAGTGCTCGGCCAGAAGGACCCGACCTGGGGCGAGGTTGCGGTGGCCGTGGTGGTGCTGGTGCCAGGCGCGCAACTGACCGAGCAGAATGTGCTGGCGCTGCTGGACGGCCGCATTGCACGTTTCAAAATGCCGCGCCGCGTGTTGTTCCGCGACAACCTGCCGAAAACCGCGCTGGGAAAGGTGCAGAAATCGATCCTGCTGGCCGCACTCGACGACGTGGGCAGTGCCGCCGGGAATCGACCTTTGACGTGACGCAGATCGCCAGTGGGTGCTTCAGGGGGTTGTCCCAGAAAACGGGGAGAATCGTACGCGAAGACCCAGTGAGCGGAGACGTAGCCGCCCGCACTTGCCCACGTCGATCTTGGCGCTGCTGCGCCAATGTCCGTCGAACGGGTGCCAATACTGGGTATTCACCCGTTCGGCAAGCGCTGTCGAGTAGGTTTTGTCGCGGGTATCCCAAGCTTGCGGCCAGGCGAGCTTGCCGTAGGTCGTGCTGGGGCTGGGGCAGGACTCGGCCACCAGGTCACCGACTTGAACGATGCAATCAAGGTGTTGCGATTCTCGAAAGTGGTTCTTGAAATGCCATTCTCGATCTCTTACCATGCAATGAGTTTCGATAAAAAAGGATGCCCATGCGACCGTCCGTTGTGCTTGACATGAAGCGAAGTGCAGTGCGCGAAGCGGTGACCCGCTTTCGCACGGCGAACCCGCGTGTTTTCGGTTCGGTGCTGCATGGCACCGACCGGGATGGCAGCGACCTTGACTTGTTGGTCGATGCGCTGCCTGGTGCCACGTTATTGGACTTAGGCGGTTTGCAAGACGACCTGGAATCGCTGCTAGGCATTCACGTTGATTTGCTGACCCCTGGTGACTTACCGTCGAAGTTCCGGGCCAAGGTTCTCGCGGAGGCGCAGCCGGTATGAGTGAGAAC
>JAGPBF010000348.1 GCA_018063505.1 Rhodoferax sp.
CTGCTTGGAGGCAAGGGTGCAAACCTGGCCGAAATGTGCCGGCTGGGCATCACCGTCCCGTCCGGTTTCACCATCAGCACCGAGGCGTGCACCGCCTTTACCGAACAGGGGCGAGAGGCCGTACTCACACTCATTCAGGATGAAGTACTGGCTGGCGTGAAGTTTCTGGAAGCGGAAATGGGCAAACAATTTGGCAATGCCAACGACCCTCTTCTGTTGTCGGTGCGATCGGGCGCGCGCGCTTCCATGCCCGGGATGATGGACACCATTCTGAATCTCGGTCTCAATGACGAGGCGGTGGTCGGGCTGGCGCGCAAGTCCAATAACGAACGCTTTGCCTGGGATTCGTATCGCCGTTTTGTGCAGATGTATGGCGATGTGGTGATGGGACTCAAACCCGTGTCCAAGGAAGACCACGACCCGTTTGAAGTCATCATCGACATGGTCAAGGACAAGAAGGGCGTCAAGCTCGATACGGATCTTGATGCCGCCGACCTCAAGGAACTGGTGCAGCGCTTCAAGTCGCTGATCCGTGCGCGCATTGGCCGTGACTTTCCTACCGACCCGTGGGAGCAACTATGGGGTGCCGTGTGGGCGGTATTCGAGAGCTGGAACAATGAGCGCGCCTGCGTCTACCGCGAGTTGAACGACATTCCGGCTTCGTGGGGCACGGCAGTCAATGTCCAGGCCATGGTGTTTGGCAACCTCGGTGACAACAGCGCAACGGGTGTGGCGTTTTCGCGCGATGCCGGAACGGGTGAAGACCTGTTCAATGGTGAATTCCTGGTAAATGCTCAGGGTGAGGATGTGGTGGCGGGTATTCGTACGCCGCAACAGGTCTCGCTGGTGGGCTCACGCCGCTGGGCCGAACTGGCGCTGGTCAGCGAGGAGGAGCGCAAAGCGCACTATGCGTCGCTGGAAGAACTGATGCCTGACATCTACCAGCAGTTGCTGCACGCCGAAACCACGCTGGAAAACCATTTCAGCGACATGCAGGACATGGAGTTCACGATCCAGGAAGGCAAGCTCTGGATGCTGCAAACCCGCAATGGCAAACGCACGGGTGCTGCCATGGTGCGCATCGCCATGGAGATGCTCAAGCAGGGGATGATTGACGAGAAAACAGCCCTGCAGCGCGTGGGACCGGATCGCCTTAATGAGTTGCTGCACCCGATTTTTGACCCCAGGGCCCTGAAAGCCGCCAGCGCCATCGCACGCGGGCTGCCAGCCTCTCCGGGTGCAGCCACTGGTCAGATCGTCTTCTTCGCCGATGAAGCCGAGACCTGGGTCAAAGCGGGCAAGGACGTGATTCTGGTGCGGCAGGAAACTTCGCCCGAAGACCTGCGGGGCATGAGTGTGGCCAAGGGCATTCTCACCGCGCGCGGCGGCATGACATCGCACGCAGCTGTGGTAGCACGCGGCATGGGCAAGTGCTGCGTGTCGGGCGCCGGTGCCGTGCATGTCGACCTCAAGGCGCGCACCATGACGGTGGGCGACAGCGTTTACAACGAAGGCGACTGGATCTCGCTCAACGGCTCCACCGGTGAGGTCTATGTTGGCAAGATCGATACCAAGGACGCAGAACTGAGCGGCGACTTTGGCGCTCTGATGGCACTGACCGACAAGTACAAACGCCTGGAGATTCGTGCCAACGCAGACAGCCCGGCAGACGCCAAGGTGGCGCACGCTTTCGGAGCCACCGGCATCGGTCTGTGCCGCACCGAGCACATGTTTTTTGAGGGCGAGCGCATTCTGGCCGTGCGCGAGATGATTCTGGCCGACAACGAAACCGGGCGACGCAAGGCGCTGGCCAAACTGTTGCCGATGCAGCGGGGTGACTTTGAAGGGCTGTTCCGCGAAATGCACGACCTGCCCGTGACGATCCGCTTGCTGGATCCGCCCCTGCATGAGTTTTTGCCCCACGATGATGCGAATCAGCGCGTGATGGCGGCCGAGATGAAGGTGCCACTGGGCAAGATCAAGATGCGGGTCGAGGAACTGCACGAGTTCAACCCCATGATGGGACACCGCGGGTGCCGTTTGGGCATCAGCTACCCTGAAATCACCGAGATGCAGACCCGCGCGGTGATCGAGGCGGCGCTGAACGTGCGCACCTTGGGTATCCATGTCAAGGCCGAGATTATGGTTCCTCTGGTGGGCACCGTGCGCGAGTTCAACGCCCAGGCTGACGTAATCCGTCGCACCGCAGCCACGGTGTTTGCCGAACGGAGTGAGACACTGGACTATCTGCTGGGCACGATGATTGAAACGCCGCGCGCCGCGCTGATTGCCGACAGCATTGGCAAGCAGGCCGAGTTCTTCTCGTTTGGAACCAACGATCTGACCCAAATGACGCTGGGCTTCTCACGCGACGATGCCGGCAAGTTCCTGCCCGATTACCTCAAGCGCGGCATTTACGAGCACGACCCGTTCCGCTCTATCGACCAGAAGGGCGTGGGTGCCCTGGTGCAGATGGCAGTGGAAAAAGGCCGCAGCGTGCGCCCCGACATTGAAGTCGGAGTGTGCGGTGAACATGGTGGCGACCCGGCGTCGGTGGCCTTCTTCCACCGTGCGGGACTCGACTATGTGAGCTGTTCGCCCTACCGCGTGCCAATCGCACGGCTGGCCGCAGCGCAGGCGGCGATCGAGCCAGCCTAGCCGTTGGGTATAGTGTCCGGAACTTATCGGTGAATTTGAGACGTTCTGATGCGCGTCTTTTGGGGAAATCATGCAAACGACTACGCAAACACAAGCCGACCCCGAGATGGCCCGCTTTCTGGTTTATCTGGACGACCTGAACGTCAGGATCTCCCGCTTGGCAATCGCACTGCGTATTCCGTTGGCCAGTGATGCGGATGTGCAGAATGCGCTCAAAGAACTGGTAGTTCCATCCGTGGCGGTCGAGAACCGGTCGGGCACTGAAAGGCGGTCTCCGAGTCGGTTGCAAGGCAGCCCGGAGCGACGCCTGAATTACCAGCGTGCCGAATTGCGGGGGTTGCTGGTCATGCGCT
>JAGPBF010000017.1 GCA_018063505.1 Rhodoferax sp.
CGGCGCGTTGCTGGTGGTGACCACGCTGCTGGCCTACTTGAGCCTGCGCTACATCCCGGTCGGTGAATTCACCGCCATCGTCATGGTGACGCCCTTGACCGTGACCGTGTTGTCGGTGGTGCTGCTCAAGGAGCGTGTGGTGCCGCTGCAATGGCTGCTTGTCGTCGGCGGGTTTGTCGGCACGCTGGTGATCGTGCGACCGGGTGGCCATGACTTTGGCTGGGCGGTGTTGTTCCCGCTCGCCTGCATGGCCTGCAACTCGGCGTTCCAGCTGCTGACCGGGCGGCTGGCGCGGGTCGACAACGCGTCGACCACGCATTTCTTCAGCGGCTGGGTAGGGGCGTTGCTGCTGACGCTGGCCTTGCCGCTGATCTGGACCACGGTGGCGTCGCCCTGGTTATGGCTGCTGATGCTGACCATGGGAGTGCTCGCCGCCACCGGGCACTTCCTGCTGGCGCAGGCCTACCAGCATGCACCGGCGTCGACGCTGATGCCGTACCTGTATTGCCAGGTCGGTTTCGCCGTACTGGCGGGGTGGGTGGCGTTTTCCCATCTGCCCGACGGCTGGACCTTGTCCGGCATCGGGCTGATCGTTGCCTGCGGCGCGGGCAGCGCCTGGTTCACGGCACGGCGCAAGTCTCTGCCAGTGGCCTGACCCGGGCTGCGGAGCAGGGCGCCGTACACTGCGCGCCATGCCTGTGCAAGCCACACATCCGAGCCGCATCGACGCGATCGACACCTTGCGTGGCCTGGCGCTGGTGTGGATGACCGCCTACCATTTCTGCTTCGACCTGAACAACCTCGGCTGGGCGCGGCTGGACTTCTACCGCGACCCGGTCTGGACGCTGCAGCGCACGGTGATCCTGAGCCTGTTCCTTTTTTGCGCCGGCCTGGGCCAGGCGGTGGCAGTGCAGCAGCAACTGAGCTGGCCGCGCTTCTGGCGGCGCTGGCTGCAGATCGCCGGATGCGCCTTGCTGGTCAGCGCCGGGTCCTGGTGGATGTTCCCGAACAGCTACATCTATTTCGGCGTATTGCATGGCCTGGCACTGATGCTGGTGATCGCGCGTCTGACCGCCGCCTGGGCGCGCTGGCTTGCGCTGCTGGCACTGTGGGCGCTGGCAACCCCGTTTGTCGCGGCCGCCATGCTGGACGGATCGCCCTGGGCCGATCCACTCAATGCTCCGGCGCTGAACTGGCTCGGGTTGATCACGCGCAAGCCGGTGACCGAAGACTATGTTCCGCTGCTGCCCTGGCTGGGCGTGGTATGGCTGGGGGTGTGGGCCGGTTCAGCCCTGCTGCGCCTTGCCCCTGCGCTGCGCGACTGGCAAGCCGATGGCGTATGGGCGGTGCTGGCCTTGCTCGGCCGCCGGAGCCTGCTGTACTACATGCTGCATCAGCCGGTGATGATCGGCAGCCTGTGGCTGCTCAAGACACTGGCTGCATGAAAAAACGCGGCCGTGGCCGCGTTGATCTGCATCCCCCGGCACTGCCTGGCGGCTGACGCGCGCGCGCCTGGCCAGGCAATTACCCGATGGGCCGGGCTGTTTACTGGACCTTGGCCTTGGTCCGCAAGTCCTGCTGGAATGCCGCCAGTTTCTGCTGCTGCAACTGCTGCAGGATCTGCGGCTTGACCTCGTCGAATTTGGGCAGTTGTGCATCACGCACATCGTCGAGCCGGATCACGTGATAACCGAACTGCGATTTGACCGGGGTGTCGGTGGTCTTGCCTTTTTCCAGTGCCACCATGGCCTTGGAGAATTCGGGCACATAACTGCCGGATGCGGCCCAGTCCAGATCACCACCATTGGCACCTGAACCAGGATCCTTGGACGATTTCTTGGCGATCTCCTCGAACTTGCCATCTTTTTTCAGGTCGGCAATGATGGCCTTGGCTTCCGCCTCGGTCTCGACAAGAATATGGCGAGCCTTGTACTCCTTGCCACCGTTGGCCGCAACGAACTTGTCGTACTCGGCCTTGGCATCGGCATCGGTGATCGGGCTCTTCTTCTGGTAGTCGTTGAAAAGCTCGCGAATCAGGATCGACTGGCGCGCCAGGTCCAGCTGGAGCTTGAATTCGTCGGTGGCGTCCAGGCCACGCTTTTTCGCCTCCTGCATGAACACCTCGCGCATGATGATCTCTTCGCGCAACTGGTCCTGCATTTCCGGAGTGACCTTGCGGCCGGAGCTCTCGAGCTGGCGGGTCAGCGCGGCAACGCGCGATGCGGGAACCGCCTTGCCATTGACGATGGCGATGTTCTGCGCAAGCGCGGCGACGGGTGCCAGCGTCGTGAACGCTACGGCGAGCAAGGCTGCAATCAGGGATCTCTTCATGGTTACTCTCAACGGGTTCGGGGAGGGTGTCGCCCCATCCGGACCCGGACGGGGGAATATTCGGGCCTTTAACGGACCACTTCTATTGCCAGCGCATGCAGCCCCTGGTCAATAAAATCTTGCAGCGCATCATACACAAGCCGATGGCACTGTACACGGGTCAATTGTGTAAATTGCGGTGACGATACGCGTACCCGGAAATGCGTGCCCACGCCACTGTCGTTGGCGCCGGCATGACCGGCATGCTGGTAGCTTTCGTCAAGCACCTCGAGCATGGTGGGCGCGAGCCGACCACGCAGACATTGATCGATGGCGAAAGCGGTTGGCATTGTCATGTTATCGGCCTGCTTCGGATTCGCTGCCCTTGAGGTGGGGCGAAATGTAAAAACCCTGGCCGATGATGAACGCCAGCGGGAATACATAACCCCAGAGCTTGAAGTTGACCCAGGCCTCGGTGCTGAAATACATGGCGACATACGCGTTGACCGCGGCCATCAGGACCGAGTAGAGGATCCAGGCGATATTGAGGTGCATCCAGATCCGGTCCGGCAAGTCGAGCTGCGCGCCGAGCATCAGCTTGAGGAAGCTCTTCTTGAACACCCATACCGTCACGGTCAGGGCGATGGCGATCGCTGCGTACAACACCGTCGGCTTCCACTTGATGAAGCGCTCGTCGTGCAGGTACAGCGTCAGTGCACCAAACGCCAGAATCATGCCCAGCGTGATCTTCTGCATCGTCGTCACCTTGCGGTCGACGGCGTACATGATGGCGGTCTGCACCACGGTTGCTGCCATCAGCACGCCGGTGGCTGCGTAGATGTCGTAGAACTTGTAGGCGCCGAAAAACAGCAGGATGGGGAAAAAATCGATCAGTATCTTCATTCGGGTTTGAATTCCAGCGAGGCCGAGTTCATGCAGTAGCGCAGTCCGGTGGGCGGCGGCCCATCGGGGAAAACATGGCCGAGATGGGCACCGCAATCCCGGCAGTGGACTTCGGTGCGCTTCATCCACAACAGCCCGTCGACCTTGGTGCCGATGGCGTCGACGTCGACCGGTTGGTAAAAGCTCGGCCATCCGGTGCCCGAATCATATTTGGTTTCCGAGGCGAACAGCCGCTTGCCGCAACAGATGCAGGCATAGGTGCCGGACCGCTTCTGCCCGGCCAGGCGACCGGAGAACGCCGGCTCAGTGGCCTCGTGGCGCGTCACGGCGAACGCCATCGGCTCGGCGCCTTTGCCCTCGAGCAGCGCTTTCCACTGCGCGTCGGATTTTTCGATTTTCCCGGACATGGTTGTGGTCGGATTCGGCTTCAGGACGAGCAGCTGATTTCAATGCCGGCCGCCCAGTCGGGTGGGAATCCGGCGTATTGGGCCAGATCCGGATGTTCGTCGAACGGGCTCTCCAGCAGTTGCAACAAGCGTGAGACTTCGGAAAAGTCCTTAAGTTTCGCGCTCATGATCGCCTGTTCACCCAGATGGTTGCGCAGCACATACCGCGGGTTGGTCGCCAGCATGCTGCGACCGGCCTCGCCACGGTCTTGCTGCAGCAGGCGCTGCGCGTGGCGCGCCTGCCACTGGTCGAAAGCGTCACGGTCCAGAAACAGGTCGCGTACCGGCGTATTTGCCGTACCGGCGACACCTTCACTGAGCGAACGCCAGAAAATCGTGAAATCGACCTTGTCTGCCGCCAGCAGCTTCAGAATCTCTTCGATCAGTGGCAGATCCTGCGGATCGGACCCGCTCAGTCCGAGTTTGGCCCGGAACCGTTGTTGCAAGGCCTGGGGAAACACTGTCTTGTAGGACTCGAGCGCCTGCACGGCCTGCTCCTGTTCGCCGATCAGCGGCAGCAAGGCCTGGCCCAGGCAATACAGGTTCCAGTAGGCGATGTTGGGTTGCCGGTTGTAGGCGTAGCGCCCCTGGTTGTCGGAATGGTTGCAGATATGGCCGGGGTCGAAGGCATCGAGGAACTGGAACGGGCCGTAGTCGATCGTCAGGCCCAGCATGCTCATGTTGTCGGTATTCATGACGCCATGGCAAAAGCCGACGGCCTGCCATGACGCGATCAGCGCAGCCGTGCGCTCGCTGACCGCTTGCAGCAAGGCGGCGTAAACCTGGCCGTCGGCGCCGGCGGTGGCGCGACACTGGGGGTAGAAGCGGTCGATGGTGTAGTCCGCCAGCTCGCGCAGGCGGTCGTGATCGCCGCTGTAGCTGAAGTGCTCGAAATGGCCAAAGCGCAGAAAACTCGGTGCCACCCGGGTGACCACGGCCGCGGTTTCCACGGTCTCACGCCGTACCGGGGCGTCAGAGCCGGTGACACACAAGGCCAGCGTGGTCGGAATGCCCAGGCCGGCCATCGCCTGCGAACACAGGAACTCGCGGATCGAACTGCGCAACACGGCCCGGCCGTCGCCCATGCGCGAATACGGCGTCAGCCCGGCGCCCTTGAGCTGCAGCTCGCGGCTCGAGCCATCGGGCACGACGATTTCACCGAGCAACAACGCGCGGCCGTCGCCGAGCTGGCCCGCCCATTGGCCGAACTGATGGCCACTGTAGACACTGGCCAGCGGCTGCGAACCCGGCAACTCCATATTGCCGGTCCATGCCGCCAGCGCCTCGTCGGAGCGCATCCATTCGTCGGAAAACCCCAGTTGCTGCGCCACGGCGTTGCTGCGGCCGACCCAGTAAGGATCTGGCAAGGGCGTGGCCGCCATGCGGGTGAAGAACCCGGGATCGCGCGCGGCGAAGCTGTTGCGCCAGCGAAGTGCCGGCATTGGGCCTTTGGCCTGGGGCAGGGATGTGCGCATGTCCATGCTGCGATTGTCCTGCAGTTGACAAGCCGGTACCGCCTGGCGGGGAATACAGGCCCGGGTCGGTGCGCCAATTGCGTAATACTAGGGGCCGTGCAGGTCCCGACGGGCCGTCTGCGCGCCACAACCATTCGAAGACAGGAGATTCGCCCATGTTAGGCCTCATGCAGAACCATCCGATGATGATTTCGACGCTGATCGATTTCGCCGAACGCCACCATGGCGAGGGAGAGATCGTCTCGCGCCGCGTCGAGGGTGATATCCATCGCTGCAACTACGCGCAACTGGCCGGCCGCGCGCGCCAGGTGGCAAATGCGCTGGACCAGCTCAAGCTGGCGTTCAGCGACCGTGTGGCCACACTGGCCTGGAACGGGTACCGGCACCTGGAGCTGTATTTCGGCGTCAGCGGTTCGGGCCGGGTGCTGCATACACTCAACCCGCGCCTGCATCCGGACCAGATCGCCTGGATCGCCAATCATGCAGAAGACCAGGTCCTGTGTTTCGACATGAGCTTCCTGCCCATCATTGCTGCCATCCACAAGAAGCTGACCACGGTCAAGCATTTCATCGCCTTGTGTGATGCCGACAAGTTGCCGGCCGACAGCGGCATCCCCGGGCTTGTCAGCTACGAGGCCTGGCTCGGCCAGCAGCCGGCGACCTATGTCTGGCCCGAGTTCGACGAGAACTCGGCCTCCAGCATGTGCTACACCAGCGGCACCACCGGCAACCCGAAAGCGGTGCTCTACAGCCACCGCTCGACGATGCTCCATGCATTCGCCGGCGCCTTGCCCGACGCGCTGAACATGAGTGCCCGCGACTGTGTGTTGCCGGTGGTGCCGATGTTCCACGTCAACGCCTGGGGCCTGCCGTATTCGGCCGCGATGACCGGATGCAAGATGGTGTTTCCCGGGCCGGCGATGGACGGCAAGTCGATCTTCGAGCTGATTGAAAACGAGAAAGTCACTTTTGCCGCTGGCGTGCCGACGGTCTGGCAGATGATGCTGGGGCACATGCAGGCCAACAATCTGCGCTTCTCCACGCTCAAGCGCACCGTGATCGGTGGCTCTGCCTGCCCGCCGGCCATGATCACCGCGTTCCACGACACCTATGGCGTCGAGGTGCTGCACGCATGGGGCATGACCGAGATGTCCCCATTGGGCACGGTCTGCACGCTCAAGAACAAGCACGACGCCCTGTCCGGCCCCGAGAAGATGAAGATCCGGCTCAAGCAGGGCCGCGGCATCTTCGGTGTCGACCTGAAGATTGTCGACCCCGATGGCAAGGAGCAGCCGTGGGACGGCAAGGCGTACGGGGACCTGCTGGTCAAGGGTCCCTGGATCATCAGCGACTATTTCAAGTCGGAGGAAGGCTCTCCACTCGTCGACGGCTGGTTTCCGACCGGTGACGTCGCCACCATCGATCCGGACGGTTATATGCAGATCACCGACCGCAGCAAGGACGTGATCAAGTCCGGCGGCGAGTGGATCAGTTCGATCGACGTCGAGAACATCGCGGTGGCACACCCCTCGGTGGCGATGGCCGCCTGCATCGGCATCAAGCATCCGAAATGGGATGAGCGCCCGATCATTGCCGTGGTCAAGAAGCCGGGACAGGAGGTCTCGCGCGAGGAACTGCTGGCGTTCTACGAAGGCAAGATCGCCAAGTGGCAGACTCCCGATGACGTTGTCTTCGTCGATGCGATTCCCTTGGGCGGAACCGGCAAGATGCAGAAGACCAAGCTGCGCGAGATACTCAAGGACTACACGCTGCCAGGAACCTGAGCGCGCCAACTTGCGGCAACGGTTTGCGCCCGTGCGAGGCCCGGCGCCGCCATTGCCCCGGACGGCCGCAGCCTTCACATGGAGTTGTTCACGGTATCGCTGCTCAACGGCATCAGTTACGGACTGTTGCTGTTCATGTTGAGCGCCGGCCTCACGCTGATCTTCAGCATGATGGGCGTGCTCAACTTCGCCCATACCTCGTTCTACATGCTGGGTGCCTACCTGGGCTACAGCTTGGGCAACCGGTTCGGTTTCTGGCTGGCGCTGGTGCTCGCGCCGCTGGCCGTCGGCCTGCTGGGCGCTGCTTTCGAGCGGCTGGCGCTGCGCCGGGTGCACCGGCATGGCCATGTGGCCGAATTGCTGTTCACGTTCGGCCTGAGTTTCGTGGTGCTCGAACTGGTGCAACTGGTCTGGGGGCGCAGTTCGGTCGACTACCGGGTACCGCAGTTGCTCGAAGGCCCGATCGCGACCGTGTTCGGCATCGCTTTTCCCGCCTACCGTGCCTTCATGATGCTGGTGTCGCTGGCCATGCTCGCTGCCTTGGCCTGGTTGCTGGCCCGAACCCGCACCGGTTTGCTGATCCGTGCCGCGTTGACGCACCCGCACATGGTTCAGGCGCTGGGCCATGACTTGCCGAAGATCCACATGGGCGTGTTCGGCGGTGGTTGTGCGCTGGCCGGACTCGCTGGCGTCATCGGCGGCAATACCTATGTCACCGAACCCGGCATGGCACTGTCGGTGGGGGCGCTGGTCTTTGTCGTGGTGGTTGTCGGTGGCATCGGTTCGCTGGCCGGTGCGTTCGTTGCGTCCTTGCTGATCGGTGTTGTGCAGACCCTGGCCGTGGGCCTGGATGTTTCGCTGCTGTCCTTGCTCAACGCGCTGGGCCTGGCGAGCGCACTGGCGGCGGACACCGGTGGCGTGTGGGCCCTCAAACTCAGCCAGCTGGCGCCGGTGTTGCCGTACCTGATGATGGTGCTGATGCTGATGTTGCGACCACGGGGCCTCTTCGGTCCGCGGGAGGGCTAGGCGGTGGCACCGATGGCGGGTTGCATCCCGGTCGATGCGGGCCCATCGGCCGTGTTGCAGCGAACCGGCTGGCTGCTGTTCGGACTCGCGTGGCTGATGGCGCCATGGTTTTTCGGCGACGGGCTGGGCCTGAGCCTGCTCAGCCAGATCGGCATCGCCACCATCGTCTGCCTGAGCTACAACATCCTGCTGGGGCAGGGCGGCATGCTCAGTTTCGGCCATGCGTTGTTCTCCGGCATGGGCGCTTTCCTGGCCATGCATACCTTGCAACGGGTTGCCGGTGGCTGGCCGCTGCCAGTGAGCCTGATACCGGTGGTCGGCGGCTTGTCGGCCCTGTTGCTGGCGCTTGTGCTGGGCTGGGTGAGCACGCGCCGCTCGGCAACACCGTTTGCGATGATCACACTGGGCCTGGGCGAACTGGCCTGGACTGCTGCATTGATGTTCCCGGCGTTTTCCGGCGGCGAGTCCGGCCTGACCGGCGACCGCACCGCAGGCGCTGCCATCGGCCGCTGGTCGCTGGGGCCGGCATTGCATCTGTATTACCTGATTGCCGCCTACACGCTGGTGTGCACCGCGTTGATGTACGGGTTCACCCGCACGCCGCTGGGGCGACTGCTCAACGCCACGCGCGACAACGCCGAGCGGGTGGCATTCACCGGGCACGACCCGCACATGGTGCGTTACCTGGCCTTCGCGATCGCGGCGTTTTTTGCCGGGGTGTCCGGCGGCCTGGCCGCACTGCATTTCGAGGTGGTGACGTCGGACGTTTTTGCTGGCCAGCGCTCTGGCGCCTACCTGCTGTTCACCGTGCTCGGTGGTACCGGATTCTTTGCCGGCCCGATCGTCGGCGCTGTCGTCATGGTGTTGTCGCTGGCGCTGCTCAGCGCGCTGACACCCGCCTGGCTGCTGTACCTGGGTCTGGGATTCATGCTGGCGGTGATCTACCTGCCCGGTGGTCTGGCCAGCCTGGCTACGCACCGGTTCCGGGCGCAGCTCGCGGCACGTCTGCACCATTCACCCGGCCACTGTCTGGCACTGGCCTTGGCATGGCTGTTGATGCTGGCCGGCCTGTCGGCGCTGGTGGAGCTGGCCTACCAATGGCATCTGCGTTCCGCCATGGGCGATGGTCTGCAGTTCCTGGGCTTGTCGCTGAGTGCGGCATCGGCGACGAGCTGGTCCGGTGCCGCCCTAGTTGCGCTGGCCGGGGCGGTGTCCAGCCACTGGCTGGTTCGGCGGAGCCGGTCGGCGTGAAAACCGCGGCGCCCGAGGTGCTGCGCTTGCGCAAGCTCGGCAAGCACTACGGCAAGACCGTGGTTCTCAAAGGCGTGGACCTCTCCGTGGCGCAGGGTGAATCGCTGGCGATCATCGGCCCGAACGGCGCCGGAAAATCGACGCTGTTCAACCTGATCAGTGGCCGCAGCGCGCCCAGCGAGGGCGAGATCTGGCTCAAGGGCAAACGCATCGATGGACTTGCGGCGCACCGGATCAACCGGCTGGGCCTGTCGCGCAGCTTTCAGGTCAGCCACGGCTTTGCGCGCCTGAGCGTGTTCGACAACCTGCGCTGCGCCGCCTTGTGGAGCCAGGGCCAGCGCTACGTGTTCTGGCGGCCGCTCAGCGGCATGCGCGCGCTGGCGGTGCAGGCCGGCGAGATGATGGAACGCATCGGACTGCTGGGGCGCGCCCAGGTGCTGGCCGGCGAACTGAGTTATGCGGAGCAGCGGGCGCTGGAGATCGGCATCACCGTGATCGGAGGCGCCGATGTGGTGCTGCTGGACGAGCCGACCTCGGGCATGAGCCGCAGCGAGACGCTCCATTTCACCGCACTGATCCGTGCCCTGACGCTGGGACGGACCCTGCTGACGATCGAACACGACATGGACGTGGTGTTCGGTCTGGCTGACCGTATCGCGGTGCTGGCGCAGGGTGAAATTCTGTGCGTCGACACGCCGGCGGCAGTACGTGCCAATGCACGGGTGCAACAGGCATATCTCGGAGCGCTCGACCCGGCGCCCGCCATGGGCGCGTCAGGCGGCAGCACATGCTGACAATACGCGGCCTTGGCGCCGGTTACGGTGCACGCGAGGTGCTGCACGATGTGGATGTCGACGTTGCGCCGGGAGAAATCGTGGCCGTGCTCGGACGCAACGGATCGGGGCGTTCGACGCTGGCCAAGGCCATCGCCGGTCAACTGGCATGGCGTGGCACGATGCACTGGAACCAGCAGTCCCTGACGCAGCTGCAGAGTTTTGAGATCGCCCGACTGGGAATCGGCTACGTGCCCGAGAGCCGGGATGTGTTTGGCGGTCTGACGGTGCAGCAGAACCTGACACTGGGCATCAAGCCAGGCTTGGCCACCGCAGCAAGCACCGCAGCGTGGCGTGACGAGGATGTCTATCAACTGTTCCCGGCGCTGCGGGCCCGTCGGCATGTCGATGCCGCGGTATTGTCCGGTGGCGAGCAGCAGATGCTGGCGCTGGGTCGCTGCCTGATGGGTGCGCCTTCGATGGTCATTGTCGACGAGCCGACCGAGGGCTTGGCGCCGGCACTGGTGCAACAGGTGGCGGCATGCCTGCGCATGTTGCAGCGCCGCGGCGTGGCCGTGATGCTGATGGAACAGAAAATGGCGATTGCGCTGTCCATTGCCGACCGGGTCCTGGTGATGGGGCATGGCCGCATTGTTTTCAACGGCACACCAACGCAACTGCGCGGGCGCACCGCGCTTGTGCAGGAATGGTTGCAGGTGTGAGGGTGCAATAGGCTGCAGGCGTTCTGGATTTGTCCCGATGGGGACAAGCGGCAGGTCTGTGTTTCACGCATGGCCTCTACAATGATTTTAAAAAGAACGATCGTTCTATTTTTACCGGACAACTCTCTTTTCCCGAGGATGCAGACATGACCGCCCAATACAAAGTCCACGGCAACGTGGCCGTCATCACCATGAGCAACCCGCCGGTCAACGGCCTGGGATTTGCGACGCGCCGCGGCATCGTCAGCGGCCTGTCGCGGGCGCTGGCCAACAAGCGGGTCAAGGCCGTGGTGATCACCGGCGCCGGCAAGGCGTTCTCGGGCGGCGCCGACATCAAGGAATTCGGTTCACCCAAGGCGGTGCAGGAGCCGAACCTGCTGAGCGTCATCCTGGCGATCGAGAATGCCGACAAGCCCGTCGTGGCCGCACTGCATTCGGTGGCGATGGGCGGCGGACTGGAACTGGCGCTGGGTTGCCACTACCGCATTGCTGCGCCGGGCTGCAAGATCGCACTGCCGGAAGTCAAGCTCGGCCTGATTCCCGGTGCCGGCGGCACGCAGCGCCTGCCACGGGTGCTCGGTGTCGAAGTGGCGCTGAACATGATCGTCAGTGGCGAGCCGCAAAACAGCGAATTGCTGGCCAGCCTGCCGGGCCAGAAGCTGTTCGACAAGATGGCGGTCTCCGGCGAGACGCTGCTCGACGAGGCGATCGCACTGGCCAGATCGGTGGCAGCCACCCGTCCGCTGCCGCTGGTGCGCAACCTGCCATGCAAACATCCGCTGGGCGACGCCTATTTCCAGTTCGCGCGCAACATGGTCGGCGGCATGTCGAAGAACTACCCGGCGCCGCTCAAGTGCGTCGACGCGATCGAGATCGCCACCAAGCACAAGATCGACCAGGGTCTGCCGATGGAGCGTGAGATCTTCACCAACCTGATGTTCACGCCAGAATGCAAGGCCCTGCGCCATCTGTTCGTGGCCGAGCGCGCCACCGCCAAGATCGCCGATGTGCCTGCCGACACACCCAGGCGCGATATCGGGTCGATCGCGGTCATCGGTGCCGGCACCATGGGTGGCGGTATCTCGATGAACTTCCTCAACGCCGGCATTGCGGTCAAGATGCTGGAGATGAAGCAGGAGGCGCTGGACCGCGGCATCGCGACAATCCGCAAAAACTACGAGTCGCAGGTCAAGCGCGGCAAGCTCAAGCAGGACAAGTACGAGCAACGCATGGCGCTGTTGTCGACAACGCTCGACTACAGCGACCTCAAGGACGCCGACATGGTGATCGAGGCGGTGTTCGAGGAGATGGGTGTCAAGGAGACGGTGTTCCGCAAGCTTGACGAGGTGATGAAACCCGGCGCCATTCTGGCCAGCAACACGTCGACGCTGGATCTGGACAAGATCGCCAGCTTCACGAAGCGCCCGCAGGACGTGATCGGCACGCACTTCTTCAGCCCGGCCAACGTGATGCGCCTGCTCGAGGTCGTGCGTGGCGAGAAGACAGGCAAGGACGTGCTGGCCACCGTGATGGCGCTGGGCAAGAAGATCAAGAAGACGACCGTGGTCTCGGGCGTTTGTGATGGTTTCATCGGCAACCGCATGATCGAGCAATACAGCCGCCAGGCCGGCTTCCTGCTCGACGAAGGTTGTACACCTGCGCAGGTCGACAAGGCCATCGAGAAATTCGGCTTCGCGATGGGTCCGTTCCGCATGGGCGACCTGGCCGGCAACGATATCGGCTGGGCGATCCGCAAGCGCCGGGCTACCGAGCGCGCCGACATGAAGTACAGCCGCACGGCCGACAAACTGTGCGAACTCGGCCGCTTTGGCCAGAAGACCGGTGCCGGTTGGTACGACTACCAGGCGGGCAAGCGCGACGCGATCCCCTCCGCACTGGTCGTCAGGATGATCGAGGACCATCGCAAGGAGATGGGCATCACGCCGCGCAAGGTGTCCGACGAGGAGATCGTCCAGCGCCTGGTGTTCTCGCTGGTCAACGAGGGCGCGCGCATTCTGGAGGACGGCATTGCGTCCAAGGCCAGCGACATCGACATGGTCTACATCACCGGATACGGCTTCCCGATCTACCGTGGTGGCCCGATGTGTTACGCCGACCAGGTCGGCCTGTTCAACGTGGTGCAGGCGATGCAGCGCTTTGGCCGCAACCCGATGGACGACGCCGAATTCTGGACACCAGCGCCGCTGCTGCAGAAGCTGGTGTCGCAGGGCAAGAACTTCAGCTGACGCATCGCACCCGGACGCGACGCAGAGAGATAACCCATGATCAAGCGCCTGTTGCTCGGCTTGCTGGTTCTGCTGCTGTTGCTGGCCGCGGTGCTGGCGGCCAACACCTTGCGCAAGGGTTCGCGCCAGATCGATGTGGCGCCGATTGCCGAACTGCCGGTGGACAAGCAGGCGGCTGCCGCACATCTGTCCGAGGCGGTACAGGCACGCACGATTTCCTCGCGCACCGATCCTGCGCAGAATGCCGATCAGTTCGCGCGCCTGCAGGCGATGCTGCAGGAACGGTATCCCAAGGCCCATGCAGTCCTCAAGCGCGAAATCATCAGCGACCTGAGCCTGCTGTACACCTGGCAAGGCAGCGATCCCAAGGCCAAACCCATCATGCTGATGGCGCACCAGGACGTGGTGCCGGTATCGCCAGGCACGGAAGACAAGTGGTCGGCCGAGCCGTTCGCCGGCACGATCCGCGACGGTTTCGTCTGGGGCCGCGGTGCCTGGGACGACAAGGGCAACCTGATCGCGCAGATGGAAGCGGTCGAGCTGCTGGCGGCCAGTGGTTACCAGCCCGAGCGCACGGTCTATCTGGCGTTCGGCGCCGATGAAGAGGTGGCGGGCGAGCGCGGGGCCGCAAAAATCGCCGCCTTGCTCAAGGAACGTGGTGTGCGGCTCGATTTCGTCATCGATGAGGGCCTGCTGATCACCGAAGGCATCATGCCCGGTCTGGCCAAGCCAACGGCCATCATCGGCGTGGCCGAAAAAGGATACCTGTCGGTACAGGTGACGATCGACGCCGTGCCAGGCCATTCGTCGATGCCGCCGCCAGAGGGAACCAGCGCGATCGCGATGATGGCCGCTGCGCTGCAGCAGATCGACCGCAATCCGATGCCGGCGAGCATCAGCGGCGTGGCAGACGAGATGTTCGCGACGATTGCGCCCGAGATGGCCGGTTTTTCGCGGGTTGCGCTGTCCAACCTGTGGTTGTTCGGCCCGGTCGTGCGCCGGCAGCTCGAGGCCGGTGCCAGCACCAATGCGATGTTGCGCACCACCACCGCGTTGACGGTTGCGCGTGCCGGTGATGCCGACAACGTTTTGCCCGGTCAGGCCCAGGCCGTGATCAACTACCGCATGTTGCCCGGTGACGATTCGGCCACGGTCATCGCGCGGCTGAAGGGTCAGATCGCGCAAAGCCTGGGGCATGAACGCTTCACGCTGCAGGCGTTGCCGGGCGCGTCGGAGGCCTCGCCGGTGGCGTCCAGCCAGTCCGAACCGTTTCTGCTGGTCAACCGGACCGTGCGCGAGGTGTTTCCCGGAACCCTGGTGACACCCGGCCTGATGCTGGGCGGCACCGACTCGCGTTTTTTCTCCGACGTCGCCGACCAGATTTTCAAGTTCTCGCCGGTACGCGCCAAATCCGAGGATCTGGCGCGATTCCATGGTACCAACGAACGCATCTCGCTCGACAACCTGGCCGAGTTGATCCGCTTCTACCACCGCCTGTTGACCACGGGTGCCAAGGTATCCCGAACCCCTTCGAACTAGGAGTCTCCCATGAGCAAAGCCGTCATTGTTTCCACCGCGCGCACCCCACTGGCCAAGAGCTGGAAAGGTGCATTCAACATGACCCACGGGGCGACGCTGGGTGGCCATGCGGTCGAACATGCCATCAAGCGCGCCGGCATCGAGGCCGGCGAGGTCGAGGATGTCATCATGGGCTGCGCCAATCCGGAGGGCGCCACCGGCGCCAACATCGCGCGCCAGATCGCCTTGCGCGCCGGCTGCCCGGTCACCGTATCGGGCATGACGGTGAACCGTTTCTGCTCGTCCGGCCTGCAGACGATCGCGCTGGCAGCGCAGCGCATCATCGCCGGCGAGGGCGACGTCTACGTTGCCGGCGGCGTCGAAAGCATCTCCTGCGTGCAGCAGGAAATGAACCGGCATATGCTGGCCGACCCCTGGCTGGTCAAGCACAAGCCCGAGATCTACTGGAACATGTTGCAGACCGCCGAGCAGGTGGCCAAGCGCTACAGCATCGGACGCGATGCGATGGATGAATACGGTGCTGCCAGCCAGCAAAAGGCCGCAGCCGCGCGCGCCGCAGGTCTGTTCGATGCCGAGATCGCGCCGATCACCGTCACCGCCGGCGTGGCCGACAAGATCATGGGCCTGATGAGCAAGGAAGTCACGGTCAGCCAGGACGAAGGCATCCGCGAAGGAACGACCAAGGAGGGCATCAGCGGCATCAAGCCGGCAATTCCTGGTGGCGTGATCAGCGCCGGCAATGCGAGCCAGTTTTCCGACGGGGGTGGCGCGGTGGTGGTGATGGACGAGACGCTGGCCCAGAAGAAGGGACTGCAGCCGCTCGGACGTTTCCTGGGATTTGCCGTCGCCGGCTGCGAGCCCGACGAGATGGGCATCGGCCCGGTGTTCGCAATACCCAAGGTGCTCAAGCGCCTGGGCCTGACGGTTGCGGACATCGACTTGTGGGAACTCAACGAGGCGTTTGCGGTGCAGGTGCTGTATTGCCGTGACAAGCTCGGGATTCCGGCCGATCGGCTCAATGTCAATGGCGGCGCGATCGCCGTCGGCCATCCGTATGGCGTGAGCGGCCAGCGCCTGACCGGCCATGCGCTGATCGAAGGCAAGCGGCGCGGCGCCAGGCGGGTCGTCGTGACGATGTGCATTGGTGGCGGCATGGGTGCCGCCGGCGTGTTCGAGGTCCTGTAGCACCGGACAGGCAAGGGGAGAACACCACCGTGGCATTGCGCGAAACGCTCGATTTCCTGCTGTACCAGTGGCTGGACACGGAAAAACTGTGCGAACGCGAACGGTTTGTGGACCATTCGCGCGAGACCTTCGATGCGGTGCTCGATACCTGCGAGCGTATCGCGCGCGAGAAGTACGCTCCGTTCAACCGCCTGGTCGACACCCAGGAGCCTTATGTCGACGGCGACAGGGTCGTGCTGCCGCAAGCCACCCATGACGCCCATGCGGCCTATGTGGCCTCGGGCATGCTGGGCGCAGCGCAGGACTATGCACTGGGTGGCATGCAGCTGCCCTATACCGTCAACGCCAGTGCCAATGCATTCTTCGCGCTGGCCTCGGTCAGTATCGGCAGCCACCTGCTGACGGTTGGCAATGCCAATCTGTTGCTGGTGCACGGCACGGCGATGCAGCAGCAGGTGTTTGCCGCCAACGCGTTGTCCGGCCGCTGGGCCGGCACCATGTGCCTGAGCGAGCCGCAGGCGGGCTCCAGCCTGTCGGACATCACCACCCGGGCCGTGCCAGACGGCGACGATGGAGACGGCGATCCACTGGGTCCGCGGTATCGGCTGACCGGCAACAAGATGTGGATTTCCTCCGGCGAGCATGAACTGACCGAGAACATCGTGCACCTGGTGCTGGCCAAGATCCCGGGACCGGACGGCCGCCTGATTGCCGGCACCCGGGGGATCTCGCTGTTCATCGTGCCCAAGAAACTGGTCGATACCGAAGGCCGGTTGACCGGCGTGCGCAACGATGTTGCCCTGGCCGGCCTGAACCACAAGCTGGGCTGGCGCGGCACGACCAATACGCTGCTGAACTTCGGCGAAGGGCGTTATCCGGTGCAGGACCGCGCCGGGGCCGTTGGTTACCTGGTCGGCAAACCGCATGAAGGCCTGCGCTGCATGTTCCACATGATGAACGAGGCGCGTATCGGGGTGGGCACGGCTGCGACGATGCTGGGCCTGGCCGGGTACTACGCATCGCTGGAATACGCCCGCAACCGGCCGCAGGGTCGCCCGGTCGGTGCCGGCGGCAAGGATGTCGGACAGCCGCCGGTGCCGATCATCGAACACGCCGACGTCAAGCGCATGTTGCTGGCGCAGAAAGCATATTGCGAAGGTGCGCTGGCGCTGGAGCTGTATTGCGCCCGGCTGGTCGACGAAGACCATACGGGTGCTGCTCCCGCGGCACAGGAGGCCCGGCAATTGCTGGAGATCCTGACCCCGATCGCCAAGAGTTGGCCCAGCGAATGGTGCCTGGAGGCCAATTCACTGGCGATCCAGATCCACGGCGGTTATGGCTACACCCGGGATTTCCCGGTCGAGCAATACTGGCGTGACAACCGCCTGAACATGATCCACGAGGGTACGCACGGCATTCATGCCCTGGACTTGCTCGGACGCAAGGTGCGCATGGACGGAGCTCGCCCGTTGGCACTGCTGCTGGCGCGGATCGACGCCACAGTGGCACAGGCGGCGGCGCTGCCGGAACTGGCCGAATCCGCACAGGCATTGTCGGCCGCCTGGCAACGCATCACGGTCGCCACAGATGCGGCCTGGTCTACCGGCGAACCAACCCAGGCGCTGGCCAATGCAGTGCCCTACCTGCAGGCGTTCGGCCATGCGGTGCTGGCCTGGATCTGGCTGGACGTGGCAGTGGCAGCGCTGCGGCTGCGGACAGGGCAACGCAGCGCGATGGCACTGGCAGGCACAATCGGCTGCATGACTTATTTCTACCAATATGAACTCGGCAAGATCGACGCCTGGCTGGCGCCGGTCCGGCAACGCGACATGACCTGTGCCCAGCTGCCGCTGGAGGCCTTCTGATGTCGTTCTTCAAGAAATACAACGGCACCACCCATGCCGGACTGGCGCGTCTGGAGACCCTGATCTGGGTATTGATCTACGGCGGACTGCTGTCCCTGCTGGTGGGTGTTTTCATGGGCCGCGCCGGCGATGACAACGGAGACCTGCTGATGGCCGGTGGGGGGGTTGCAGCGGCCGTCGGCGTGGTGCTGGTCTACCTGCGGGCCCACCTGCACGAAGATTGACAGAAGGCCAGATCCGAACAACCGCAGAAAACAGGAGCACAACCACCTTGACCCGTACCATTCAACAACTTTTCGACCTGACCGGACGCACCGCCCTGGTGACCGGGGGTTCGCGCGGCCTTGGTTTGCAGATGGCCCAGGCATTGGGCGAGGCTGGTGCGCGCATCATGCTCAGTTCGCGCAAGGCCGAAGATCTGGAGCAGGCCACAAGCCAATTGCAGGCTGCGGGTATCGACACGCGCTGGATTGCCGCAGACTGCGCCAATGAGGTGGATATCGTCCGCCTGACGGATCAGACGCTCGATCGCATGGGCCCGATCGACATCCTGGTGAACAATGCCGGCGCAGCCTGGGGCGCGCCGGCCGAAGACTATCCGTTGGCCGCCTGGGACAAGGTGATGAACCTCAACATCCGCGGCTATTTCCTGCTGTGCCAGCAGGTGGCAAAGAAGTCCATGATCGCGCGGCGCAGCGGCCACATCATCAACGTGGCCTCGATTGCCGGACTCGGTGGCAACCCGCCCGAGATCCAGACCATCGCCTACAACACGTCCAAGGGCGCGGTGGTCAACTTCACGCGGGCGCTGGCCGCGGAGTGGGGCAAGTACAACATCACGGTGAACGCGGTTTGCCCCGGCTTTTTCCCAAGCCGGATGACGGCCGGCACCTTGCGCGAGATTGGCGAAGATGCGATGGCTGCGCATGCGCCGCTGCGCCGACTCGGCGACGATGAAGACCTCAAGGGCATCACGCTGCTGTATGGATCCGATGCCGGCAAACATATCACCGGCCAATGGCTGGCCGTGGACGGCGGCGTGTCGATCGTGACCGGGGGCTGATGGCCATTTCGCCATGGCGCAGGAAATTCACATCCCCTTTGCTGCGCACCTGCAGTTCGACACCCGCCAAAGCGCAGGTGGTACTGCGCAGATCGCCTACGAGGCACGTCCGGAACATCTCAATTCGTTCGGCATCGTGCACGGCGGCGCCGTCATGACGCTGCTGGACGTGGTGATGGCTTCGGCCGCGCGCTCGTTGCAGCCGGCAATGGGCATGATCACGATCGAACTCAAGACCAGTTTCATGCGTCCGGCTATTGGCGCTCTGGTCGCCCATGCAGAGGTGCTGCACCAGACCCGCAAGTTGGCCTTTGTTCAGGGCCATGTCGAAAACGCAGCGGGCCTGCTGTGTGCCCATGCGACCGGAACCTTCAAATATGCCCCCCGGCCGGCAATGCCTGCCGCTGCAACCCGGGGCGACGAAAACGCAAGCGATTGACGCCGCCGTCGCCACCCCGCTGACCGTGCGCAATCTTGGCCGATCGCCAGTTTGCCACCGGTCATTCACCGGTTCACAATTCAAGAAGGAAATCCCCAGATGCCAACCAATCGACAAATCATTCTCGACAACCGTCCCGCCGGCGAAGCCACTGAGAGCAATTTCAAGCTGCGCACCGCCCAGACGCCCGAGTTGCAGGACGGCCAGGTTCTGGTGCGCAACCACTATCTCAGCCTGGATCCTTACATGCGCGGTCGCATGAACGACGGCAAGAGTTATGCCCAGCCGCAGGAGCTGGGCCAGGTCATGGGCGGCGGCACGGCCGGTGAGGTGGTGGGATCGCTTTCACCCAATTACGCCATTGGTGACAAGGTGACCGGCATGGGCGGCTGGCAGGAATACAGCGTGTTCGATGCCGGCAAGCCTGGCCAACTGCGCAAGGTCGATACCACCCATGTGCCGCTCAGCCATTACCTGGGTGCCGTCGGCATGCCCGGTGTCACTGCATGGTACGGGCTGGTCCGCATCTGCGCCCCCAAAGCAGGTGAAACCGTGGTCTGCAGCGCGGCCACCGGCGCCGTCGGAAGTGCCTTTGCGGCGCTGGCCAAGGCCCGCGGATGCCGTGTCGTCGGCATAGCCGGTGGGCCCGACAAGTGTCTTTATGCCACCGAGGAGCTGGGGTACGACGCCTGCGTCGACTACAAGCTGCATGCGAATGCGCCATCGCTGTCCAAAGCCATCAAGCAGGCCTGTCCGGACGGAATCGACGGCTACTTCGAGAACGTCGGCGGCATGGTGCTCAACGCGGTCTTGCCGCGCATGAATGCGTTCGGGCGGATCGCGGTGTGCGGCATGATCGCCGGATACGACGGTGCGCCGGTGCCGCTGGAGCATCCCCAGCTGATCCTGATGAGCCGGCTCACGGTGCAAGGTTTCATCGTTGGTGAGCACATGGATGCCTGGCCGCCGGCCTTGAAGGAACTGGCGGAATTGGTCGGCAGTGGCAAACTGCGCCCGCGCGAGTCGCTCGCCGATGGGCTGGCAGCCGCACCAGCAGCGTTCCTGGGCTTGCTCAAGGGCAGGAACTTCGGCAAACAGCTGGTCAAGCTGGTGTAGGCGCGCGCGCCCGCGCCTGGGGAGCGTCATCATGGTCACACACGATGTTTTCAACCAGCCCGCTGCGCTGGCCGACTACAACCTGTTCGAAGGCAACCGCGGATTGCTTGGCGCGCTCAGGTTCAACGCGCCGAACCTCGATACCGCTGCCTTGTCGGAACTGGGCGCAGTTTGTGGCCGCGCCGACATGCAGGCACATGCCCGGCTGGCCAATGTAGCGACGCCACAATTGCACAGCCACGACCGCTTTGGCCGGCGCGTGGACCTGGTTGAATTCCACCCGTCCTACCACGTGCTGATGGCTGCGGCCGTGGGTGCAGGCCTGCATGCCGCACCCTGGACGGCCGCTGCCGCAAGCCACGCGCACCTGCAACGAGCCGCGGGTTTCATGGTGTTCACCGAGCTCGAGCCTTCGGTGTTGTGCCCGATCTCGATGACCTACGCCGTGTTGCCTGCGCTGCGTGGCAACGACGCGGTGCTGGCGGACTGGGGGCCGGGTCTTGGCAACCGCCACTACGACCCGCGCCCGCTGTTGTGGCGCGAGAAGACCGGTCTGACCATGGGCATGGGCATGACCGAGAAGCAGGGCGGATCGGACGTGCGCGCAAACACCACGCGGGCCAGCGCCGACGGGTCCGACCCCTGGGGCGATCGCTATCGGGTGACCGGCCACAAGTGGTTCATGTCGGCGCCGATGTGTGATGCCTTCCTGATCCTGGCCCAGACGCCCTCGGGCCTGTCCTGCCTGTTCCTGCCGCGGGTACTGCCCGACGGCAGCCGCAATGCGATTGCGATCATGCGGCTCAAGGACAAGCTCGGCAACAAGGCCAATGCCAGTTCGGAGGTCGAATTCGCCGAAGCCACGGCCTGGCTGGTGGGCCAGGAGGGCCGTGGCGTGGCGCAGATTCTGGAGATGGGTTCGATGACCCGGCTCGATTGCGCATTGGGCACCAGCGGCCTGATGCGTCAGGCGCTGAGCCTGGCGCTGAACCATACCGGCCAACGCCAGGCGTTTGGCAAACCGCTGATAGAGCAGCCACTGATGCGCAACGTGTTGGCAGACCTGGCGCTCGAGAGCGAGGCGGCCTGCGCACTGGCACTGCGCCTGGCCAGCGCCTTCGACCGGCCGCAGGACGCGCATGAACGGGTGATGGCGCGGCTGCTTACGCCGGTCGCCAAGTTCTGGATCTGCAAACGTGGCAGCCATTTTGCCCAGGAGGCGATGGAATGCCTGGGCGGCAACGGCTACGTGGAGGAGGGCGGCGAAGGCGTGATGGCCCGTGTCTACCGGGAAATGCCGCTCAATTCGATCTGGGAAGGTGCCGGCAACATCATGGCGCTGGACCTGCTGCGTGCCTTGCGCAAATCAGAGGCAGCAGCGGCACTGGCCACCGAATTTGCGCCAGTGCGTGGCGCAAACGCCGCGCTGGACCGGCTGTGCGACGCCTTGCTGCTGCGTATCGACGGCAAGGTCGGGGAGGGCCAGGCCCGACACCTGGCCCAGGATCTGGCCTTGGCGTTGCAGGCAAGCCTGCTGCGCCAGAGTGCAACCGATGCGGTGTTCGATGCCTTCTGCGCCTCGCGCATTGCAGGACACTGGGGCCAGGCCTTCGGTACGCTTGGTGCCGGCGCCGACCTGGACGCCATCATCACCCGTGCACAACCCCGATGAACCGCATCATGGCGCACGACTTGCATTCGATCACTTCGGAGCCACCATGCCTGCGTTGATACTCCACCACTATCCGTTGTCGCCGTTCGCCGAGAAAATCCGGCGTGTGCTGGCGTTCAAGCAACTGGCCTGGACATCGGTGACGATCCCGATGGTCATGCCCAAGCCGGATCTGACCGCCTTGACCGGTGGTTACCGCAAGACGCCGGTGCTGCAGATCGGCGCTGACATCTATTGCGATACGGCGCTCATCTGCGACGTGCTCGAGCATATCGAGCCCGAGCCGACACTGTACCCGCCGCACCACAAGGGCCTGGCCCGTATCGTCGCGCAGTGGGCCGACACCAGCCTGTTCTGGTCGGCGATGGCGCACAGCATGCGTGCGCAAGGTGCAGCAGAGATCTTCGGCACGCAGGCGCCTGAAGTGGGCAAGTCTTTCGCGCAGGACCGCTCTGCCATGCGCGTGGCAGTGCCACGCGTCGGGGCCAACGATGCCGCCGGCGCCTGCCAGTCGTATCTGCGCCGCCTGGCCAACATGCTGGAGGAGCATCCGTACCTGCTCGGTGCGTTGCCTTGTGTTGCCGATTTTGCGGCCTACCATCCGCTGTGGTTCATGCGCGTGCAGACGCCTGCGATGGCCCGGTTGCTCGACGCAACGCCGGCGGTGCTGGCCTGGATGGACCGCATTGCGGCCATTGCAGCAGCACCGATCGTGGCAATCGACGCGGCACATGCGATCGCCATCGCCGCAGCGGCTGCTCCGCGGTCCGTCGATGGCCAGGCGTTCCAGGACGACCATGGCATCGCGCTGGGTTCGTCGGTGACGATCAGCGGTGACACCTTCGGACCGGAACCGACCGAAGGCGTGCTGGTTGCCGCGACCCGCATGCATTACACCTTGCGCCGCGTCGATACGCGCGCGGGAACGGTTCATGTGCATCTCCCGCGCATCGGAAATGTGCTGCGTCCGGTGCTTGCCTGATGGCTGGCGCCGGGCTGCAGGGCGGACAGAGCGAAGATCACCCGGATGACCATGGCGGCTGACCTGGTGTGGAAACATGCACGTTTCGACGCCCTGTCGGTGCGCGAGTTATATGCCTTGCTGCAATTGCGCAGTGCGGTGTTTGTTGTCGAGCAGGATTGCCTGTTCCAGGACATGGACGACTCCGATGCCCAGGCCATGCACCTGATGGCCTGGAGTGGCGACCGTTTGCTGGCCTATGCCCGTTGTTTTGGGCCCGGTGTCAAGTTCGGCGAAGCCAGCATCGGCCGTGTTGCCACCCACATTGCGGCGCGTGGGACGGGTCTGGGCCTGCTGCTGGTGCAAAAGGCGATCGGCCTGGTGTCGGCCACCTGGGGCACGCAGCCGATTCGGATCGGAGCCCAGGCGCGGCTCAGGAAGTTTTACCAGGGGCTCGGCTTCGACGATATGGGTATCCCGTATGTCGAAGACGGAATAGACCATCTGGAGATGGTCTGGCGCCCACCAACCCAGGAGATGACGAGACATGCTCAATGATTTCAAGGACAAGACCGCTGTTCTGACCGGTGCCGGCTCCGGTTTCGGTCTGGAGTGCGCCCGCCTGGGTGCAAAACTGGGCATGCGCCTGGTGCTGGTCGATGTGCAGCAGGATGCGCTGGACAAGGCAGCCCAGGAAATGCGGGAGGCTGGCGCCGAAGTGCTCGCGCGCCGTGTCGACGTGTCCAGCGCCGATGCGGTCGACGCGCTGGGGCACGAAGTTGCCGCGCGCTTTGGCGCACCGCATCTGGTATTCAACAACGCCGGCGTCGCCGCCGGCGGCCTGATCTGGGAGACCAGCGTCAGGGAGTGGGAATGGGTACTTGGGGTCAATGTGATGGGTGTTGCCCATGGGGTGCGGGTGTTTACGCCGATGATGCTGGCGGCAGCCCAGGCCGATCCGGCCTACCGTGGCCATATCGTCAACACGGCGAGCATGGCCGGACTGCTGGCGCCACCGAACATGGGGGTTTACAACGTGAGCAAACACGCTGTTGTCAGCCTGTCGGAAACCCTTTATCAGGATCTGGCGCTGGTGACCGACCAGATCGGCGCCAGTGTGCTGTGCCCGTTTTTTGTGCCCACCGGCATCAGCCAGAGCCATCGCAACCGGCCGGCTGAACTGCGTGAAGCCGCGGCCAAACCTACCCGCAGCCAGTTGATCGGGCAGGCCATGAGCGACAAGGCGGTTGGCGCGGGCAAGGTGTCGGCCGCCGATGTCGCGCAACTGGTGTTCAATGCCGCGGCAGCCAACCAGTTCTACATCTACAGCCATCCGAAGGCGATCCGATCAGTGCAGACCCGGCTCGAGGATATCGTCCAGGCGCGCAATCCGACCGATCCGTTTGCCGACAAACCTGAGCTCGGTGTGGAACTGCGCAAGGCGTTGCGCACCGGCAACTGAACCGCGCGCAAGCCCGCAGGCCCAGGCCGCGCCGGGCGCCGCTCAGTGCACCTGGTGGCGGGCGCCCATCTGGTCGAACAGGTCCACCTGGGCCCGGATGTCTTCGGGTTTGCCCAGAATATTGATGAAACGTATCAATTGCTCGTCGCGGATGAAGCTGGCCGAAGATTCGGCCGTCAACAGCACTTCGGGCGCCACCGGTTTGGAGACGATGTAGCCCTGGACGTAGTTGACACCGATTTCGGTCAGCGTCTGCACCGTGGCCGTGTCTTCTGCCCATTCGGCAATAGTCTGCATGCCCAGGTTGCTGGCCAGGTTGACGATGGCCTCGACGATTGCCACGTTGGCCGGGTGGTTGTTCATGTTGACGATGAAACTTCCGTCGATCTTGAGCAGGTCGGCTGGCAGTTCCTTGAGGTACGAGAACGAGGTGTAACCGGCACCGAAGTCGTCCAGCGCCACCTTGGCGCCAAAACTGCGCACGCGGTCAATGAAATGCCGGGTATTGCGCAAATCGTGCAAGGCGACACTTTCGGTGATTTCGATGCACAGATGACGGGCAATGTCGGCGTTGGCGGCCAGCATGCCAAAGACGTCCTGCATGAACTTTTCGTCATTGAGCGAGGAGCCGCTCAGATTCATGCAGACAAAGCGGGTATTGGCCAAACGGCGCTGATGGGTGCTGAGCCAGGCCAGCGTCGTCGACAGCACCCAGCGGTCGATGACGGCCATGCGGCCGCTGTTTTCCGCGGCGGCAATCAGACGGTCGGTCGGAACCTGGTTGCCGGCACTGTCCCGCATGCGTAAAAGCACCTCGAAGTTGAGCGACTCGTTTGGCGCCTTCAGCGACATGATGGGTTGCATGTGAAGATAGAGACCGTCGGTGGCTGCACTGGTGGACAGCAGCTCCACCAGGCGCAATTCGGCCTCATGCTGGTGGAAGGCGTCAGCATCGTGTTCGTATACGACCAAGCCGTCGTGATGGCCGCGCTTGGCTTCGCGACAGGCCCGGTCGGCAGTGGACATGGCATCCTTGATCGAGGTACCAGGCTTGACCTCGATCAGCCCGATCGAACCGCGGACCGTGAAGGCCTTTTCGCCCACCCGGAACGGACTGCTGCCGATGCTGCGCACGATACCCTGGCAGACGAGCGCGGCCAGGGCCATCTTGGTATCGGGCAATACGATGGTGAACTCGTCGCCGCCGACCCTGCCGACCTTGATCGAACCCGACACCACGTCGGTGATGCGCTTGCACACCTGTTGCAGCACTTCGTCGCCGGCACTGTGCCCGAACAGGTCGTTGATCAGCTTGAAGCGGTCCAGGTCGAGGTACGCCAGCGCAAATGGCCTGCCTTTGGGCGACAACGCACTGGCCTCCTCGAAGGCGTTTTCGATACCGCGGCGGTTCAGCACCTTGGTCAGCGGATCGTTGTAGGCCAGGAAATTCAAGTCTTCCGCCGCGCGGGATTTTTCGGTGACATCCTGCAAGGAGCCTTCGATCCGGTCGTTGGACAGGGTGGCCTTGACCAGATAACGGCGCACCTCCTTGTCATCGTGGGTGCGTTTGCCCCTGATTTCGAGTTCGCCGTCGACCCGGCTATAGACGAAATGGTGCAGCTGGGTCCAGGCACCCTGATCAAAATATTGCTGCCAGCTGTTGTGACCCACAATCAGCACATTCTTGCCCAGCATACCGGCCAGGGCTGGATTGGCGCTGATGAAGCGGCCTTGCAGGTCCAGGCTGAACAGGCCGATCGGCATGGCGTTGAAGTTGTGCTCGAGCTCGGCCTGCACGGTCAACCGCTGCTGGTGTTCCATGCGCATCTGCTCGGCAATGGCAAGCGCAGCCAGCAAGCTGGAGGTCAGGGCCACGGTCACGAAATTGATCGCAACGGCGAACTCCTTGATGCCCAGTGCAGCTGCAGCGATTTCGGTCAATACCGACAGAAAGGTCACGCCCAGCGATGCGCCGTACCACATGGCAACCCGCGAGCGGGTACGCCGCAGGATGTCGAGCAGGCTCAGCGTCATCAGAACCGACCAGGTTCCGGCGACCAGCCACATCACCGGAAGCCAGGCCTTGTAAGGCAGCATGATCGATACCACGAGGAACGGTAGGCACAACCACTGTGTGTAGCGCAAGGGTTTTTCGAAGCGTGTCTTGTGCAGGTCTTCGGCAAACAGGTTGCGGAACAGCGCCAGCGTCAGCAGACCGTAGATGGCAACCGTGACCGCCCGACCCGGCGCCAGCCATTCGGTCGGTAGCGAATGGCCCAGCCACTGAATGTCCCAGCCCGCCGAAATCGCACTCATGCGCAGGGTCACGACCAGCCAGGCGGCAAACAATACATACAGGATCTGCCGATTGATCCAGGCTGTCATCAGCACAAATACGGCAAGCACGATCAGCCCGCCATCGAGCAACCCGGAGTTGCGATGGAATTCCTGAACGGTGCGGCGCAAATCTTTCTCTGTCCATGCCGCGGCTGTCAGCCGGGCCGGGCCGACGAAATTGGCCTGGCACAGTGCGCTGCTCGTCGCGTCGTTCAGGTTCAACGCAAAGCCGGCCTTGGCCAGTACAAATGCGCCTTGCGCACCGGCACGGGTGGCTGTACCCAGGGGTTGCAGAGTCGCACGGTCCCAGCAACTGATCTGGGTGGCGTGCCGGGATGGAAATTCGATGACCAACGTGCCCTTGTCGGCTTGTGCCGGGCTGAAGGCGAACCAGATCGGGTTCTCCGACCGCTTGGTGTCGAAATAGTCGACCAGCGGAGCGGATTGCAGCGCAGCCCTGGCCTGCTGCAGGGTCAGGGCTGCACCGCTTTCGGAAGCATCTTCAAAGGTCTGGAGCTTGACAGCAGACGCACTTCCAGTGGCGTATTGGTCTTGCCACAAGGAGACTGCAGCAATGGAGATCAATGCAATCCCCAGGGGAACCAGGTAGATCGACAAAACCCAGGCGAGTTTGTCCATGGCCACGCCTGCGCGGGCCCATAGCGCGTAATTCCACGGGGAGCGCCTGGCTTGCATGCATCCTTGACAACGCCGGAGATTTTCCAACGACAGACGCGAGTCTACGCAAAGCGACCGCGGCGTCAATCACCGCGGCCGGCAGATGCCAGGCCCTTGCCCCCAGGTGGGCAAAGTGTTGCGTGAATCAGACGGGACGTCGGCCCAAGGGCGGAAAAGCACGCGACATGCTGGGGACCGGAAACAGTTCTCCCAGATCGGAGTCCCGATCGACACGAACATCGATGTCGGGGTGGTCGGTGTAACGCATGAACTTGAGCAGCGGGTGCCTGGCCTCGACCAGCCGCTGGTGCCCGGTATCGATCTCGAAACCCAACACCCGGTGCGGAATGTTGTTGCCGTGGCGCATCGGGATGAAACCTTGCTCGGGAAACAGGTCCTCGAACATCATCTGGTCGTATTGGCGATCGAGCGGCGCGCGGGCTGCCACGATGGCCCAGTCGATGCCATCCTGCTCGCAGTACTGCAAGGTGGCCTTGATCAGAACCATCTTGACCAGGCGTCCGATCGAGCCGCTGACAATGCCCAGGCGGCTGCCTTCAACCAGCGGTCGATCGCGCAACCAGCGCGGCAGGCTGACGCTTTGTTCGACCTTGAGTGGCTTGTAGGCATTGCTCTGAATACGCAAGGTACCCAGTGGCGTACCGTCGAGCCTGGATTCGGCGAGCAACACGATGACGCCGGGTTCGGTATCTGTTTCTTCTGCAATACGCAGCTTCTCGCCGAATTCCGGCATATGGCGGCCGTAGGCGTCGGCGCGGATGCTGACCGCCTTGGACAGCTCGGTCTCGTTGCTGACGATCCGCACCGTGAACGGCAGACGTTCCTGCGTCATCGCTGTGGCGAAAGTGTCTTCGCCGGTGGTGCTGTCAATCTGGACAGGCGCACGGTACGGCGGGGGAACAATGGTCGACAAACGGTTCATGATGGGTTCCTGCTGGATATTGGTTTTGCACGGCTGAACAGGCAACGACGCCCTTGGGAACTACTTTAGGCGCCGCACCTTCGGCTGCGAAGTCGCCGTTTGTCTAAACCGTGTGTAGGAAGTCGCCTTACAAATTGAAGCAAATTGAAGCAAATCAGCGGACTTCCCGGCGTTCGGGCGGTGCGAACCTGGCGTTGGCGATGGCGTTGGGTATGTACCGGTGCGGCAATCCGGTCGGCCAGGGCCATGCCGGATGCGGCGACACCGACCAAAGCCAATGCCGACACGACCGTGCGTGCGAAGCGGGTTTTGCCGTGGACCTTGGTGAAAACCTCCAGCGCCAATACGAACGAGCCGGTGTGGCGGCTATGGCACACTCGCCGCCTCATGCTGATGGTCGTTTGGTCGGTCCGAGGGCAGCTAACTTACCGGGGAGAAAACGCAAACATGTTCTCGATAGTCCAAACCATTGCCCAGGAGCTCGGTGTACGCGAAGCGCAGGTGCAGGCCGCCGTGGACTTGCTCGATGGTGGCGCAACGGTCCCGTTCGTGGCACGTTACCGCAAGGAAGCCACTGGCGGCCTGGATGACGTGGCATTGCGCGCGCTCGACAGCCGGCTGACCTATTTGCGCGAGTTGCACGATCGGCGCAAGGTCATCCTTGGGGCCATTGACGAGCAAGGCAAGCTGACGCCGGCATTGCGCCAGGCGCTGGCCGGTGCGCTGACCAAGCAGGAGCTCGAAGACCTCTATCTGCCATTCAAGCAAAAGCGCCGCACCAAGGGCGAGATGGCACGGGAAGCCGGACTCGAGCCGCTGGCCGACCGGTTGCTCGCCGATCCGACGCTGATTCCGATCGCGCAGGCCCAGGCCTTCGTGATCCCGACCGTGGCGCTGGCCGAAGGCGCCGACAAGCAACCGGATTTCTCCACCGTGCAACTGGTGCTCGACGGTGTTCGTGACATTCTGAGCGAACGCTGGGCCGAGCAGAGCGTGCTGGTGCAAAGCCTGCGCGCCTGGTTGTGGGACAACGGGGAACTCAAAAGCAGCCTGCGCAGCGGCAAGGACGAAAACCATGCCGACATTGCGAAGTTCCGCGACTATTTCGACTATCAGGAGCCCATCGCCAAGGTTCCTTCCCACCGCGCGCTGGCGGTATTTCGGGGACGCGCCCAGGAGGTTCTCGACGTGCAACTGGCCCTGCCGCAGGCGGCATCCGCGCCAACGACCGGGTCGACCAGTGCCAACCCCTTGGCCGAGGCGAGGATCGCCCAGTTCGTGGGCTGGCGTCACCAAGGCCGTGGTGCCGATGATTTCCTGGCCAGGTGTGTCGGCTGGACCTGGCGGGTCAAGCTCAGCCTGTCGACCGAACGCGATCTTTTCGCGCGGCTGCGCGAAGCGGCTGAAGCGACGGCAATCAAGGTGTTTGCCGACAACCTGCGTGACCTGCTGCTGGCAGCGCCGGCCGGCCCACGTGTGGTACTGGGTCTTGATCCGGGCATCCGTACCGGTGTCAAGGTCGCGGTGGTGGACCGCAATGGCAAGCTGGTCGAGACCGCCACCGTATACCCGCACGAACCGCGCAAGGACTGGGACGGCTCCTTGCACATCCTGCGCCAGTTGTGCCTGCGCCATGGCGTCAGCCTGATCGCGATCGGCAATGGCACGGCCAGCCGGGAGACCGACAAGCTGGCGGCAGACCTGATCGGTCAGCTCACGCGCGCCGCGCAAGTGGCGCAGCAGGACGACAGGTTGCAGATTCCCGAAAAGGTGGTGGTCAGTGAAGCCGGCGCGTCGGTGTATTCGGCCAGCGAATTTGCGTCACAGGAAATGCCCGACGTCGACGTCAGCCTGCGCGGAGCCGCCAGCATTGCCCGACGGCTGCAGGACCCGTTGGCCGAACTGGTCAAGATCGATCCGAAATCGATCGGTGTCGGCCAGTACCAGCATGACGTGAACCAGGGCGAACTGGCACGTTGCCTGGACGCAGTGGTCGAGGACTGCGTCAATGCGGTCGGCGTCGATCTCAACACCGCCAGTGCGCCGCTGCTGCGCCGGGTGTCGGGGCTCTCGCCGGGGGTGGCGGCATCGGTGGTGCGCTGGCGCGATGCCAATGGCAGCTTTCGCAGTCGCCAGCAATTGCTGCAGGTGACCGGCCTGGGCGCCAAGACGTTCGAGCAAAGTGCCGGATTCCTGCGTATCCGTGGTGGCGACAACCCGCTGGACATGACCGGGGTGCATCCGGAAACCTATCCGCTGGTCGAGAAGATTCTGGCCAGGGCTGCACTGCCGATCGGTGAACTGATGGGGCGCGGCGCAACGCTGGCAGGATTGCGGCCGGAGATGTTTGCCGATGCCGATTTCGGCGTGATGACGGTCAAGGACATTCTGCTGGAACTGGAAAAGCCGGGGCGCGACCCGCGCCCGGATTTCCGTGCCGCGAAACTCAACGATGGCGTGCAGGACATCGGCGATCTTCGCGAAGGCATGGTGCTGGAGGGCACCGTGAGCAACGTCGCGGCATTCGGCGCTTTTGTCGATCTTGGCGTGCACCAGGACGGTTTGATCCATGTCAGCCAGCTCAGTGACCGCTTCATCACCGATGCCCGCGAAATCGTCAAGACCGGCGCCATCGTCAAGGTGCGGGTGCTCGAGGTGGACCTGGCGCGCAAGCGGATCGCGCTGACGATGAAGCCTGCCAGCGCAAGCGCCGGGCCGGCGCGGCGCGATGCGATGGGCAAGGGCGCGGGCGGCGGCCGCGAGCCGGCGCGCAGCAATTTCCGGCCACCGCAGCAACCCGTGGCAGCCACTGCGATGGCATCGGCATTTTCCAGATTGAAGCCCTGACTGGGGCTGACATCGCGCGCCGCAGGGCCGGGAAACAGCCGCTGGCGGGCCGACGTGCCGGACTTGCGCTGCGCGCAAACGATAATCGGGACTTCGTTGGTTTGCCCTCTGGGCCCTTGCCCCATGTTGTTGCACGCGTTGTTGGCGTCCGAATTTGTTCTGCCCAGTATTCCCAGGGTGGTGGCATTGCTGCTCAGCGAACTCGAGCGCGAACAGCCCGATCTGAAGAAGATTTCGCAGCTGATCAGCACCGATCCGGCCTTGACTGTGCGCCTGCTGCAAGTCTCCAATTCCGCCTCGTTCCAGTTGTCCGGTCAGCTGCGCAGCGTGCCGGAGTCGCTGGCGGTCGTGGGACTGGGCCATGTGCGTGCCATGGCCCAGGCGGCGGCCGCCAAGGCATCGCTCAAGGCGGTACCGGGCATTCGCCAGCAACAGTACTGGGACTACTGCCTGGATGTGGCAAAGGTCTCCCGTTCACTGGCCGGTGTCGTGCGCCAGAACCAGCAGGCCGCATTTACCGCAGGCCTGATCCATCTCGTCGGCGAACTGGCCATGCGCATGGCCATGCCCGAACCCATGGCGGCGCTTGACGTGCTGGTGCCCGCCATGGACCCGCGCCGAGCCCGCGCCGAGCGGCGCCAGTTCGATTACGACTACACCCAGGTCGGCGCCGGGCTGGCGCGCCAATGGGCATTTCCCGAGGCCATCGTTGACGCGATCGCGCATCAGGACGCACCGTTCCTGAACGATGCCTACGAGCCGCTCGCCGGTGTGATTCACCTTGCGGCCTGGCGTGCCCGCGCCAAGATGGCCGGCCTGAACCAGCGTGAGATGGCGGTGAGTTTTCCGGGCCCGGTCGGTGAGGTGCTGTCACTGGACATCGACATGGTGTTGCAGCAGGATCCGATCGACTGGAACGGCCAGCGCGCGGCCTGAAACCGGGTGCTGGCGATGCGCGCATTGCGCCTGTATGCGGGTCCGGCGGCGATGGCGCGGATTGCCCGCGAAGGACTGCAGAGTGCCGACATCGGCACGATCGCCGGCGCCGCGGGTGGCCCCAAGGGCCTGATACTGGGCCCGCTCGACCGATTTCTGTTTGGCCAGTGGTTGCCCCAGAGCGATCAAGCGGTGGACCTGGTAGGAGCCTCGATCGGGGCCTGGCGCATGGCAACTGCCTGTCTGGACGAATCCGTCGCCCGATTCGAGCAACTGGAACACGACTACATCCACCAGGACTATGCGCTGTCCCCCGGGCAGGCACGTCCGACACCGGAGATGGTCAGCGAAACCTTCGGCCGCAATCTGCACGCCTTTTATGGCCCGCGTGCTGCCCAGGTGCTGTCGCATCCGCGCTACCGGCTGCATGTGGTCACCGCACGCGGGCGCCATCTGCTCGGTCGCGAACATCGATTGCGCACGCCACTGGGGTATCTGGGCGCGTTCCTGACCAACAGCGTGCACCGCAAGGCGATGGGGGCCTGGCTGGAGCGGGTGGTGTTTTCGACTGCTGGCGCGGCCTTGCCGTTCGACTGCAGCGACTACAGGACCCGGCAGGTGCGCTTGAGCGAAGCCAATTTCCATCCGGCACTGCAGGCGAGCTGTTCGATTCCATTCATGCTGCGTGCGGTGCAGCATATTCCGGGGGCGCCAGCGGGGGCGTACTGGGACGGCGGCATCACCGACTACCACCTGCACCTCAATTACGCGGGCGCGCCGCTGCTGAATCCGGGGCGCCCGCCGCTGGTGCTGTATCCGCATTTCCAGCGTGCCGTGGTGCCCGGCTGGCTCGACAAGGGCTTGCGCTGGCGCCACGAACCGACCCGTTTTCTGGACAATCTGCTGCTGCTGGCGCCCGATCCGCAGTGGGTGCAGGCGCTGCCCAACGGCAAGCTGCCGGACCGCAATGACTTCATGCACTTTGGCCGCGACCTTGCCGGTCGCGTCAAGGCCTGGACCACCGCCGCCAGCGCCAGCAAGCAGCTGGCCGACGAGTTCGCGCACTGGTTGCGGGCGCCGGACATGCGTTACATCACGCCCTTGTGACACCTGCGGGTCGCTCCCCGGTTGAATTGCACCGCAATGCGCAGCACGATACTTGGTGGATGAAAATGGACCTGTCGCGTGCGTGTGGTGACCTGCGCAGCGGCGACAATACCGGTATTCCCTGTTGATACCGTTTGCCGGTCCGTCCCCATGCCGCGTTTCCTGACCGCTGCCCTCTATAAATTTGTCGAACTGCCTGACTTCGCCGAACTGCAGGCACCTTTGCTGGATCTTTGCCGCCAGCACGGGGTCAAGGGCACCTTGTTGCTGGCCAGCGAGGGGATCAACGGCACGATTGCAGGCGCGCCGGCCGATGTGGGCGCGGTATTGGCCTGGCTGCGCAGCGATTCCCGGTTCTCGGATCTGGAGCACAAGGAGTCATGGGCCATTGATGCGCCGTTCCACCGCATGAAGGTGCGGCTCAAATCCGAGATTGTCAGCATGCATGTCGAGGGGCTCAATCCGGCGCGCATGGCAGGCACCTATGTGAAACCCGAGGACTGGAATGCGCTGATCAGCGAGCCGGACGTGGTCGTCATCGATGCGCGCAACGACTACGAAGTGTCCATCGGCAGCTTTGCCGGGGCCCATGATCCCAGGACTCACAGTTTCTCTGAACTACCGGCCTGGCTGGAGGAGCATACCGGGCCGGGTCGCATGCTCGACACGACTGGCGGGCGCAAGCCGCGGGTGGCGATGTTCTGCACCGGCGGCATCCGCTGCGAGAAATCCACCGCCTTGTTGCGCTCGCGCGGTTTCGAGGAGGTCTACCACCTGCAGGGCGGCATCCTGAAATACCTGGAAACCGTGGCGCCCGCGGACAGCTTGTGGCAAGGGCAGTGTTTCGTGTTCGACGAGCGGGTGTCGGTTGGCCATGGGCTCGAACCCGGGGGCCTCAGTCTGTGCCGGTCCTGCCGACGCCCGTTGGGCGAGCAGGACAAGTTGTCCCCGCTGTACCAGGAAGGTGTGTCCTGCGCCGCCTGTCACGAGAGCCGGGACGACGCGAAGAAGGCGGCATTGGCCGAACGGCAGCGACAGGTCACACTGGCCAAGGCACGGGGGCTGGCCCACATCGCCGCCGAAATGCCGGTGCGTGCGCGTGCACCGCAGGCCACCGACTGACGGTTGCGCAGGTCTTGACGGTCCTCTGGCGGTGAACCCTTCTGTATCTGAAGATTGCTGCGCCGCTGAAATTCCTTTGCTCGAGGACCCGGTGGGACACTTGCAGCGCCGGATCGCGATGGCAAGGACCCAAGGCGCGGGCCGCCTGGTCGTTGGCCTGGCAGGTTTCCCCGGCGCGGGCAAGAGCACCCGGGCGCAGGAGCTGGTCGATGCACTCAACCAGCGTCTTGGAACCGGCGCCGCCATGGTCGCGGGCATGGACGGCTTTCACCTGACACGTGCCCAGCTTGCCGCTTTTGCCGATCCGGCGGCCGCGTTGGCACGCCGCGGCGCACCCTGGACCTTCGATCCGCTGGCGCTGGCGCGGCGCTTGCAGCAGATTCGTGCGATGGTTTTGCCCGCCGCTGGTGCTGGCGCGGCCGTGGCCGTGGCCAGCGTCGCATGGCCGGGCTTTGCCCACGGTGTGGGAGACCCCGTGGCCGATGCGATCGGGATTGCAGCATCGGTGCAACTGGTGCTGGTCGAGGGCCTGTATCTGCTGCACCGCGATGATGGCTGGGACTTGTCGGCACAGCTCGACGAGTGCTGGTTCCTGGATGTGCCACTCGATCTGGCCATGGAGCGCATCACGCTGCGCCATATGGCCAGCCGGGGCCTTGATCGCCGCCAGGCCCTGGCCAGGGTCGACGCAAATGACCGTCTCAATGCGCGGATCGTGGCAGCCGGCCGGCACCGGGCGCACTGGCGGCTGGCCGACACACCGCGCTGACCCCGGCGCCGGAACACCGTCTCCCACCTGGACGGCTCCGTCGGGCCGGTGGCTACATCGACTGCAGCAGCATCGTGCGGTAATCCTCGCGGGTGGCGAGCCGGGGATTGGTCTTGTGGCAATGGTCGGCCATGGCGCCATCGATGATGGCCTCGTACTGGCTTTCCTGAACCCCCATCGAGGCCAGACCGGTTGGCAGGCCCAGGCGCTGGCCCATGTCCTTGATGGCGGGTCCGATGTCGCCTGGCGAGGCCAGGCCCATGGCCCTGGCCATGCGTTCGAGGCGCTTTTCCTTCTGGATCGACTCGGCGCTGGTGTTGAACGCGATCACGGCCGGCAGAAATACCGCGTTGAGTGTGCCGTGGTGCAAACCGGGATCGATGCCGCCCAGGCTGTGGCTGAGCGAATGTACGCAGCCAAGGCCTTTCTGGAACGCCATCGCCCCCTGCATCGATGCACTCATCATGTTCAGCCGCGCATCGCGGTCGCTGCCGTCGCGGGTGGCGCGTTCGATATGCGCCCAGGCGCGCTCCAGCCCGTCGAGCGCGATGCCGTCGGCCGGCGGGTTGAAGGCCGGAGCCATGAAGGTCTCCATGCAATGGGCGATCGCATCCATGCCGGTGGCTGCGGTCATTCGCGGCCCCAGGCCCAGGGTAAGTTCCGGGTCGCAGATGGCGGCGCGCGGCACCAGATGCCAGGAGTGGAAACCGAGCTTGCGTCCATCGTCCAGGATCAGGATCGCGCCACGCGCGACCTCGCTGCCAGTGCCGCTGGTGGTTGGCACCGCAATCAGCGGAACGCAACGCTCCGTGATGCGTGCCGAGCCACCTTCAATGGTGGCGTAGGTCTTGAGCGCGCCATCGTGGCGCGCCGCAATCGCCACGCCTTTGGCGCAGTCGATGGCAGATCCACCACCCAGTGCTATCAGGCCGTCACAGTGCTTGTCGTGGAATACGTTGGTTGCTGCCCGCACGGCGGCTTCGTTGGGGTTGGACGGCGTCTCGTCGTAGACAGCCGCATCCATGTTGGGCAACATGTCGAGCGCCT
>JAGPBF010000149.1 GCA_018063505.1 Rhodoferax sp.
TGCAGCCCCGTTCACATGGCGAATGGTGCCGGTATAGATGCGCTCGATCTTGCCCAGGATCGAATCCCAGCCAAGATCGGCGACCCGCGCACATGCGGCCAGGCCCATGGCCTGGCGCCATTGGCGGTTGGCAGACAGATCGGTGGCGCAGACCAGGAAATCGGCATGGTCTCCCTTGCGTGCCAACAGTCCGTCGATTCCATGCCGGATCAGCTGGCCGGCTGCGGCATCGTCGTAGGCGACCACGGCCAGGCCACTGGCCATGGCCTCCGGCGTGACGTTGCCATAGGTCTCGGTCAGGCTGGCAAACAGGAACATATCGCTCGATGCGTAGTGCGCGGCCAAATCCTCGCCGGCGCGAAAGCCGGCGAATATCGCGTGCGGGTGCCGTGTCTGCAGCTCGGTGCGCGAGGGTCCGTCGCCGACGATCACCAGCCGGGCCTGCGGCTTGGTATTGCGGATGCTGTCGAAAGCCTGCATCACGACGCCAAGGTTCTTTTCCGGCGCCAGTCGCCCTACGTGCAGGACGACCAGGGTGTCGTTGTCGACGCCCCATTGCGCGCGCAATGCCGTGCTGCGTTTGGCCGGCGCGAAGAGCCCGGTATCGACACCACGCGCGACCACGTTGAGCGAACGCAGACCCGCGTACGCGAGTTCCAGTTGCAGTGTCTCGGTCGGCACCATGGTGCAGTGGCAGCGGTTGTGGAAGGCGCGCAGATAACCCATGATCGGGCGCTGCAACCAGCCCAGGCGGTAAAAGCGGCTGTAGGCGTGAAAGTTGGTCCGGAAGTCCGAGCACACCGGCAGACCCAGCGCGCGTGCCGCCTGCAATGCCGACCATCCCAGCGGGCCTTCGGTGGCGATGTGCACGATATCGGGCCTGCGAGTGGTCCAGGCCCGGGTCAGCCGTTCCCTGGCGGGCAGGCCCATGCGCAGATGTTCGTACAGGGGTATCTGCATGCCGGTGGTGAGTATCTCGTCGATGTCGCCGCGTCCGCCCATTGGTGCCTCGTCACGCTGGCGCGGCCGCACCAGCTGCACCGCATGTTCGCGTGCGCGCAGGCCCTGGACGACGCGCGCCACGCTGTTGGCAACGCCATTGATTTCCGGTGGATACGACTCCGTGACCATGGCAATGCGCAGCCGGGGCTGTGCAGCAGGCGACGCGGCGGCGGGATGGATGCGGCTGGTGTTTGGCATGCATCGATGATCAGGCCCGGATGCAACAGTTTGATGACAGATGCACAGCCACATCCTGGCGCCGTCGTGTCCAGGCCGTCACCATAGTTTCACCAAAGTGCAGCACGATACCGCTGCCGATGCCATCGGTGGGTGTTCAGCTTCGCTGCCGCGACCACGGGATGGCCCGACATTCCAGAAACCTCGATGTGAAGGAGCAAGTGTGAAAGACTTTCTACAGGCCTTGCAGACCCAGCGCTGGGATGACCATCGCTATTACCACCATGACCGCATCAACCAGTCGCTGCATCTGCTCAGCGCACTGGCCTTCGTCGTGGCCTATGTCTGGTTACTGATCGACCCCGTTGTGTCGGCACTGATCGCATGGCTGGTATCCATGACATCGCGTCAGGCCGGTCACTTTTTCTTCGAGCCGCACGACTATGACCAGGTCAACGATGCCACGCACCAGTACAAGGAAGAGATCAAGGTCGGTTACAACCTGCGCCGCAAAGTGGTGCTGATGGGTATCTGGGCCGCGTCACCGCTGGTGCTGTGGCTCGCGCCGGACCTGTTCGGCCTGATCACGCCGCACACGGACTGGCTCGGTTTTGCCCATCATGTCGGTGCCAGCTGGCTGGTACTGGGTGTGGCCGGACTGCTGTTGCGCGCGTTCCAACTGGTGCGTCAGCAGGACAGCCGCACCGCCCTGGTCTGGGTCACCAAGATCCTGACCGACCCGTTTCACGATATCTGGCTGTACCACAAGGCGCCGCTGCATCTGATGCGCGGCCAGCGCATGGACCCGATGGCCCATGTGCGCGCACACGGCGCCTGATTCAGCCCCGATGGCGCAGCGCCTCGGTCAGCACGCTGCGGCGGATCCCGCGGTTGGTCTGACCGGCCGGTATGTACCACCAGCCGTCGGCGCGCATCTGTGTGGCCGCCGCAACGAAGCGCTCGACCACTTCGGCGAAGTCGGCATCGGTGTAGTTCAGGCTGAAAATGATGCGCCCGCTGCCGACCCAGCTCAAGGCCAGTCCATGCAGGCGCAGATAGAACTGCAGCATCCAGTTGTAGCGCGATGGCAGGACATAGGTGACGGTCCACACGCTGGACATGTTCGCCACCCGCACCGGCAGGTCGGCCTCGCGCAGGCGCTGGTTGAGATCGGCAGCACGTCGGTTCCAGCGTTCGTCGATGCCGTCGTACAGCGCCTGGATCTGCGGACTGCGCAGCCGTTCGAGGAACACCTGCATCGCGCCCATGACATACGGATGGGCGTTGAAGGTGCCGCGCGCAAAGCAGATGTCGGCAGGGCGGTCGTCGCGATAACGTTTCATCAGGTCGGAGCGCCCGCAGACCACACCGACCGGCAGGCCACCGCCCAGGGTCTTGCCGTAAGTCACCATGTCGGCGCGTACGCCAAAGTATTCCTGCGCGCCGCCCGGTGCCAGGCGAAAGCCCATGAACACCTCGTCGAATATCAGCACGATACCGCGCTCGGTACATACCTTGCGCAGTTGCACCAGCCATTCGGTATAGGCCTTGCGGTCGAACCCTGCCTTGCGCGAGCTGTCCAGCAGCGACGAGTCACCGGGTGCGGGCGCATTGGGGTGCAGTGCCTGCAGTGGATTGATCAGTACGCAGGCAATATCGCGCCGGCTGCGCAATACCTGCAGGCTGCGTTCATGCATGTCGCGAAGGGTGTAAGTCTGGCGTGCGGTGACCGGATTGCCCGGTCCGGGCTGAACATCGTCCCACCAGCCGTGGTAGGCGCCACAAAAGCGCACCAGGTGGGTACGGCGCGTGTGGTAGCGCGCGAGCCGCACCGCCTGCATCACCGCCTCGGTGCCGGACATGTGGAACGAGACCTGGTCCAGGCCCGAGATGCTGCGCAGCTGCCGAAGGTTTTCCAGCACGCAGGGATGGTAGGCGCCCAGTACAGGCCCGAGCGCCTCGACCCTGCGCGTGCCTTCGGCGATGCAGTCCTTGTAGAAGTCGTAGCCGAACAGGTTCACGCCATACGAACCGGTCAGGTCGTACAGCTGGTTTCCGTCCAGGTCCTGCACCATGACGCCGCACGAGGCTTGCAGGAACGCTCCCACGCTCAGCTGCTGGCGCAAATGCGTGCTGTAGGGAAATGGCACGCGGTAGGCGCCGGTGAACTGCAGGTCGGGCAAGGTGGTGCGGGCTTGTGCAGTCGCCGCGTTGGTACGCGCAAAGCGCTGCGCGAAGCTGTCGGCCAATACGGCCATGCCAGCCTTGCGCTGCGCCACGACCGGCGCTGGCGCACCATCCGACGCAAAGAAGCCGGCATCGTCGTACTGGTAGCCGGGAATCCAGCGCGTCAGGCGCTTGGCCCAGCGCACGTGGCCGGTCAGCGACGGGTGCTTGGCGCGCGAAAGCTCGATGCGCTGCAGTGCCGACGGCACCAGCCAGGCCGCCGAGGTGGCGGCGATGATGGCTGCGGCCGCAACGGTCGCTGTCAATGGATAGTCCGGTTGGATCATGAAAGCCTCCTGGTTTCAGAGGCTGGTTTTAATACGCGAAAGTGACGGCCCGATGAATCTTCGACAGCTTTTGCGCCGGATTGGCGGCAACGACAACATCAATTTCGTTCTGACCAACCACATTGCGCGCAGCGGCTTGACGCTGCTGATGGGACAGATCAGCCAGATCCGCCATCCATGGGTCTGCAGCGTGTCCATCGCCACCTGGCGGATGTTCACTGATCTGGACCTGAGCGACGCGTTGAAAACCTCGTTCGACAGCCTGCACGACTGTTTCACCAGGGCGCTCAAGCCGGGTGCTCGCACCGTCGATGCCGATCCGGCGGTCATGGCCAGTCCGAGCGACGGCATCGTCGGTGCGTGCGGGACGGTGCAGGACGGGCAGGTGCTGCAGGCCAAGGGCATGTCCTATACGCTGGCCGAACTGCTCGGTTCAGCCCAGGACGCAGAGCGCTTCAGGCGGGGCAGCTACGTGACGCTGCGCCTGACGTCGGCGATGTACCACCGCTTCCATTCCCCCCACGACATGGTGATTTCACGCGTGAACTACATCAGTGGCGACACCTGGAACGTCAACCCGCCGGCGCTGGCCCGTGTGCACAGGCTGTTCTGTCGCAACGAGCGGGCGGCCATTCATGGCCAACTGGCGCGGGGAGGGCATGCGATCGCGTTGGTGCCGGTGGCGGCGGTACTGGTGGCCAGCATTCGTCTGCATTTCGTCGACGTGCTGCTGCACTTGCGTTATCGGGGGCCGAACCGGATCGACTGCAGCGCGCAGGCCGTCAAGGGGCAGGAACTGGGCTGGTTCGAGCACGGTTCGACCATCATCGTGCTGGCGCCGCCCGGATTTGCGTTATGCGACGGTATCGCGACCGGCCATCGGGTACGGATGGGGCAGGCGCTGCTGCGGCTGCCCGGGTGAGTCAGAGGCTGGCGATCTCCGAGTGCCGTTCCCAGGCGTCCGACAGCGCGTTGTTATGGCGTCGCTCCGGTGTCGGCGTGGCCGGCTGGGCTAGCGCGTGGCGGTCGACCTCGGCCTTGAGATCCTGAACCAGCGGGTCATCTTCTCCATAACGGTCGACCAGATCCTGGTAACCGCTGAGCAGCTTGGCAAGTTGTTTATTCACGTTTACCCTGAGTCTTGGCTTGGAATATTTCAGTTTCGGGTGGATTCTAACGGCTGTCAACCGCTGTTACAGCCTTGGGAGAACCGGCCCGGCGGTCCGGCCACCCGCGCGGCGTCGGGCAGTCGGTCGGCTCCAAGGCGAATGCGTCAGTTGTCACAACTTCGTCACATTAGCTTCTTACAGTCTGGCCGTGCAGACGAGAAATCTGACATATCTATCCAGTTCTTAAAGAGGATCCCCCATGAAATTCAACTTCAAGACAGCGCTCGTCAGCGCCACCGGTATCGCAGCCATGACCTTCCTGTCTGCTGCCGGTGCACAGAGCATCACCGGCGCAGGTGCCAGCTTTCCGGCCCCTGTGTATTCGAAGTGGGCCGCAGAGTACAACAAGGCCACCGGTGTCAAGGTGAACTACCAGTCGGTGGGTTCGGGCGCCGGCATCAAGCAGATCGACGCCAAGACGGTCGATTTCGGTGCATCGGACATGCCCCAGACCGACGAAGTGCTCAAGAGCAAGGGTCAGTTCCAGTTTCCCACCGTGATCGGCGGAACGGTTCCGGTCGTCAACATCAAGGGCATCGCTCCCGGTCAGATGAAACTCGACGGCCAGGTGCTGGGCGACATCTACCTGGGCAAGATCACCAAGTGGAATGACCCGGCCATCGTGGCCCTGAACCCTGGCCTGCCGCTGCCCGACGCCGCCATCGCGCCGGTGCGCCGCGCCGACGGTTCGGGCACGACTTTCAACTTCACCAACTACCTCAGCCGTGTCCACCCCGAGTGGAAAGCCAAGGTCGGTGAGGGCACGGCAGTCAATTGGCCGGTCGGTGCGGGTGGCAAGGGCAATGAAGGCGTCGCCGCTTTCGTGAGCCGCCTGCCCAACTCGATTGGCTACGTCGAGTACGCCTACGTCAAGCAGAACAAGATGACCTACACGCAGTTGAAGAACCGCGATGGTGTCTATGTCTCGCCCAGCGACGACACGTTCAAGGCCGCTGCCGCCGGAGCCGACTGGAACAAGTCGTTCTACCAGTTGATCACCGACCAGCCGGGCAAGGACGCATGGCCGATTTCGACCGCCACGTTCATCCTGATGCACCTCAAGCAGGACAACCCGGCCAACGCGACCGAGGCCTTCAAGTTCTTCACCTGGGCCTACAAGTCTGGCGACAAGACGGCTGCCGATCTGGACTACATCCCGATGCCCGACTCCGTGGTGAGTGCGATCGAGAAGGTTTGGAGCCAGGTCACCGACGCATCCGGCAAGCCGGTTGCGCTGAAGTAAAGGCAATGCGCCTCTGAGCCATCGATTTTTCGGGAGCAGGCACTTGTCCACTACACTTTCGCCGGCGCACGCGCCTATTTTTCCGGCGGCTTCGGCGCCGCGACGTGTCACGACGAGTCCTCCTCCCATGAAAAATGCCCGTTCCGGACCGATGGCGGACCGCATCTTTGGCTGGCTGGCCAAAGGTGCGGCCATTTTCACGCTGGCGACACTGGCCGCGATCCTGATCTCGCTGACGATCAGCGCCTGGCCGGCGATCGACAAATATGGTCTGGCCTTCCTTACCAGCACCACCTGGGACCCGGTCGCCGAAGAGTTCGGCGGCCTGGTGATGATTTACGGCACGTTGATGACCTCGTTCATCGCCTTGCTGATTGCGGTTCCGGTGAGTTTCGGCATTGCGTTGTTCCTGACCGAATTGTCCCCGGCCTGGCTCAAGCGCCCGCTGGGGACCGCTATCGAGTTGCTGGCGGCGGTTCCGTCGATCGTTTACGGTATGTGGGGCCTGCTGGTGTTCAGCCCCATCCTGTCGACTTATGTTCAGCAACCGCTGCAAGCCTGGTTCGGCGATGTGCCGGTGCTGGGCGCGTTGTTTTCCGGTCCGCCGGTTGGTATCGGCATCCTGTCGGCCGGCATCATTCTGGCCATCATGATCATCCCCTTCATCGCAGCGGTGATGCGCGATGTGTTCGAGGTCACGCCGACCCTGCTCAAGGAGTCCGCCTACGGTCTGGGCTCAACCACCTGGGAAGTGGTCTCGAAGGTGGTGTTGCCCTATACCAAGGCCGGCGTCATCGGCGGCATCATGCTGGGCCTGGGTCGCGCGATCGGTGAGACCATGGCCGTAACCTTCGTGATCGGAAACTTCAACCAGCTCGACTCCCTGAGCCTGTTCCAGGCGGCCAACAGCATCACATCGGCACTGGCCAACGAGTTTGCCGAGGCCGGTGCCGGATTGCACCAGGCCGCGCTGATGTACCTCGGGCTGGTGCTGTTTTTCATCACCTTCGTCGTTCTCACGCTGTCCAAGCTGCTGCTGGCCCAGCTCAAGAAGAATGAGGGGACGCGGACATGAGCCGCCGGGCCGCTCCCGAGGCGAATGGCAACGCAGTGCGCAGCACGGAGAGGGTTCCGGTCAGCCGTCGGGCCGCTCCCAAGGCGAATAGCAACGCAGTGCGCAGCACGGGGGAAAAGTCACTATGACAACCGGTGATCGCTTGCTGCTTCAGGCAGCGCTTGAAGAGACCCGTCGGACGCAATACGCCCGGCGCAAGCTGGTCAACCAGATCGCCTTGACGCTGTCGCTGCTGGCCATGGCGTTCGGCCTGTTCTGGCTGTTCTGGATCCTGTTTGAAACCCTGCGCCTCGGTGTCGGCGGCCTGGCCTTGGCGACCCTGACCCAAATGACGCCGCCACCCAACGAAGTCGGTGGCCTGGCCAACGCCATGTACGGCTCGTTCCTGATGGTGTTGCTGGCGACCTTCGTCGGAACGCCGATCGGTATCCTGGCGGGCATCTACCTGGCCGAATTCGAGACCAAGGGCTGGCTGGCCAACACCACGCGGTTTGTCAACGACATCCTGTTGTCGGCGCCTTCGATCGTCATCGGCCTGTTTGTCTACGCGGTCGTCGTTGCGCGCTTCAAGTCGTTCTCCGGCTGGGCCGGGGCGATCGCGCTGGCACTGATCGTGATCCCGGTCGTGATCCGTACCACCGAGAACATGCTGCAACTGATTCCGTCCGGCCTGCGTGAAGCGGCATATGCGCTGGGTGCACCGAAGTGGAAGGTCATCCTGAGCATCACGCTGAAGGCGGCGCGCGCCGGCGTTGTGACCGGTGTCATGCTGGCAGTGGCGCGTATTGCCGGCGAGACTGCGCCGTTGCTGTTCACTGCATTGAACAACCAGTTCTGGACATCGAGCATGAGCGAGCCGATGGCGAGCCTGCCGGTGACGATCTTCAAGTTTGCGATGAGCCCTTACGAGAACTGGCAGAAGCTGGCCTGGGCGGGGGTGTTGCTGATCACACTGGCGGTGCTGGGCCTGAACATCGCCGCGCGTATCTTCACCCGCGTCAAGTAAGCGCCTGGCCACCATCCGTATTGCACCGCCGTCACCCTTACAAGAGTCTCCACATGCAAATCGACGCACCCACCAAGGAACGAACGAAGATCTCCGTCCGCGACTTGAACTTCTACTATGGCAAGTTCCAGGCGCTCAAGGGCATCAATCTGGAGATCCCCGAGAACAAGGTCACGGCCTTCATCGGCCCGTCGGGTTGCGGCAAGTCGACGCTGCTGCGGGTCTTCAACCGCATGTTCGAGTTGTATCCGGAGCAAAGAGCCGAAGGCAAGATCATCCTGGACGGCGAGGACCTTCTGACGTCCAAGAAGGACGTGGCACTGATCCGTGCCAAGATCGGCATGGTGTTCCAGAAGCCGACGCCGTTCCCGATGTCGATCTACGACAACATTGCTTTTGGTGTGCGCCTGTTCGAGAACATGAATACCAGCGACATGGACGAACGTGTTGAATGGGCGCTGCACAAGGCCGCGCTGTGGGGCGAGGTCAAGGACAAGCTCAACCAGAATGGCTCCAGCTTGTCCGGCGGCCAGCAGCAGCGCCTGTGTATTGCCCGCGGCATCGCGATCAAGCCCGAAGTGCTGCTGCTCGACGAGCCCTGCTCGGCACTCGACCCGATTTCGACGGCCAAGGTCGAGGAACTGATCGCCGAACTCAAGAGCGAGTACACCGTGGTCATCGTGACCCACAACATGCAGCAAGCGGCGCGCTGCAGCGATTACACGGCTTATATGTATCTGGGCGACCTGATGGAGTTCGGTGCCACGGAGCAGATGTTCTTCAAGCCGACCCGCAAGGAGACTGAGGACTATATTACGGGGCGTTTCGGTTGAACCATTTGCCACAACAGGGAGCTGCCATGAGCGACAAACACCTTTCGAGCCAATTTGACAGTGAGCTGACCGGCGTGTCGACGCGGGTCATGAAGATGGGCGGTCTCGTGGAGGCGCAGATCCGCACTGCGGTGCAGGCCCTGTCCCAGTTCAGCGTCGAGCTCGCGGACCAGGTGACGGCCACCGAGTCGCAGGTCAACGCGATGGAGATCGAGATCGATCACGACCTGTCCTCCATCATCGCCCGGCGTCAGCCCACGGCACGGGATCTGCGGCTGCTGATTGCCATCTCCAAGGCGACTGCCAATCTGGAGCGCGCCGGCGACGAAGCCGACAAGATCGCCCGCATGGTCAAGTCGATCATCGAAAGTGGCGCCTCGCGTGCTTTGCCCGCGTCCGACCTGCGGGTGGCTGCCGATCTGGCGTCTTCGTTGCTGCGCAAGTCGCTCGATGCCTTTGCCCGGCTGGACGCCAGCATGGCATTGACCATCCTGAAAGATGACAATGCGATCGACCGCGAGTTCGATGGCTTTGTGCGCAAACTCATTACCTACATGATGGAAGACCCGCGCACGATCTCGCCCAGCCTGGACCTGCTGTTCCTGGCCAAGGCGATTGAACGCATCGGCGACCACGCCAAGAACATTGCGGAATTCACGATCTACGTGGTCAAGGGTGCTGACGTGCGCCATACGCCTTTGGCGCAGATCGAGTCTGTTGTCCGCTGATCACACGAGGATATTTCTGACATGAGGAAGTTGCCGCGCATTCTGGTAGTGGAGGATGAACCTGCGATCGCCGAGCTGATCGCGGTCAACCTGCGCCACAACGGCTTCCAGCCGATCTGGGTTGCGGACGGCGAAGGTGCACAGCGCGAGATCAACGAAGTGCTACCCGACGCGATTCTGCTCGACTGGATGCTGCCGGGTCAAAGCGGCCTGGCGCTGGCACGCAAGTGGCGCGCAGACCCCCGCGTCAAGCCGGTGCCGATCCTGATGATCACCGCGCGCGGCGACGAACCCGACAAGATTGCGGGGCTGGATGCCGGGGCGGATGATTACATCACCAAGCCTTTTTCGACCCAGGAGCTGCTGGCCCGTATCCGTGCGGTATTGCGCCGCCGCGCGCCGGAGCAGGTGGCCGACAGCGTGACCATTGGCAGGCTGCAGCTGGACGGCGCCACGCACCGGGTCAGCTTCGAAGAGCGGATGCTCAAGCTGGGGCCGACCGAATACAAGCTGCTGCATTACCTGATGAAACATGCCGAGCGGGTCCATAGCCGTGGCCAACTGCTCGACAAGGTCTGGGGTGACCATGTCTACATCGAGGAGCGTACCGTCGACGTGCACGTCAAGCGCCTGCGCGAGGCACTCGGCGAGGCCGGTGTGATGGTCGAGACTGTCCGTGGTGTGGGTTATCGCCTC
>JAGPBF010000150.1 GCA_018063505.1 Rhodoferax sp.
CTATAACAATGGCCGCGCCGCATGCTGGCGACGCGACCGGTGCAGGCTGGGCCTGCGGGAAATTCTTATCGTGATGCGTGGGTATTGGGCCATCGGGCACATGAATCGCAAGCGTTGGCTTGCGCTGCTGTTGGTCATGGCCTCGGGGCTGGTTCATGCCCAATGGACCAGCAACCGGGGCTACCAGCTGTTGCAGCGTATCGACGACGTGTTGTTCGGTATCGACAACCTGTCGCTGGAGATCCTGGACCGCGACCATGTTGCCGGGACCTTGCTGCGCATCAACGTCGACAAGCCTTACCCGCTGCGTGGACAGACCGATTTTGTCGTCGATTGCCGCAAACCGATGCGCATGGCGGTGCGTACCGGCACCAGGCAGGCCCGTGTCGATCCCGGCAAACTCGAATATGCGGATGTGGCGTTGCTCGACGGAACCTGGGCCAGTGCCGAATTTGCCTGCGAGAGCACGCGCCAGCCCGGGCGTGCGTCGCAGGTGGCACGGCACATCTACGAAAAGGGCGGGCCGGACGATATGCAGACCATCTACTGCGATCTGCAGCCCGATGGCAGCGATGAGGTCCGCCACGGTGTCGAGGTGCGCTACAGCGCCTCGGCCAGCGCGGTGGCGGTGAACCAGCAATGGCTGAGTTCGGGCTCGGTGACAGAAGACGAGGTGCGCTTCGGCCTGAACAGCCGCTGGCGCATCCACCGCAAGGCGCTGGACATCCGGCGCAACGCGGCGAGCGGCGAGATGCTGTTCTCCGGTCTGTGCGATCGGCGACCGCCGCCGCGGCGCTGAATGCCCGGGGAGAGGGCCGGCGATCATGCGCCGTAGCGGCGCAGCCATTCCTTTTCCAGCGGGTCGACCCAGCTGCCATGGGGCTCCAGGATCGTGGGAGCGGGCCTTTCAAGCTGACCGGGTAATACGCCAGCACTGAAACGGGCACGGTCCGCGGCGTTCAGCTTGTCGATCGCCAGCACGGTCGGGTCACCCCATAACGCGATGTCGGCCTTGCGTGCCTGCGCCAGTGGCGACAACAGGAAGTTGGCCACCACCTGCGCGCCTTCGCGGGCCCGTGCATTGACCGGAATCGCCAGGAAATGCGTATTGCCGATGGTGCCGGCGCTGAACTGAAAGCTGTACACGCTGCCGGCCAGACGTTTGGCGGCGATCTCGTTGGCTGCTTCGTTGGGGTTGAAGGTCAGGGCCATCATCAGTTCGCCATCAGACATCATTTGCCGGATGGCCGCGGCGTTCTGCGGGAACTGGCGCCCGGCGCGCCACAAATGGGGGTGCAGCGCATCGAGGTAAGTCCACAGCGGCGCAGTGGCCGCAGCAAGGGCCTCCTGGGTGACGGGACGGTACAAGACCGCGCGGTCTGCGGTGCGCTCGACCAGCACCTGCTTGACGAAACTGGTGCCGTGGAAATCGGGCAATTGCGGATAGGTGACACGGCCCGGGTTGGCGCGCGCGAAGTCCAGCAGCGCGGCCATGTCGCGCGGTGGGGTCGGAACCCGCTTGCGATCTGCAAAAAACGTCAGCTGCGCCATGCCCCATGGCGCTTCGAAACCCTCGACCGGTTCGGAAAAATCCACCCGGGTGGTCGGTTTCCCGGCCACGTCCACATACTGGAAATTGGGCAACTGCTCGGCGAACGGGCCGAACAGCAGGCCCTCGCGTTTCATGGTCAGAAAATTCTCGCCATTGATCCAGACCAGGTCGACCGTGCCATCGGTCTTGCCGGCAGCCTTTTCGGTGCGGACCCGTTTGACGACCTCGGCCGTTTCGGTCACCTTGACGTGTTCGAGCTTTACGCCATGTTGCTGCTGGATCTGCTCTGCAGCCCAGCGGATATACGCGTTGATGCGTTCGCTGCCGGCCCAGGCATTGAAGTAGACCGTCTGGCCGCGCGCGCGGGACAACACGTCGCTCCAGCGGCTGCTGCCCTGGGCCCACAGCGGCAGGGCAGCAGCGCTGGTGACCATGGCCAGGATCTGGCGACGGTTGGGTTTCGGGGACAGGCGTGGTTGCAGCATGGGTGATCGGTTCCGGTGAAGGTTGGCGACGGGCAGAACCGACCCGTCGGTTTCAGCAGCTGTGTTCGGGATCAGTCGGGACAATGCCCGGATTCTTACCGCGGCAGCTGGCAGGGATGGTTTTCAACCGAGCAAAGCCTGCGCAAATTCACGGGCATTGAAGGTTTCGAGCTCTTCGAGTTTCTCGCCAACACCGATGAAATACACCGGCACCGGCCGCTCGCGCGCAATTGCTGCCAGCACGCCACCCTTGGCCGTGCCGTCCAGCTTGGTGACGATCAGGCCGGTCAGCTGCAGCACCTCGTCGAAGGCCTTGACCTGGCTGAGCGCATTCTGGCCGGTGTTGCCGTCGATCACCAGCAACACCTCGTGGGGCGCCTGCGGGTCGGCCTTGGATATCACCCGCTTGATCTTGCGCAGCTCCTCCATCAGGTGCAGCTGGGTCGGCAGTCGGCCGGCGGTGTCGACCAGCACCACGTCCTTGCCACGCGCGCGTCCGGCGGTGACGGCGTCATAACTGACTGCCGCAGGGTCACCGCCTTGCTGGCTGACGATCTCCACCGTATTGCGGTCGGCCCAGACGGCCAGTTGCTCCTTGGCGGCGGCCCGGAAGGTGTCTGCTGCTGCCATCAGCACCGATGCGCCGCGGTAACTGAGATGGCGGGTGAGTTTGCCGATCGAGGTGGTCTTGCCGGCGCCATTGACGCCGACCATCATGATCACGGTCGGCTTGAATTCGCCCACAACCAGGGCTTTTTCCAGCGGGGTCAGAAGTTCGGTCAGCACGTCGATCAGCAAGGCCTTGACCGCTGCCGGGTCCTTGGCCTTGGCCTGCCTGACCCGCTGGCGCAGGGTGTCGAGCAGGTATTGCGTCGCCTTGACACCGGTGTCGGCCAGCACCAGTGCCGACTCCAGCTCTTCGTACAGCGCCTCGTCAATCGTGGTGCCGGTGAACACAGTTGCGATACTGCTGCCTGTGCGGCGCAATCCGGCACGCAGACGTTCGGTCCAGGATGTTCTGGCGGACAGCACCACCGGCGTATCGGTGGTGACCGGTTCGGCAGACGTTGTCGACGGGTGTCCGGGCAGGGAAAAGCGGACCGATCCGGTCTGCACAGCCGCTGGAGGCAAGGTCTCCGGGGCCAGTGTGGTGGCGTCCGGTACGACGGTTTTCTCCGGATCGATTGGGCTGCTTGGGGTTTTTTTCCGGAAGAAACTGAACATTTGGGACGCTTGTGGAATCACACCATTTTATGAAACGTTTACTCACCTGCCTTTTATTGTCTTTGGCCCTTTCGTCACAGGCCCAGACCGAGCCCCTGCTGACCCGTGCCGACAAGGCAACGAACGCCGCTGTGGAGCCGGTCACCCGGTTCACGCTGGCCAATGGCATGGAGGTCATCATCCGGCCCGAACGTCGCGCGCCGACCGTGGTGCACATGGTGTGGGTACGGGCGGGCCCGGTGGATGAAGTGGATGGTACTTCGGGCGTGGCCCATGTGCTCGAACACATGATGTTCAAGGGAACGGCCAGCGTCGCACCGGGTGAGTTTTCGCGCCGGGTTGCCGAACTCGGGGGCCGCGAGAACGCCTTTACCGCGCGCGACTACACCGGCTATTACCAGCAGGTACCGGCGGCGCGTTTGCGCGATGTGATGGAGCTCGAGGCCGACCGTTTTGCGAAAAACCAGTGGGCCGATGACGAATTCAAGCGGGAAATCGAAGTGGTCAAGGAGGAGCGTCGCCTGCGTACCGACGACAGTCCGCGGGCCCGGTTGTATGAGGAATTGTCCGCGGTCGCATTCCTGGCGTCGCCCTACCGTCGCCCGATCGTGGGCTGGATGAAAGACCTGGAGGCCATGACCGCCGACGATGTGCGTGATTTCCATCGCCGCTGGTATGTGCCGGCCAATGCCGCCGTGGTCGTGGCCGGCGACGTGGATGTGGCGCAGGTACGCCAATGGGTGCAGCAAACCTATGGTGCGATTCCCGCCGGTGCCGTTCCGGTGCGCAAGCCGCGGCTGGAGCCGGCCCAGGTCGGTGTGCGTCGGATCAAGGTCAAGGCGCAGGCACAGCAGGCGTATGTGGCGCTGGCATTCAAGGTGCCGTCGCTGGGCGCCGCCGACCTGCAGGACGGCACCATCAGCGCCGCCGGCGCCGACGCGCTGGCGTTGACGGTACTTTCCGCCGTGCTGGACGGATACCGCGGGGCGCGGCTGGAACGGGCGCTCACGCAAGGGGCAGACCGGGTGGCCGACAGCGCCGGTGCCAGCAATGGTTTGTGGGGCCGTGGCCCGCAACTGTTCATGCTGGACGGAACACCGGCCAAAGACAAGACAGCGGAACAGGTCGAAGCCGCATTGCGCGAGCAGGTGGCGCGGGTCGCGCGTGATGGGGTTTCGCAGGCCGAGCTCGCACGGGTGAAGACCCAGTGGGTGGCATCCGAGGTGTACCGACTCGACTCCCTGTTCAGCCAGGCGCGTGCGCTGGGAGCGAACTGGGCGCTGGGCCTGCCGCTGGACGCCGGCGAGCGCCTGGTGGCCCGCCTGCGTGAGGTCGATGCGGCGCAGGTGCAATCGGTGGCGGCGCGATATTTCGCAGACGACCAGCTGACGGTGGCGACCCTGGTCCCGCAGCCGATCGATCCCACTTTGGCCAAGCCGCGTGTGCCCGCCCCGGGCGGGCGGCACTGAACCACCATGATCATGAAGACGACTTTTACACGCGTGGTTCTGCTGGCGGTCGCGCTGTTTGCGCCTGCCGCATGGGCCAAGGTGAATATCGAGCACTGGACGCAGCCCGGTGGCGCCAAGGTCTATCTGGTGCAGAGCCACTCGCTGCCGATGGTGGACGTGCAGATCGATTTTGATGCCGGCAGTCGGCGCGACCCGGCCGACAAGGCGGGCCTGGCCGGCGTGACCGCAGCAATGGCATCGCGCGGCCTGCTTGCCGATGGCGGCGATCCGGCGCTCGACGAAAACGGCTTGAGCGAAGCATGGGCTGATCTGGGGGCGTCGTTCGGCGCCAGCGCCAGCGCCGACCGCATGGGATTTTCATTGCGTTCGCTGACCTATCCCGATTTGCTGCCCAAAGTGGTGGCGCTGGCGGCGCGCCAGCTGGCGCTTCCCGCATTTGCCCCGGATATCTGGCAACGCGAACGCGAACAGCTGGTGGCGTCGATCAAGGAGGCCGATACCCGGCCCGCAACGATTGCGTCCAAGGCGTTTGCCACAGCCGTCTATGGCGCCCATCCTTATGGTTATCAGATGACAGAAGCGAGCCTGGGCCGGATCGATGTGGCGGCGATGCGGTCCTTGTATGCCCGCGCGATCGAGCCGTGCCGCGCCAAGGTGTCCATCGTCGGCGATGTGTCGCGGGCGCAGGCCGATGATCTGGTGGGCGCCTTGTTGGCGCGATTGCAGCAGGGCCGATGCAAAGATGCGTTGCCAGCTGTTGCGGAAGTGGCGCCGATGGCGCAGCCGGGTGCGACGCAGGCAATTGCCTTCGATTCGGCGCAGGCCCATGTGCTGATCGGGCAGCCCGGCATCCGGCGCAATGACCCGGATTTCCTGGCCTTGACGGTTGGCAACTATGTGCTCGGTGGTGGCGGATTCGTCTCGCGCCTGATGTCGCAGGTACGGGAAAAACGCGGTCTGAGTTACAGCGTGTACAGCTACTTTGCACCCGGACTGCATGCGGGGGCATTCACTGTCGGCCTGCAGACCCGCCCGGACCAGGCCCGGCAGGCCGTCGCGGTGACGCGCGAGGTGGTCGCGCAGTTCGTCGCACAAGGGCCGACCGCGCAGGAGTTGCAGGCGGCGAAATCCAACCTGATCGGCGGCTTTGCACTGCGCCTGGACAGCAATCGCAAATTGCTCGACAACCTGTCCAATATTGCGTGGAACGATCTTGCGCTGGACTATCTCGATACCTGGACAGCGGCGGTCGAGCGGTTGACGGTGGATGATGTCCGGCAGGCGTTTGCCCGTGTGTTGCGACCGCAGGACATGGTCACCGTTGTCGTGGGTGGACGCGACAAGGCCCCTTGACCGCACGGCAGCGCGCTGCCAGTGGCTGCGCGTACCCGGCGCGGCACAGCGGTTAAGCTCCTGGCCATGGCAAAAATTGATGCGGCGCGCACGCGCCAGGCGACTGCGGGGCCGGGCCGGCCGAAGCCGGTCAAGCGGCTGGAGCCGTCCGACCATCAGGTGCGGATTGTGGGCGGCCGCTGGAAGCGCAGCCGCCTGCCGGTGGCGAACAAGGCCGGCCTGCGCCCCACACCTGACCGGGTACGAGAGACGGTTTTCAACTGGCTGGGCCAGGACCTGTCCGGCTGGTCGTGCCTCGATGCCTTTGCCGGCACCGGTGCGCTGGGGTTCGAGGCCGCCTCGCGTGGTGCCACCGCCGTGACACTGGTCGAAAACGACCGCGAACTGGTGTTGCAGCTGGCGGCAAGCAAGGAGCGCCTGGGAGCCGACATGGTGCAGATCCACCGCGGTGATGGTGTGGCCGCCATCGCGCGTCTGCCTGCGCGTAGCCTCGATCTGGTTTTCCTGGACCCGCCATTCGATGCCAACCTGTTCGAGCCGGCGCTGCGTGCCGCAGCCGGTGTCATTCGGCCCACCGCCTATGTCTATCTCGAAGCGCCTGTGGCGTGGACCGACGCGATGCTTGGCGCCTGGGGATTGACCGTCGTGCGCCACCTCAAGGCCGGCGCGGTGCATGCCCATCTGCTGCAGATTTCGGGGCAGCCACCGCATGCATAATGCGGCGAATGCGTCGTACTGACGACTGTTACCTGGAGCGGTCCATGCGAAACCAGATCATTGCTGTTTATCCGGGGACTTTCGATCCCATGACCTTGGGGCACGAGGATGTCGTGCGCCGCGCTGCGCAATTGTTCAGCCGAATCATCGTGGCGGTGGCGGCCGGTCACCACAAGAAGGCCATGTTCTCGCTCGAGGAGCGGGTCGAGATGGCGCGCGAAGTGGTGCGTCCCTATCCCCACGTGACGGTGGAGAGCTTCGATGGCTTGATGCGCGACTTCGTCGTCTCGCGCGGGGCCAAGGCGATGGTGCGGGGTTTGCGCGCCGTGACCGACTTCGATTACGAGTTCCAGCTCGCGGGCATGAACCGTTCGCTGATGCCCGATGTAGAAACCGTCTTTTTGACGCCGAGCGACAAGTACCAGTTCATCTCGAGCACCTTCGTGCGCGAGATCGCGGTCCTTGGTGGCGAAGTGGACAATTTCGTCGAACCCTCGGTATTGCGCCGACTGACCGACAAGGTCAATGCCATGAAGGCGGCGTCGTAGTACCTTCGGCTTGTTGCGGGCCGGCCAGCCGCTGCAGCCATTGCAGCAGGTGGTGGTTGACCAGCTCGGGTTGTTCCATGGTCAGCATGTGGCCGCATTGCGCCAGCTCCACCGCCTGCGCGTGCGGCAACAGGGCTGCTATCTCACGGTTGGCCTCGGGCGGCGTCAGCTGGTCACTGTCGCCCCACATGACCAGTGCCGGGCAGTTGATGCCGGGCAGGTTCCGGCGTGCGTCGGGGCGGGCCATGATGGCCCGGTTTTGCCGTATCAGCTGATCGGCACCTGCGGCCAGCACGAAATCCATGTAGCGCTGCGCAAGTGCCTTGTCGCAGCTGCGGCTGGCATGAAACGCCAGGGGCACATTGGCCCGCAGCACTTCGGCGGCCCGCCCGCCGGCAAACAGCGTGATGGCGGCCTCGCGCAAGGCCCGGACCTCGTCGGTTTCCGGACGGGCGTTGGTGCCGAGCAGGGCCAGGCCACGAATCCGATCGCCGCCCTGGTGCGCGGCCTGCATTGCAACAATGCCACCCATCGATGCTCCGCAAAGGATCAGGTCGCCCGGATGTTCGGCCAGCAGCGCAGTGGCCATGGTTTCGATCGAATCGTGGCGCGTTGCCACATCGGTCACGTGCGCGCGATGGTGCGCCGGCAAGGCAGCAAGCTGCGCCTGCCACATCACGTGGTCGCTGGCCAGGCCCGGAATCAGGATCAATTGGGTCATGGCGCAATTATCCGGCCTCAGGGGTTTGCGCAATCGCATGGACCGGGTGCTGGCGACGCGGTATGCTGGACCATGGATTCAGATGCGATTGAATGGAGAGAACAATGAAGATTTTGCTGCCGGTGGATGGGTCGGAGGTGTCGCTCAAGGCGGTGCGTGTGGCCCTGGCGATGAAGACGCAGGGGCTTGCCGCCGAAATGGTGCTGGCCAATGTGCAGGAACCCGCCAATCTGTACGAAATGATGACGGCGCCCGATCCGGAGGTGCTCGAACGTGTCAGCCAGGCGGCGGGCATGGACATCCTGGCGCCGGCCGAGGCCTTGTTGAAGGCAGCTGGCGTTGACTATGAGCGTGAAATTGCAGACGGCGACCCGGCCCATACCATCGTCGACATCGCAGAACGTTATCGCTGCGAATTGATTGTCATGGGCGCGCGTGGTACCAGTTCGCTCCGCAGTGCCTTGCTCGGTTCAGTGTCTAACGAAGTCCTGCATTCGGCGTCGGTACCGGTGATGATCGTCAAGGCCGATGAGGTGGTGGACAACGACGACGACATGGCCTGATGAGATCGCCGGCCCGTTACCAAGGGCGAATTCCGCCATGCGCAGCTTGGAAGAAGCCTGATGAGCGCTGCACCATTGCAACTCCCGACCCCTACAAGGAGTATTTCGATGTCTGATTGGCAACCTGCCGCCCGTTACCCTGATCCGTCCGTGGTCGCTGTAGATCCGTCGTTCGAGGCGTATCGGCTGGGCCTGGCCAAGATCGAACGCCTGGCCACCGGCATGCGCTGGTCGGAGGGTCCGGTGTGGCTGGGTGATACCCGCGCGCTGGTCTGGAGTGACGTGCCTGGCAATACCATGTACCGCTTTGACGAGGTGAGCGGGAAGGTCGGCGTGTTTCGCACGCCGTCCAACAATGCGAATGGAAACACCCGCGACCGTCAGGGCCGTATCGTCACCTGCGAGCACCTGACGCGGCGCGTCACGCGCACCGAATACGACGGCCGCATCACGGTGCTGGCCGACCGTTTCGATGGCAAGCGCTTGAATTCGCCCAACGACGTGGTGGTGAAGTCGGACGGTTCCATCTGGTTCACCGACCCGGTATTCGGCATTGCCGGCTTCTACGAGGGTGAGAAGGCACCGGCCGAGTTGCCGCCCAATGTCTACCGGATTGATCCCGACGGCACGATTTCCATCGCAGCAGAAGGCATCAACCAGCCCAATGGACTGGCGTTCTCGCCCGACGAGTCGATTCTGTACGTGGTCGAGTCCCGATCGAGTCCGCGCACGATACTGGCGCTGGATGTGGTGGGCGACGCAAGGCAGTTGGCCAACAGGCGGGTCGCCATTGACGCGGGTCCTGGAACGCCGGACGGTTTTCGCCTCGATGTCGATGGCAATCTGTGGTGCGGCTGGGGCATGGGCAGCGCGGGTCTGGACGGCGTCCATGTGTTCAATCCGGCTGGCAAGCTGATTGGCAGGATCGATCTGCCCGAGCGCTGCGCCAATCTGTGTTTTGGCGGCGTGCACCGCAACCGGTTGTTCATGGCGGCCAGCACGTCCTTGTACGCGCTGTACGTCAACACACAGGGACTGCCCAGTTGCTGATGGCAGACGCTGCGCATGGCGTGGCGTGGCCGGCAACCGGCAACACCGATAATCGGGGTATGACAGAACTGATTCTGATCCGCCACGGGGAAACCGACTGGAACCGCGAATTGCGTTTCCAGGGGCAGGTGGACGTGCCACTCAACGCCATCGGGCATGAACAGGCGCGGCGGGCAGGCTTGCAGCTGGCCGGGGAAACCGTGCAGCACCTGGTGTGCAGCGACCTGTTACGGACACGCCAGAGCGCGATGCCGTCGGCGCAGCAATTGGGATTGCGGGCGGTCAACGACGCCGCCTTGCGCGAGCAGAACTTCGGTGTCGTCGATGGCATGCGGTCGGGGGATATCGAGTCGCAGTATCCGCAGGCCTGGAGTCGTTGGCTCGAATTCGACGCGGATTTTGCGTTCGACGGCGGTGAAAGTACCCGGGTATTCCATGCCCGCGTCATGGCGGCACTGGGTCGCCTGGCGCAGCACCACGCTGGACGATGCCTGCTGATCGTGACCCATGGCGGCGTGCTCGACATGATTTATCGCACGGCGCTGGATCTGCCCTTGTCGGGCCCGCGCCAGAGCGCCATTCCCAATGGCGCCATCAATCGCGTGCGGATGCAGGGGCAGCAGGTAGAGATTCTGGGCTGGGCCGAGACTGGTCACCTGCAGGGAATGCCGGACCAGCCGGTGTATGACCAGATCAAGGCTGCCCAGAAC
>JAGPBF010000349.1 GCA_018063505.1 Rhodoferax sp.
CGCGCGGCCTCCATGAAGGACATCGCGCGTGCGAAGTCACTGTCCTTGGCCGAGCTGGTGTTGAAACAGCTGCCCGCCACACAAAACACATCGGCTGGGCAATTCGATATCGCGGCCTTGGGACTTGGCGCCACCGGACAGCTATAGGTGTTCTCGGTCACCTCGCATGCACCGGTGACCACATTCGTTTGGCGGCACGCGGTGCCGACCGATGCACAACCGGACGCGACGAGTGGCGCGCATTCGTCGGTGCCAGCGGCCTGGGTGCAGGATAGTGGCGTCTCGTATCGCCAGCAGGCGCGTGTCACGGGCACTCCATCCACGGCTTTAGTGGCAGGACCGTCTACACAACGCGGCGCACCCAGTGCGGTACAGCGCGCAGCAGTGGTCGTGGTCGTGGTCGTGGTCGGGCATAAATCGTTCCACTGGTCAGTCGCGACGGCGGAACTGTGCGCTCGCTCATAGCTGAGGGTCATTCTCGGCACTGGTCCATAGGCCGGATTGATCTGCCACCCGGCAGCCACGCGTTGTGATGACACTGCCCAGAAGTAGCCGCCAAGCGCGCCGGTGGTGTCGTAGCCCGTGTATGGCGTAAATGCGGCAGACGGCACAAAACAGGTCAACCCGTCAAGGGTGGTATCGACAAAGCCGTCATCCCGAGTGCCGCTGCGGCTCACAATGTAGTTGCCGCTGACCGTGCCTGCGGGACAGGCGCTGAAGAGTGTCACGAAGGGAACCTCGGTCGTGCAAGTCACTTCGGTTCCCTCACGCCCAAACTCGCCGGAGCAGCTAGAACGGTAGTCGTTGGCGACCATGGCAGTGAGCTGGCAGTTGTCGCCCATGCATTGGTTGTCGGCGACCCAAACTCCGTTGGGGCCGTCGGCAAATCCCAATCCGTTGTCCGGCAGGGCCGCCACCTTGCGCGGAAACGCGCGCGATGTAGTCATATCCACATCAAAGAAGGCTAGAGGCGTGCCGTTGCTCGTGATCCGGAAGTGTTGGTTTGACGCAGCACGGTCGGGCACGCATTGCGCATCGAATCCGGTCGCTCCTGACTGGGCGTGCGCAAACCAGTCGCCCGGTGCACAGTTGGTAGTTCGGGTGATGGAAACGTTCAGACTGCTTGCACAGGACTGCTGGGCACTGGTGCTGTACTGTCGGCAGACACGGGTTTCGGTGGCCGGTGTCGTGACGGTGTCGACCTGGCAACCGCTGTAGTAACTGGCGATGTCTTCGAGCGTCGATGCGGGATTGGCGGCAATGCGGCGGGCCGCCACCACTAAGGGATCATAGGGCGAGACCAGGTCACGCGGCGTATTGGCCGAGGACACAGCCCCCAGTTGGGCCTGACAAACCGGGTCAGTGGGCGTCAGGGCGCATGCGGCCAGTTGCTCGCTGGCCAGACTGGAGAGGTTGGGCCGAAGGTAGTACGCTGATTCTGGCGGTGACTTGGTGTAGCCAGGCACAAGCTCAGAAGCTACTGAGGTGGTGATCTGACTTCGTGTTGCTGCATTGGCGCCCTGGCCAGCAGCAGTACCCTCGATGTGTGGCTGAGCTAGCGCTGGCGTCTGCACTGTGACCAGGCATACCGACGTGAACCAGATCACTGTCGATCGAATGAAGTGGCTAAGGAGATGGCGCATCTGCATGTCCTACCCTTTGAGCCGGCGCAGAAATCCGGCGGCGTCCTTGGTGAACTGTGGGGCCCTGCGCTGCATGTGTTCCAGCGCATAGTCCAGGCTGACATCGCCCGTGGATCGAACGAATGCAAGCGGGGGCGCGCAGGTACCGCTGGCGCACGAGACCGGACGCGTCCCATCACGCACCAGCACAAAACTCGGTACGCGTTCAATCGAGAAACGGTCAAATGCCTGTGGATCGATCTGAATGGCCACCTGGCGCTGACCGATCAGGGCCTGCACCTGTGCCACGGTCGAGCGCAAGGAGCCATCCACGAAGCCCCGGATGAACACAGAGGCCTTGGCGCGTGCGGCCTGGTCGACCAGACGCTGCAACGTCGCTTGCGGCATGGACAGGCTGATAAACACAAAGAGGCCCGGACCTGCGGCGAACCCTTGCGCCTGCTCCATGGCATCTTGCTGTGACAGATAGCCTTTGGCCAGGGCTTCGAGATCGATCGGTGCCTGGTTTATTGGTTGTGGCAACGCGTCGATGTTCGGTGAGGAGGGCTTTGAAGAGGCGCGCAGTTGCGCTTCGCTGGGCGCTGGATGGCGTTGGCGCGCACGCTCGATATCCTGATCGCTGATGCCGGGCTGACTGCGGCGCGCGTGCTCTATGTCCGCGTCTGTGATGACGGCAGATGCTTGCGCCAATGCCAGGGTAAGGTTTCCCAGGCAACCCACAGCGACGGCTGCCAGGGCGAGCGCGGGTCGAACGCGGTGGTCAATATCCGACACAACAATTCCTTTTTCTGAAGAGCATGAACGCGAAATCCTCGCCCTTGACCGGGTATTCCTTGCCGGCGCCCCAGGTCACGGTGGTGCGGCCGAAGGGCTGGCAACAACGGCCGGATTCCTTGTCGGTGGCGGGTGTGGGATACGTGAGCTGGGTCTTGTAGGCGGTCTTGTCCATCACCGGCTCGAAGTACGGGCCGCACAGGCCGGCACGCCCGTGCCAACCCCATGCGAGCAATTCGCGGTGCATCTTGGCGGTCAGTCTCTGGGCCATAAGGGCGGCGGTGCGAACGCCCCCCATGTGGTAGGGCACGTGGCCGTTCAGGGGATACAGCCCTCCTTGGCAGCCCGCGCACCAGAACATCTCGCGGATGCCAAAACCCAGGGACGCCGCCACACAATCGGCCGCGCAGGCGGCAATCGCGACCGGGTTGGCGAACAACACCGCGTCCGGGTTCAGGATCAGTGTCAGTTCGTCGTCGTTCCACAGCGGGTCAACCTCGGTCAGGTAGGCCAGATCGAACGATCCCTTCTCCAGACACGGAAAATCCGCCACCACCTCCAGCCAGTACAGGA
>JAGPBF010000018.1 GCA_018063505.1 Rhodoferax sp.
CGCCGGGTGCCGGAGTCGGCCCAGGCCGTGCGCAGGGCGGCCCGACTCCAGCGCACGCGGGGCAGCAAGCCCAGGCGCCGCAAGGACGCGGCCTGCATGCCCAACTGCAACACGCCACCGCCGATGACACCCATCACCATCGCGTAGATGGGCTCGATGCCGATACGCGCGAACCAGGGCGCACCGAGCCAGATCGCGACGATCATCGCCAGGTTCAGCAGCACCGGCGTGAAAGCCGGCACGGCGAACCGCCGCCAGGTATTGAGAATGCCGGCACCCAATGCCACCAGCGACATGAAGCCGATATAGGGGAACATCCAGCGCGCCATCACGACCGCTGCATCGAATCCACGCGGATCCTGCTCCAGGCCGCTGGCCATCAGCCAGACCAGGGCGGGCGCCGCCAGCACACCGGCCAGACAGGTCAGCGCCAATACGGCGCTTAAGGCCGTGGCGACCCGATCGATCAATTGCCGGGTGGCCGCTTCGCCCTGCTCGCCCAGGCTGGCACCGAGCACCGGCACGAACGCCTGGCTGAACGCCCCTTCGCCAAACAGGCGACGGAACATGTTGGGCAGGCGAAACGCCACGTTGTACGCATCGGTCATCGCGCTGGCACCGAAAACCGACGCCATGAGCACATCGCGTACCAAGCCGGTAATGCGTGAGACCAAGGTCAGCAAGGAAACGGTGGATGCGGCTTTGAACAGGCTCACGGCAGCGAGTGTAGCCGCGCCCTTGCGGTCCGAACCGGCCACGAGGGCGCTGGGCGCGCGACGCGGTTAGAATGGCGGGCTTTGCTGGCATCATCCACAGACACAAGGAATTTCATCCATGGCATCTACCAAACCCAAGAAAAAGAACCCGCGCCTGGCATCGGGCCGCAAACGCGTCCGCCAGGACGTCAAACTCAATGCAGCCAACACCTCGCTGCGCTCGCAATACCGCACCGCCGTGAAAAACGTCGAAAAAGCGGTTGTTGCCGGCGACAAGGCCAAGGCAACCGAATTGTTCGGCAAGATGCAGGCCATCGTCGACTCGGTCGCCGACAAGGGCATCTTCCACAAGAACAAGGCTGCCCGCGACAAGAGCCGCCTGTCCACCAAGGTCAAGACCCTGGCATTGGCGGCCACCGCAGCACCCACCCCCGCGGCCTGAATCCACAGGCCAAGCGCACGGACCCAGGCACCGCCCGGGACTCCGCCGTTTGAATCGGGTGCGCTGCCAGCAAAAGCGAAAAAACCGCCTCAGGGCGGTTTTTTTGTGTCTGGCGGGTTTTTACGACGCTGTTGGCCCAAGGTGTCCCCGGTTGGGCAGAGGACGGCCATCTGGGCAAAATCCGGGGTCGCATCGACGACGTGCAGAAGCCTGAAACGCGGCGCACACTTCTTCAACCATGCTGTTTGCGATGACGAAACGGCTGCCAACCGCAAAGGCAGGAATGTCACCGGAGGTCATATGGTTGGCCGCTGAATCCAAACGCAAAGCGCCCTTTGCAGACAACGGCGTCAGTTGCCTGGTCCCTGCCGCGCGGCTCACGCGACAACACGGGTTTGCGACAACGCTGCCCGAAGCTTGCTCATGAGTGACTCCCGGGTGAAGGGCTTGACCACGAAGGCGGCAGCACCGGCCACCATGCTGCTCACAAGCGACGACTTGGAGGCGTCGCCGGTCATCATGACGATCGGGATGCTGGCCAGGTGGGGCGAGGCTTTGAGCTGCTGCGTCAGTGCCACACCATCGAGTCCGGGCAGGTGGATATCCATCAAGATGACATCGGGCCGGTGGTGGCGCAACTGAGCCACGGCTGACGCGCTGTCGACGGCGAACACCGTCTCCCAGGCCAGTGGATCGAGCGCGCGGCCCACCAGCGTGCGGACGAACTCCTCGTCTTCGACCACCATCACCACGGGGCGGATCTGTCGTATCTGCTCGGTCAGCAAGCGCGCGCCTGCCAACGCGGGTTCGATGACCCCACTCAGGTGCCGTGCCCAGGCGTCGACGGCTGCGCCAGCCAAACCGGCATGGGCCTGACGCCCTGCGACGGCCACCTCGCGGCCGATCAGGCGGTCGAGTTCACCCACGTGGTGCGCGTGCGCATGCAACTCGCGGGTATGCGGCACGCCCGGGCGTTCCCTGCTCATCTCGCGACAGGCATTCCACACGCTCATCCCCAGGCGCGGGCCGTCATGGGTCTGTGGCCAGTACAGCACGTAGTCGTCGAAATAGGCCTGTTTGCACAGTTCGAACGCGGCCTGCACTTCGTCCTTGCTGCACAGGATGACGGCACGGTGCGGATGCGGTTGAAGCGCACCGCCCAGGCGATATAAGCCGAGGTAGTAGCGCTGAGCCTTGTCCAGGCGGTTGCAGGCAAGCACCAAAATGTCGGGCGCGTGTTGTTCGAAGTCTTTGACGGTGCTGTCGGCGTCGGTCGAGATCTGCACATGTGCAAAGTCGATCCTGAGCTGGGACTCGATCTGCCGCGCGTCGCCGGTGTTATCGGAGGCCACCAGGATCTTGGCCTCACCCATCGTGTGTTTCACGGGCCAATCAATCGTGACCGCTTGGCCAGCCATTCGGCCAGCCAGGCATGCAGCTCGTCACCGGGCATCGGCCGCCCGATAAAGTAGCCCTGTGCAATGTCGCAGCCAATCTCGCGCACCAGAGCCCAGTCGTCCTCGGTCTGCACACCTTCCGCGACGGTGTGCAGACCCAGCCGCTGGGCAATACCGAGGCTGCCTTCGAGCATGGGACGGATCAGCTGGTTCTGTCTCGCACCGTGTACGAAGCTGCGGTCGATCTTCAGTTCGGTGAAAGGCACATCGCGCAACTGCGCGAGCGACGAATGGCCGGTACCGAAGTCGTCGATCGACAGGCCAAAACGCTGCATACGCAGCCGCACCAGTGTCTCCAGCGGCGTCGCGGACATGGCCATGACGCGACTCTCGGTCACTTCCAGCACCAAATCCTGCGGCGATACACGGCTGTGTCGCGCCATTGCATCGACCCTGCGTGCGAAATCCGGTGCCCGCAGGTTCTCCATCGACACGTTGACGGCCATCTGGATCTGCAATCCGTCCTGATGCCAATGCGCCAACTGCGCGAACGCGGCTTGCAGTACCCACTCGGTCAATGCGTCGATGGCTCCACAGTCCTCGGCCAGTGCTATGAATTGGTCGGGGTAGACGAGCCCATGCAGCGGATGGTTCCAGCGCACCAATGCCTCGGTGCCGATCAGCCCGCCGGTGCGCAGGTTGACCTTGGGCTGGTAGTGGAGCACCCATTGCCCGGCCTGCTGCGCGGCATTCAGATCGGCGGCGGCGTAGACACGCCGGGACGCCGCGGCCGCTGGCACCAGCGCCATGTGCCAACGATCCAGAAGCATGCGCAATGCAGCACGGCCCGCCGGCTTTTCCAGGGCACCCAATATCTGCAGCGGAAGGTCGGCCAGCAGCTTCTGCACCGCATGAATGATCCGGGGGCCCTCGCCGCTGAGCAGGATGACTTTGCCCCGGAAGTCGCTGTCGCCGAGTCGGCGCAGGAACTCCAGGCCATCGACGCCGGGCATGTTCAGGTCGCAAATGACCACGTCCACGGCCATGCGTCCTTCTCCGAGAAGCGTCAGCGCAACCTCCGCGCCCGCGGCGGTGCCGATCATCGTGTAACCCATACCGCGAAGCATGCGCGACTGCATCCCAAGCATGAACGGGTCATCGTCCACGAGCAGCAGGCTGGGCTGGCGACGGGCCAACAAGCCGGTGCCCACCGTCGCTTGCGCAGGCACCAACCCCATCGGCACAGTCGTCAGGAAGGGCGGCCAGATGTCCGGGCTGTGTTCAGGCATAAGGGTCCTGGCGTGCATCAAGAAAGCGATGGAGGGCGCGCAACTCGCCGTCGAACGCGGCCATCAAGACACCCAGCGCCGCACCGCGCGGACTGCTGGTGGCGGTCTTTTCGATGTCGGCACAGATCTGCCCCAGGGCGGCCGCGCCGATCGCCCGTGCCGCCGACTTCAGCTTGTGGGCAATGTCGGCCACCGCCTGCACGTCGCCGCCAGCGTGCGCATGCGCCAGCTCCAGCGACGAGCGCGCCGTGTTTGCGCGAAAGGCCATCAAGACTTCCCGGATGTCCTGCGGGTCGTCGCCCACCAGCTCCGCCAGCACGTCGAGGTCTGCCGGCGCAGGGATGAAAGCGGCCGGGCCGTCAGGCGCGGCTTGGCGCGCTTGCGGCGACGCCGGCCGCAGCCAGCACTCGATGGCAGCCTTCAACTGGGCAAGACGCACCGGCTTGGTCAGATAGCCGTCCATGCCAGCCTGGCGGCAGCGCACTTCCTCGTCGCGCAACGCGTTGGCAGTCAACGCGACAATCGGCAGCCGGGGCCCTGCCGCTTCCTCGGCGCGCACCGTTGCCGCCAGCGTGTATCCGTCCATTTCCGGCATGTGCAGATCCGTCAGCAATAGCGCATGGCCACCCCTGCGCCAACAGGCCAGTGCCTCCACACCATTGCCCACCATCTGGGCGCGGTAGCCGAGCACGGCGAGTTGCTTCGCAAGCACCTGCTGGTTGATTGCGTTGTCTTCGGCAACCAGGATCAACGGCTCGGCGCCCGAGCGCCGCGTCGGCTCTGGCGCTGGCGCCGGAGCATCGATTTGTGCAGCAACCGCAACGGCTTGCCCGGCGGGCTCGATGCCTGCCGCCAGTGCGACGCTATGCAGGAATACCGCGCGGTGCAGGCACTTGCCGTCCAGGCCGACCTGGTCCGGCTTTTGACGTCGCGGCCGGTGTCGACGACCGCTTTCGATGACCACGAAGGCGAGTGTGGTTGCCGGGCATTCCAGCCCGACGGCGCGGCAGGCCGCAAGCACCGCGTCGATGTCCTCCAGGGCGTCTGCGACGACAACGACACAGCAGCCCTGGCCAACCTGGCGCACGAAGCCCGGCATCTCGGCCAGGCTCGGCATCAAGCGCACGGCGCTGCCGGCGTGGGCCAGGTAGTCAGCCAGGTCGGCTGCGTGGCGGGAAGCACCGAGCACCAGACAGCGCAGTCCAGCCAGTGCCTGTGCCACGGTCGTCTGGGAGGTGGCGGCATCGGCGGGCGGCAAGGGCATGGGCAAGCGCACTGTGAAAGTGGACCCCTCGTTCGGGCGACTGCTGGCGGTGATCTCGCCGTCCATCATCGCCACCAGGCGTTGCGAAATGCTCAGCCCCAACCCCGTGCCACCGAACCGCCGCGTCGTGCTGGCGTCGGCCTGCGAAAACGGCGAGAACAGGCGGGACAATGTCCCGGAGTCCATGCCGATGCCATTGTCGGTAACCACCAGCGCCAGCGAATCGGCGCCGACGCCGTCCGCAACGCGCAGCGCGCGCAATGATACTGACCCCGGTCGACTTTGGCCACTGCTGAACTTGACCGCGTTGCCGACCAGGTTCATCAGCACCTGGCGCAATCTCCCCGCGTCGCCCAGCATGCGAGGTGGCAGCCGCGGATCGGCGTACAGCCGCAACTCGACGCCATTGCCCTCCGACAGATGGCGCAAGGCGTCGCAGACGCCTTCGACCACCGCCTCTATCTCCATCGGCACACTCTCGATTTCGAACTGTCCCGCTTCGATCTTGGAGAAGTCGAGCACGTCGTCCACGATAGCCAGCAAGGCATAGGCCGACTCGCGCGCGGTCTTCACCATTTCAAGCTGATTCGCCCGCAGGTGGCTCTGCTCAAGCACATCGATCATGCCGATGACGCCGTTCATCGGGGTACGGATTTCGTGGCTCATCGTCGCAAGGAACGATGACTTGGCCCGGTTGGCCTGCTCGGCGAGCGCACGCGCGCGCTCCAGCTCCAGGGTGCGGTGCAGCACCCGCTCCTCCAGCCCGGAATTCATCTCGCGCAGCGCCTCCTCGGCGCGGCGGCGTTCGCGGATGTCACGTATCACAGAAACGTAATGCGTGAAGCCCTGGCCGTCTGCGGCAACCGGCGTCAGATCGATCTCGACCGGACTCGGCCGGCCCGGCTTGGTGTATTTCACCACCTCGATGTGCACCGGCTCGAAGCGCGCGACTGCAGAGCGCATGCGGGTCAGCTCGGCAGGGTCCGTCAAAGGACCGTCGAGCAGTCCGGGCGACCGCCCGATCACCTCTGCCTGCGTGTAGCCGGTCAGGCGCGCGAAGGCATTGTTGACGAACACGATGCGCAGCCCATGAAGCAGTTCTGGATCCGGCTCGGTGATCATGACGATGTCGTTAAGCTGCGCCACACTGGCCTCCAGCAGTTTGAGCTGCTGCCGCGCCGCGCGGGTTTGGGTCACGTCGCGAAAATATACCGACAGTCCGTCGTCCATTGGATGGAAGTCGGCGCTTAACCACTTGTGGATGGGCGCGTACAGCGCCTCGCCGGTGACACCGGTCTCGCCTCCCATCGCGCGTTCGTAGAGGGGGCCGAAGACTGTGCTGCGCACCTCTGGGAAGACGTCCCACAACAACCGTCCGAGCATCGGCTCACCCGGCAGGCCCCACATCCGCATGGCCTGGCGGTTGACGTAGGTGAAGCGCCAATCGCGGTCGAGCGTCAAGAAGCCGTCGGCAATGTTTTCGAGCGTATTGCTCAGCCTCTGCGCCAGCTTCTGCGTCTGCAGCGCCGCCAATTTTCGCTCGGTGATGTCCTGCAGTGCGCCCTGGATGCGCACGATGGAGCCCCCGGCATCGCGCACCGCTTCGCCAATGGCGCGCACCCAGAAGCGACGCCCGGTGGCGGATATTTTCTCGCCCTCCATGTCGTAGGCAATGCCCGATGTGATGCAGCGGTCGACGGCTTGCTGCACAGCAGCGCGGTGTTCGGGGACGAACGCGGTCCATCCGAGTTCCGGTGGAGGCGAATAGCCCGGCGCTTCGTCGTGCATGGTTGCAACGATGTCGGACCACTGCAAGCGCCGCTGCGACAAGTCCAGGATCCAGCCACCGACCTTGGCGGCGCGGCCCGCCATGTCCAGCATCGCTTTGCTGTCATGCAGTTGCTGCTGGGCCAGCCGGTCTTCAGTTATGTCGCGCGAGATGCCGATGATCCCGATCATCTCGCCCTGGGCGTCCCGGTACGGGGCGCGCGTCGAATGAAACAGGCGCCGACCGTGTACGGTGGTGAGCCACTTCTCGGTCACCTGAACCGTGGCCGTCGCGATCATCACACGGTCGTCGTCGATCAGCGATCGGGCTTCGGCTGCATCGAACAGCGCCAGGTCGTCGCGGCCCAGCATCTGTTCAACTGGCAGCCCGATGAGCGCACTCATGGCTCCGTTGCACAGCAGGTAGCGGCCCTGGATGTCCTTGACAAAGACCGCGTCGGGGGTGCCATCGGCGACGGCTTGTAGCAGCTCGCTGCTGCGCCGGGCCGCTTGCTCGGCCCGCGCGCGTGCGCTGACATCGATATGCATGACCACCGCGCCGGCAGGCCGCCCCGGTTCCAGCGGTGTGACCATCAGCAGGAACCAGCGCTGCTCGAGCGGCGAATCGCAGGTGTACTCGACCGAGTAGCTGCTGCGGTCACCCGCCAGGACGGCGCGCAGACCGGCAGCGATCGCACTGGCCTGGGTGGCCGCCGGACCCGGCGACAGGTCGCAAGTGTCGAGGTAGTTCCTGCCCACCCCATGTTGGTTGTCGCAATAACCGTTCTCATCGGCGAAACGGCGCCACCCCTGGTTGACGGTGACGATCACACCCGTTGTGTCGAGCACCGCGATGTGTGCCGGCAGCGCATCCAGAAGCGCCCCGCGCTTGCTCGCCTCCTGCTCTCGGAGCTGCTCCTGCGCGGTGCGCAGCAAAATGATACGACCGGTCCGGTCGGCGACGGTGTCGATTTCGCCGGCAGTCAGTGCCTCGAGTTGTTGCTCCGCGTCTCGCAGCGTTTCGATCAGCACGATGATGCGGGCGTGACGGTCGGGTCCACTAATGTCTTGCGCCGCAGTCATAGGCTTCCCGATTCCAACATGTCACTTTGCTGCAGATCCAGCGTTTGCATCAGCGTGGCGGTGTCGCTGAGCGTGCCGGCTATCACCTGCAAGGGCAAGGGCTCCAGTCTGAGGAGTGTCGGCGTCATGAAGATGCCGTCGTTCAGTGCCCGCCCCGGCTCGCGGAACACATCGACGATTTCGATGCTGAAGTGGCCGGCGAGGTGGCTGCGACACAGCTGACGCAGGTTGGTCAACGCCTGCAACGAGTTCGCCGAGTCACCGGCAATGTAGAGGCGGAATTTGTATTCGACGCTATCGATGGCTGGCATGTCAGATCGGCAGTTCGTGCGGCGCATCGTCGGCTCCGCGCAGCCCGCGCAGGTGGGTGTTACCCTCGGACGCCTCGCCCTCGTGGGATTCGGTGGCCCGCAACAAGAGTGACTTCTCGGTGCGCTTGGCCACCAGTTCGGTCTGCAGCGACTTCAGGCGCACCTCAAGCTCAGCCTCCTCGGCATCCAGGCGCACACGCTTCAGGCGCGAGGCGACCGCGGCCGTTTCGGTAGCCAAGCGCACCGCCCGCTCCTTCTCCCAGCGCAGCGTGCCCATCAGAACCTCGCCACCGGCGGTGTAGATGTCGGCCAGCGTGACCCCGTCGCCGCCCAGCACCAGTTCGCGCACCTGGTTGGAGTGGGCGGTGCCGCGCGACTTGATGATCGACAGGCCCCGGTTGCGTTCACCGGCCTGCACCAGGTAGCTGAGATGAATCCAGGTGTCGGCCAGCGTCGACACGTGCAGGGGCGATCCGGAGCCCGACGTGGCGCCGAGTTCGTCGAGCAGGCTGGTGCACACCAGCGTGACGCCTTCCGCCTTGGACCAGTCGATGAGGCGTTCTGCCACACCGTGGGCCGTCAGCTCGTTGCCCGCCGTCGCCAACGTGGACACCGGGTCGATGACGATGCAACGCGCACCATGGTCCCTGGCCAGCGCCTTGATGCGCACCAGCAGCGTCTCGGCACTGCCCAGGAGCGTGCGGGCGGAGACCATGCGCAGCAAGCCGCTTTCGACATGGTGATCCATCCGGATGCCGACCGAGCCAAGGTTGCGCACGACTTCAGTGCCGTCCGAGTCAAAGCTGACAAACAGCGTGCGTTCACCGCGCGCGCATGCGGCCTCGGCGAAGGCTCCGCTGAGCGTTGTCTTGGCCGTGCCCGGAAAACCGGTGACAAGCACGGTCGCGCCGCGATAGTAGCCACCGCCCAGCATGGTGTCGAGCCTGCCGACCCCGGTACCAATGCGCTCCGTGCTGGCAACGGAGTCGGCCCGCCCGAGCTTGCGTGTGATGGCCACATCAAAGCCCGAACGGCCGATGACGAATGGCGCTTCGTTTTCGTCGAAACCAGATCCACGGTACTTCTGCACGCGCAGGTTGCGCTGCGAGACACCCAGCGACATGCTGTGGTTCAGAACCACGGCGCAGTCGACCATAAACTGCATGAAGCCAAACGACGTCTGATCTGCGCCACCTGGAGGGTCGTTGTCCGCCTTGGCGGTGATGATTGCAGTGAATCCACACGCATTGAGCCAGTCGTGCAGCCGGTAGACCTCACGGCGCCGCGCACCCGCATCGGGCAACAGCGCGAGCATGATGTCGAGCGCATCGAAGACGATGCGCCGCGCGCCCATGCGGGTGGCCTGCGCCTGCAGACCCGCCAGCATGCCAAGGAGATCGAAGGTGCCCGATTGCACCAGATCGGGTGCCGGCTGGGCATCGACGAAAATTAGCTGATGGGGCTGCAGCGCCTCCAGATCCCAGCCGAAATTCTCGAAATTGACGGCCATGCGCCGGGGGTTCTCCTCGAACGCGACGAAGATGCCGGGCTCCTCGCAATGTCGAATGCCATGCACCAGGCATTGCATCGCAAAGATCGTCTTGCCCGAGCCAGGTCCGCCCATCAGCAGCGTCGTGCGCCCCAGCGGGAGCCCGCCACCGCTGATGACGTCGAAGCCCTCAATGCCTGTAGGCGCCTTTGCCAGGTTCGCGCCATGCATCGCCTCTGTTGGCGCCGTTGGAGGAAAAACAAATGTTAACTTGGTCATGGCTCGCCCGGGTCATAAGACGCAAACACTTTTTGTGGAGAACGGGTTTCCGGCAGCACATACACAATGCCGTTGCTCATCTTGAACGCGGAGAATAGGATTTTCAAACGCCATAGGACGCCCCAAGAAAGGGCCTGAAAAAGCTCCCGGCCGAGCGCGCGGAGGGCTGAAGTACGCAAGTCTGGGCGGATTCAGCGCGCAGTCCGGGCGTCTGGAGGCTCGGGGCTGGCGAGCTGGCGGGTCTTTGAACGTTCACGGCGCGCAGGATTGGCCCGGTCTCAGGGTTGACCCTGATGTTGGCCATGGCTTGCCGACACAGCGCGCAGCGCCACCCCGGCTGCAGGGTAGCCGCAGCCGGTGGCGATGGGTATTCGACAGCGCGGGCGGCTCAGGCAGCGAAGTGCAGCCCCGCCTCGCGCACCCGCAGCCGGTGGCGAGCTCAGTTTTGGATCGGCACTACCTTCAAAAGTGGCTCAGTTTTCGGTCGGCGTCAACGCCACTTCTTCGTGGCCTGCATGGCCTACTGCCTGCAGGTGACGCTCAAGGCCAAGCTACCTATCTTGGCGGGCGGCACCACGCCGCGCGAAGTGATCGGCAAGTTCAAGACCATGCAGATGGTGGACGTGAAGCTGCCAACCAACGACGGACGCGAGTTGACCTTTCTCGATTCACGCAGCCCGAGCCAGAGCACCGCATGTTGCTCGACCTGTTGCGATTCGAACTCCCAGCGCAGCCACCACCACGCACCACCGCCAAACAGGTCTCGCAAAGGACACCGGAGCCCGCCGCCGTATGGTGAAGACCTCCGCCATGCCCATAAATGAAATCAACAATTTAGCGGTGGTCTCGGTGCCCAGTTGAGAAAGACGGGTCAGCTGGCGCGCCGCGTCGTTGCAGGCTGGGCAGCGGCAAACAGGCGACGCGCCTGCGCGGTCTGCACCTTCCCGTCAACCAACTCAGCTCGCGTGAAGACCTCCACAAACCGCCCTTCGACCATCACCGCAATGTGATCGCACATGTGGGCCACCACCGCGAGGTCATGGCTGACCATGACGAAGGTTTGCGACATTTCCCTGCGCAACCTCGCCAGCAGGTTGAGCACCTCTGCCTGAACCGACACGTCAAGCGCCGAGGTCGGCTCGTCCAGCAGCAAGACATCGGGTTGCACCATCAACGCGCGGGCAATACACACACGCTGACGCTGCCCTCCCGAGAGCTGTCCCGGAAAGCGGAAACGCACCGATGCCGGCAAGCCAACCGTCTGCAAGGCATGCATCACACGGGTCTGGTGATCTGCAATACCGTGCACGATCAACGGTTCGCGCAAGGCCTCGTCCACCGTATGCGCCGGGTTCAATGCGGCCAGCGGATCCTGGAACACCATTTGCAGGCTGCGCTGCTCTGCCAGCTTGCGCTGATTACCCAAGCGCCGCCCCATGACTTCGATGTCACCATCCCAATCGTGGTTGATGCCGGCGATCGCCTTGAGTATGGTGCTCTTGCCACAGCCAGACTCGCCGACAATACCCAGACTGCCGCCGCGCGGAACGGAAAATGACACACCCGAGACGATACGCGTCGTGCCACGGCGGATGACGAGGTCGGAGACGACCAGGGCTTGCGAATTCATGTCAGCCATGCTGCCTCTCTTTGCAACACGGGCAGGTCACCACCCAGATGCTCCAGCGTCGGCCTGGACGCGATCAAGCCGCGAGAATAGGGGTGCGTTGCCTGCAAGGACCCGCCGTCGGTGGTGATTTCCTCCATCACCCGCCCGGCATACATCACAACGACACGATCGGCGTACTGGGCTACCAGATCCAGGTCGTGACTGATCAGGATCAGCCCCATCGAGCGCAGGCGAACCTGCTCGTCGATCAGGTCGAGAATGCGATGGCGCACAACCGCGTCCAGAGCGGAGGTCGCCTCGTCGGCGATCAGCAATTCGGGCTCGGCGGACAACATCATGGCCAGCATGGCGCGTTGGGCCATGCCACCCGACACCTGGTGCGGGTAGAGGCCGGCGACCCGTTTGGGCTCCCGGATATGAACATCGGCGAGCATCTCGTGCATGCGCGTCACCTGGCCTCGCCGCGGCAGCTTGCCATGCAACCGCAACATCTCGATCAGCTGATCGCCGATCGTCATGACCGGATCGAATCCTTGTCGTGGATCCTGGATCACCATACCGATGCGACTGCCGCGCATGGCCCGTAGTGCGCCCGCGTCGAGTCCGCGCAAATCCTCGCCCTTGAAATGCAGTCGATCCGCGCGGACCAGGGCACGACCCCCAAGCAGGCCCAGCAGCGCCCGGAACGTGACCGATTTTCCCGAACCCGACTCACCGACGACGGCCACGCGTTCGCGTCCCATCCGCAAATTCACCCCCTTGACCACCTCGACCGGTCCTGCGGCACTGCCAAACGAGATCCGCAGATTGGCGATCTCCAGCAATGGCACTGCGGCTGCGGTTACCTGCGTCGTCGGCGTGGTGGCAGTCGCGGGCCCCGCCACCGGAGCTGCTCCAACATGGGCTTGCTCGATCATTTCACCCCCGGATCGACAACGTCACGCAGTGCATCGCCCAGCAGGTTGAAAGCCAGGCTGAGCGTCAGGATCAACAGGCCCGGAATGGTTGAAACCCACCATGCTTCGAACACGATGGCACGACCGTCCGCCACCATGGCGCCCCACTCGGGCGCCGGTGCGGGCAGTCCGACACCGAGAAAACCCAGCCCCGCCGTGATCAACACGATGCCCGGCGCGTCCAGGGCCGCGCGTACCACGGCCGACGGCAAACACAACGGCAATGCGTGGCGCAATAACAAACGCAAGCGGGAAACGCCCATGATCTGGGCGGCCTGGATGAACTCGGCGTTGCGTATGGCCGCCATTTCAGCGCGCGCGATGCGCGCATAGGCTGGCCAACCGGTCAGCGCGATCGCGATCACGGCGGTCCACATGCCGGCGGTCAGGGCCGCAGCAACCGCGATCGCCAGGATCAGGCGTGGAAACGCCATGAAGACGTCGGCCATGCGCATCAACACGGCGTCGATCCAGCCACCCCACAAGCCAGCAGCAGCACCAACGATCATGCCCACCGGCACCGTCATCAGCAAAACCAGGCCCACGATCGACAACGTCGGCCGGGCGCCGAACACGACCCGGGAAAAGATGTCGCGCCCCAGGGTATCGGTGCCAAACCAGTGCTGGCTCGAAGGCGCAAGCAAACGATCACCCAAGGATTGCGCCAATGGGTCGGCAAGCGGCAGCCAGTTGGCGCCGATCGCCAACGCGATGACGATGGCCAGCAGCATCAGCCCGGCAATGCCGATCGGTTGCTGGGCCAGGCGCCGACTGATACGCCAGATCGCCCCCAATCGCGCTTGTGTGCGGGTCGCCGGCACATCCGAACGCAGCCAGTCCAAAGAAGCCGTCATCAGAGTCATTGCACACCTGTCCTTGGATCGAGTGCCGATTGGATCAATTCGGCGCCAATATTGACGACCATGAATATCAGACCAACCACCAGGGTCGCAGTCAGCACCGCTGGCATATCGGTGGCGAACAGCGAGTCGGTGATATACATTCCCAGCCCCGGCCAGGCAAAGACTGTTTCGGTCAGGACCGCCCCTTCCAGCAGATACGCGTAGGTCAACGCAATGACGGCGAATATCGGGCCTGCGGCATTGCGCAATGCGTGGCGCCACAGGATCGCGCTTTCGCTTAACCCCTTGAGGCGCAGCACCAGCGTGTAGTCCTGCCGCATCTGGGCGAGCAGAAAACTGCGCGTCATGCGCGTGATGTAGCCCAGCGCCACCAGGCCGAGCAGCGAGGCGGGCAACACGATATGCGAGACGGCATTGGCGAAAGCATCCCAGTTGCCGGCCAGCGCGGCATCGACCAAAACCAGATGGGTCACATCGGGCACCGAATAGCGATAGGCAATATCCAGGCGACCAGGTCCGCCGACCCATCCGAGCTGCGCATAGAAGACCAGCAATCCCACGATACCCAGCCAGAAAATGGGCATGGAATGCCCCACCAGAGACACGACGCGCAACAGGTTGTCCGGCAAGCGCCCGGCATAACGCACGCACAACACCCCGAGCGGAATGCCCAACACGACGCCAATGACCATGGCCAGCGTCGCGAGTTCGAATGTGGCCGGGAAATAGCGGGTGATGTCCTCCGCAATCGGGTTTCCGGTGACCAGGGACTTGCCAAACCGGCCCTGCAGCATCTCGCGCGTGAACATGAAGAACTGCTCCGTGATCGGTTTGTCCAGGCCCATCTCGCGATAGACCCGATCGTAGAGCTCCTGCGGCGCGCGATCCCCGACAACCTTCAACACGGGGTCAGACGGCAACACGCGCCCGAGCGCAAAGGTGACGACAAGCAGGCCAAACAAGGTCACCAACACGGTGACCAGGGTCGAGGCCAGCCAGCGTCCACGCCGCACCAACGTGGACGGCCAGGACCGCGTCGACGCCGCCACTTCCGGCAGCGCGTCTTCGTCAAGTGCCGGACCCACGCCTGTGCCCACCAGATCCTTCATCGCTTTTCGATGATTTGGTATGGCGTCGAGTCAAAGGTCACGTACCCGCTGTAGTTCTGAACGTTCTTGCGTACCGCCACCGCCTCGACCTTTTGCAACGCGAACACGAATGGCGAGTTGTCGCGCAAGTCGCGTTGCAGTTCCTGGTACCGTTTGAGTCGTTCGGCACTGTTGACCTCATGCGATGCCACTTCGGTCTTGGCCGTCAATTGCGGGATCAACCAACTGCTGCGCCACGCCGCGTTCTTGTTTGCAGCGGTATCGGAATTGTCAGCGTTTCGGGTGAAGAACTCGATCGTCGAACTGGCATCGGAATAATCCGGCGCCCAGACAAAGACGACCATGTCATGGCGCCGCTGGCGATACAGGGACATCACCTGCGAAGGCTCGGCCACGCGCAAGTCGACCTTGATTCCACCCTGACCCAAGGTGTTTTGCAGCGACTGCGCCATTTCCTTGTAAGGGCTTGCGGCCATCGCGTCCAGGGACACGGAAAACCCGTTGGGCAACCCCGCCTTCGCCAGCAAGGCCTTGGCTTTCGGCACATCGAGCTTGTAGGGCTGCCCGGGCAAAGCGCCATCCACGCCTTTGGCAACCGGCGACTGGTTGACCTGGTACTGGCCACTGAACAGTTGCGTGGCCATGCCTTCATAGTCGACCAGATAGCGTATGGCCTGCCAGACTTCGGGCTTGGCCAGGTTCGGGTTGGCCTGGTTCAACGCAATGTAGTACACCGTGCCACGCGGGATCCGCACGACTTTGAGCGCGGGATCGGACGCGATGGCCTGGATCTGATCGGGGTTCAGGTCCGCCGCAACGTCGATATCACCTTTCTCCAGCAGCAGCCGCTGCGTCGCAGCTTCCGCCACATGCCGCACGATCACGCGTTTGACTTTCGGCGCTTCTCCCGAAAAGCCCGGGAACGCCTCGAGCACGACCGCGTCCTTGGCCTTCCATTCCACCAACCGGTAGGCTCCTGCGCCGGCGGAATGGGTCTTCAACCATGCATTGCCCAGATCGCCATTCACTTCGTTGGACATGACCAGCTTCTTGTCGACCACCGACGCAATGGCCGCGCTCAGCGCACTGAGCATCAGGTCGACCGAATACGGCTTGTCGAACGTCAACACGAGTTGCTCGCCCTCCGCACGGATATGCTTCTCGACGTTGTCCTTGGCCCAGCCAAACTGCCGCAGGATGATCGACGGCGACTTGCCAAGCAGAATGCCGCGACGCAACGAGAACTCCGCATCTGCTGCGGTGACAGGATTGCCCGACTGGAACTTCAGTCCCGATTTGATCTTGAACGTGATGCGCATACCGTCAGGCGAAGCCTGCCAGCTTTCGGCCACACCCGCGACGATCTTCTTGAAATCGCGCGGGTCATGCTGCACCAGGCGCAGATACAGGTTGTTCAACGTGTCGCCGGGAGCAATTTCAAAAGCCTCCTGTGGATCCAGCGAGATGATCGTGCCGATGTCGCGCGCGATCACCAGCGTGTCCGGCGGGGTTGCAGCCTGCGCGTGACCAAAGGCGATGGCCGCGGAAAGAATCAGCGCCTTGAAAGGCAGAGCAGGGTTCGAGGTGATTTTCATAGGTGTCTCGTTCAAGTTTTGGTGTTGAAAAATGGGATTGCAGGATCAAGGGGTTAAAGGATTGCGGGAATATCGGGCAATGGCCTTGAAAGATGCAGCGGGCTTCAGTCCATCTGCGTCACGAACTTGGTCACCAGGTAGCCATCGAACGTCTCGGTGCCGCCCTCGCTTCCGATGCCACTGTCCTTGACGCCGCCAAATGGCGCTTCCGGCAAGGCTTGGCCAAAATGGTTGATATTCACCATGCCGGCCTCGAGACCGTTCTGAATCCGCAGCGCATTGCGACTGGAGGTCGTGAAGGCATACGAGGACAACCCATAAGGCAAGCTGTTGGCACGGCGAATCGCCTCGTCCAGGTCTTGGAACAGAACGCAGGCAGCGATAGGCCCGAACGGCTCGGCCTGCATGATCCTGGCGTCCTCCGGCGGCGCGGCGAGGATGGTTGGCGCAAAGAAATTGCCTTGCGTACCGATGCGCTGACCACCGAGTTCGATCCGCGCGCCGCGTGCCGATGCATCCTCGACGAATTCGGTCATGGCGGTGACGCGCCGGGCATGGGCCAACGGGCCCATCGTGGTGCCCTCATCCAGGCCAGCACCAACCTTGATGCCACGACTCGCCTCCGTGAAGCGCGCCATGAACCGGTCCCAGATCTTTTCCTGGATATAGAAACGGGTCGGCGAGACGCAGACCTGGCCGGCATTGCTGAATTTGAACGCGCTTAGCATGGACGCGGCACGCTCGACATCGGCGTCGTCACACACGATGACTGGTGAATGCCCACCCAGCTCCATCGTGATGCGTTTCATGTGGCTGCCGGCCAGAGCTGCCAGTTGCTTGCCAACCGGCACCGATCCGGTGAACGACACCTTGCGCACGATGGGCGATGCGATCAGGTACTCGGAGATTTCGTGCGGCACGCCCCACACCACGTTGAGCACACCGGGAGGCAGACCCGCTTCATGGAACAGCCGGGCAATGGCCACGACCGCGCTGGGCGAGTCCTCGGAGCCCTTGATGATGATGGTACAGCCGGCGCCAATGGCGGCGGCGATCTTGCGTATCGCCTGGTTATAGGGAAAGTTCCAAGGCGTGAACGCCGCGCACACGCCAATCGGCTCACGCAACACGAACTGGCGCACATTGGGCAGGCGCGGCGGAATCACCCGGCCATAAATGCGGCGGCATTCCTCGGCGTGCCAATCGCAATGGTCGGCGCAACGCGTCACCTCACCGATGGCTTCGGCCAGCGGCTTGCCCTGGTCGAGCGTGATGTTGCGGCCGATCTCCTTGGCGCGGGCGCGGCTGAGTTCACCCACCTTGCGCAAAATTGCAGACTTGGCCAATGGCGATACCGAACGCCAGCTCTCGAAGGCCCGCTGGGCCGCCGCCAATGCGTTGTCCAGGTCGGCCCGCGTCGCGTGCGGCAAGCGGCCAACCACCGCGCCCGTGGCCGGGTCGAACACCTCTTGTTCGTGGCGTCCACCTCCGTGGACAAAGGCGCCATCGATGTAAAGGGCTAACTCCTCATAACTGCTCATGGTGCTTCTCCGTGACGTGAAATGAAATAGCGGGAAAGTCCTGCGCACAGGCCGGAATGCGCAGTTGCGCGTCAGCTCGTCGTTGTGCGATCAGGTCGCAAACGGTTCACTGCGCTGCTCGATCGACGAGCTTATTGTCACGCGCATGCACCAGCGCGTCGTCGATCGCCCGCGCCAGCCCGTCGACCATATCGTCCAACTGCGCGCGCTCCGAAATCAGCGGTGGACACATCGCGATGCAGTTGCCGATCGCGCGCACGATGACGCCGTACTCCATGGCCCGCGCCTGAATCCAGGCTCCCATGGCAGCGGACGGCGGGAATGGCTTCTTGCCCGTCTTGTCCTGCACGATCTCGACCGCAGCCAGAAGGCCCATGCCACGCACCTGCCCAACCAGCGGATGCGTCTCGAGCGCGCTCAGACGCTCGAACATGTGGGGTGCAACCTGCTTGACATGTCCAACGATGTCGCGTTCACGATAGATATTCAGGGCTTCCAGCGCCACGGCTGCAGCGACCGGGTGTGCCGCGTACGTCAGGCCGTGCGCAAACACCCCGTGTTTTCGGCTCTGGGCCTTCATGACATCGTGGATGGCATCGGTGAGCAGCAAGCCCGATATCGGCTGGTAGGCACTGGACAGGCCCTTGGCAACCGTCATCATGTCGGGCTTGAGATGCAGGCTGTCGGAGCCGAACATTTCGCCAGTGCGTCCGAAGCCACAAATGACCTCGTCGACGATGAACAGGATGTCATATTTCTTGAGGACGGCCTGCACGGCTTCGAAATAGCCTGCCGGTGGCACGATGACGCCGCCCGAGCCATTGATCGGCTCGGCAATAAAGGCCGCAACCGTTTCTGGGCCCTCCTTGAGAATCATCTGCTCGAGATTGTTCACCACGCGTTTGGTGAAGTCGGACTCCGACTCGCCAGGCTGACCGAAGTGATAGTAGCTGGGGCAATCGGTATGCAGGATTCCGGCAATCGGCAGGTCGAAATCCAGATGCACGTGCGTCAAACCGGTCAGACTGCCGGACGCCACCGTGACGCCGTGGTAGCCCTGCAGGCGCGAGATGATCTTCTTCTTGTTCGGCCGCCCCAGTGCGTTGTTGTAGTACCAGACCAGCTTCACCGCTGCGTCGTTGGCCTCGGAGCCCGAGTTCGCAAACAGCACATGGTTCAGGCCTTCAGGCGCCATCGCGGTTAGCGCTTTGGCCAGCGCGATGCCTGGCGGGTGCGATCGGTGGTTGAACATGTGATAGTAGGGCAGCGTGTTCAGCTGGTCGGTGGCGGCCTTCACCAGGCGCTGCTCCGAGAAGCCCAGCGACGCGCACCAAAGGCCGGACATGCCCTCAAAATAACGCTTGCCCTGCTCGTCGTAGACATAACATCCTTCGCCACGCGTGATGACAGTCGGCCCGCGCGTCGCATGCTGGTCCAGGTTGGAATAGGGGTGGACAACGTGGGCGACGTCCGTATGCCAGTTGGCGCTCTCAGTCTTGCTCATGGGATTCCCTTGTCAGTAGCTTTTGAAGAAGAATGTGCACTTCAGGGCGTCGAAGCCCTGCGTACACGCAAAAATCCATCCAGGAACGCGTTGAGGTTGTCACCCAGCTTTTCGACCAGGTATCCACCTTCCTGGACCAGCACTACCGGCCCCGGGTAGGTGCCGATGCGCTCGCCAGCGGCGCGGAAGCCCTCGGTGCTGACAGCCAGGTCGGACGATGGATCACCCTTGAACGGATCGAACCCGAGGGAGACAATCAGTGCGCCCGGCGCGAAATTTCCGATTGAGCGCATCCCCTCGTCGATCGCGCCCAGCCAGACCGGATCTTCGGACTTCAACGGCAGCGGCAGATTCAGGTTGTAGCCTGCTCCCTCGCCCTCGCCCCGCTCCTGCGCGTAACCCGCGTAAAAAGGGAACAACACGTTGGGGTCACCATGCACGGAGACGAAATGCACATCGGCCCGGTTATAGAAGATCGACTGCGTCCCGTTTCCATGATGGGTGTCGATGTCAATGATGGCGACGCGCCCGAGCTGGCTCGCGAGGTAGTTGGCGGCAATCGCGGTGTTGTTCAGGTAACAGAAGCCGCCGGCCTGGTCGCGGTAGGCGTGGTGGCCAGGCGGCCGGCACAAAGCGTATGCCTCTGGGGCGCCATCGAGCACGAGCTTGCAGGCTTCCAACGCGGTGTGGGCTGAGCCCACTGCCGCTTGCCATGTTCCCTCGGCCACCGGGCATGATCCACCGGACAAATAGAAGCCCACCTGACCCTGGATGCTCTGCGGACGTGTGCGGGCGCTGTGATGGGCAAATGCATGCGCATGAATCAACGACGAAGCCTTCGGTACAGACTGCCAGCGTTCGAAGGCCGTCTCGAGGAAATCCAGGTAGCCCAAGTCATGTACCGCCGCAATCCAGCGCCGATCCCAACCTGTCGGCGACAACCGCTCGTGTCCATCGGCCAGCAAACGGGTCAACAGGGCTTCGGCTCGCGCTGGCGACTCCAGGTTCGAAACGACGGTGCCACGCAAGACAATCTCCTGCGGCGCATGCAACTGGTGCAGTTGTGAAAACACGAACTTCATTGAATACCCTCCGTCCAATGAACTGGAGCTTAGCCATGGCCACCTCAAAAGAATTGACCAGAGACGACAAAATGCACCCATCCGCGCTTCGATTACGGGCCCCTCGCACCCGACAGCCGAAGCCGACACGTACTCAGGCCAGGGCCACGGCCTCCCGGCGAAAGGCTCTGGGCGATTGGCGCGCGTGATTTCGAAACGCGCGCGTAAAAGCACTGGTTTCACTGAAGCCGAGTCGCTGCGCGATGCTGGTCACCGAAAGTGCGTTGTCGGCCAATAACTCCCTGGCCTGTTCCATGCGCACTTGGGCGCGCAGGTCCAGAAAACCGATGCCGCGCTCTTTCAAGCGACGCTGCAACGTGCGCGGCGTGACACCAAAGTCCGCCGCAGCCTGCTCCAGTGTTCCTGCGATCCAGCGACGGCTCGCCTGCAGCATCCAGGCACGGATCGCGTCTTCCAGCACATCGGTGTCGCAACGGGTGCGCAGACCTCGCTCCAGTTCAGCACACAGGCGGGCATACGCATCGGCATTCGCGCCATGGATCCGGGTCGTCAGCACGGTTGCCGGAAATCGCAGCGCCGACTGGCGCTGTCCAAAGCGCACCCGCGTTTGAAAAAAATCACAGTACCGATGGGGTTCCGATGGACCCTGCATGGCGATGGAAACATCATCGAGCCGCCAGGCGTCTCCAGCTGCGGCCCGAAATCGCCGAAATACCTTGCCAAGCGTGTAGGCACAATCCTGCAGGCTGTTCGCGATACTCGGATCGTGAATTCGATACAGGAATCGGGCATCGGTGCCCACTCTCTCCAGGCTGACCGATGTTCCTGTCTGGATCAAAGGGAAAAATCGAACCAGGTCTTCGATCGCCCGACCCACGGTGGGTGCATGGACCGCCAATGCCTTGAATATGCCGGTTTCATGTGGAGAATCGATGCGCGCCATGTCGAGCCCGAGGCAGCCGCTACCGCTTTGCTCCGCAGCCATTTCCAGCATGTGCGCGAATTTCAGCAACGACGTTTCCCGTTTGCCGGTCTTGTCGAACCACGCGGGCATGAATCGGGACGGCGTGCTTACCTGCATGGGGGCATCTTGCCATCTTCGTTCCAGTAGTTGGCTGACGCGACGATGGGCATGCCAGACCACATCGGTACTGATGGCACTTGGGGCGAGTGGCATTGTCACAGTGTGTGCTCCATTCTTCGGAATGCACCGAATAAGCGTGTGAAGTTGATGTTTCCGTATTGTGGAAATATGATTGCACGATGGTAAAACGGAATAAGCCTGCCGGGAAGGCATGTCGGCGACAAGAAGATCGCGATCTTGGTCAACCCGACGTGCCTATTGCAACGGTGAAATATCGAACATATGAACAACACATTGCTAAAGGGATTCGACATCATCGAGTTGCTTGCGCAAAGCGATAAGCCCCTTGCGTTGACGGATATCGCCAATGCGCTCCATCTCGCCAAAAGCAATGTCCATCGCTTGCTGCAGGCCCTTACAGAACGAAACTACATTGTTCGAATCCCCCCCAACGGCCGATACGTCGCCTCGATCAAACTGTGGGAATTGGGATCCGCAGTGCTCGCCAAGCTCGATCTCAAACGGCATGCACAGGATGTGATGGACCACCTGCTCACGCAGACAGGGGAAACTGTCCACCTGTCGGTACTCGACGGCGACGAGGTCGTTTACGTGCATAAGCTTGACAGTCCCAATCCGGTACGCTCCTACACACAGATCGGAGGCCGGGCTCTTTCACATTGCGTCGCGACGGGAAAGGCCATGTTGGCGTATCGCCCGCCGGCGGCACTCGAGCGCAGGGCGCTGTTGCTGCATCCTCGAACGGACGCAACGATTACGGATCCGAAGCAATTTCTGCTTGAGATGAATCGGATCCGGAAACAGGGTTTCGCCGTCAATCGTGGCGAGTGGAATGCGAACGTCGCAGGGATCGCGGCCCCCGTCACCGATGCGCGCGGCGAGGTCATTGCCGCAATTGGACTGTCCGGGCCCAAGGACCGTTTCAAGCCGGCGCGGTTGAAGCGGTTCGCACTGCTGATTATTGACGCCGGGCAGCAGGTTTCCCAAAGACTGGGCGGCCACCTGCCGACGGCTGTCTGGCGATGAAGCAGTCCTTGGCGCAACCGGCAGCAGACCGCGGCATGCTTCATCCGGCCACAAAGGTCGGGAGATCGAAGGCCGTGAGTTCGGGCACTGCGTGCTCGAACCGCTCGACCTCGACCAGGCACGTCTGGGCCATGCAGCCTTGAGACAGGCTTGACGCACCAACGTCGAGCGTCAGCACATTCGGGTTGCCATGTTTTTCAAGGCTATCGGCCGTGTGCCACGATTGCGGGTCGAACCAGGCCCCTGTCGATAACTTGACGACCCCCGGCCGCAACCGGTCCGAGACGCGGGCAGCAGCCAGACACGCGCCGCGCGAATTGTGTACCCGAACCAGGTCGCCGTCGGCAATGCCGCGCGCCTGTGCATCCTGCGGGTTGAGCACGATGGGCTCGCGCCCATTGATCTTGTTGTCGCGGCTGTAGGCGGCGTGATCGAACTGGCTGTGCAGCTTCGTGAACGGCTGATCGGACAACAAGTGCAGCGGGAAGGACTGCGCCTTCGTGCTGCCCAGCCATTCAACCGGTTCATACCACTGCGCATGACCGGCACAGTCGTCATAGTTGAACCCCGCAATCGTCTCGCTGTACAACTCGATCCGGCCCGACGGCGTCGCAAGCCGATGCGCCTGCGGATCGGCGCGAAACTTCTCGAGCATGACGACCGGACTCGGTATCGGCGCAAGGTCCACCAGACCGTGCTCCCAGAAATCATCGAACGGCGGGAGCACCACACCGACGTGATCCGCGCGGGCGCGGCTCTGCGTATACATCTCCCGCAGCCACTGGTGCGACGTCCGCCCTTCCGTATAGACCTCCCCCGCACCCAGGCGTGTTGCCAGATCGGCAAAGATGTCGTAATCGTCGCGCGCCATGGCAAGCGGATCGATGGCACGTTTCATCGCAACCATGAATCGCTCGCGGGTCGAATAGCCGATGTCATCGCGTTCGAGCATCGTGGTGGCCGGAAGCACCACGTCGGCCATCTTGGCGGTCGCGGTCCAGAATTGCTCGTGCACGATGACGGCGCCAGGCTTGCGCCAGGCACGCGTCATCCGGTTCAGATCCTGGTGGTGGTGAAACGGATTGCCTCCCGCCCAATACACCAGTTCAATGTCTGGGTACTGGTGCGTCTTGCCGTTGTAGGTGAAATCGCCGCCGGGGTTCTCGAGCATGTCGACAAAACGCGCCACGGGAATGAAGGCACTCACCTTGTTTTGGCCCTGGGGCAGCGTAGGTCCCGGGAACCGTGCCACGGCGTTTCCCATCATGTTGGTGGCGCCATAACCGACGCCAAAACCACCGCCGGGCAAGCCGATCTGTCCCAACATCGCGGCCAGGGTCACCACCATCCAATAGGGCTGCTCGCCATGGTGCGCACGCTGCAGCGACCACGCGACCGTCAGCATTGTGCGCGACGAGGCCATTTCACGCGCCAGCGTCGCAATACGTTCGGCCGGCACGCCCGTGTGCGCTTCAGCCCATTGCGGCGTCTTAGGCTGGCCATCGGTGTCCCCGAGCAGATACGGCACCACGCGTTCGAATCCGACGCAATACCGCTCCAGAAAGACCTTGTCATGCAGGCCCTCTGTGTACAGCACATACGCCAGTGCGAGCAGCAATGCGGTATCGCTGCTGGGACGCACGGGAATCCATTCGTGTTCCGCACCCGTTTCGAGGTCTGCCGCATCCGGGCTGATGTTGACAAAACGAACGCCGGCCTGCTGCATCTGCGCCAGGGAACGGCGAACATTGTGTTCGCCCGGCCCGCCGGCACTGACCTGTGCGTTCTTGCGTGGCACGCCGCCCAACGCGACAAACAACTCGCAATGCTGCTCCAGCACATCCCAGCTGGTGTGCTCGGCCATCAACTCCTCCATGGGCGCCACGACGTGCGGCATCAATACGCGGGCCGCACCCAGGCTGTAGGAATCGTTATGGCGCACATAGCCGCCGACCGCGTTCAGGAACCGATGGACCTGGCTCTGCGCATGATGAAATCGCCCGGCGCTCGACCAGCCGTACGAACCACCAAACACCGACGCGTTGCCGTGCGTGCGAACAACCTGCCCAATGGTGTCAGCGACGAGGTCGAGCGCCTCCTCCCAGGACACCTCGACAAAAGCTTCCTGCCCCCGCAAGTCCGCCGCACCTTCCTGCGCGCCGATCGGCTGTGTCGGCGCGGCGCCACCCGCACGCCTGGCGCGTTGGGCCTGCAGCCAACTGCGGCGGACCGACGGCGCTCGAACGCGCAATGGGCCCTTGATCGCGTCGAGCATGGACAGTCCGATCGGGGAAGGATCGGGGTCGCGGTCGAAGGCCTTCAGGCCCACTGTCTCGCCGCCCTCGTGAACGACTTCGTAAATTCCCCAATGGGTTGCCGTGAACGATTTCATTTCAATTTCTCCTTGAGAGCTGCAGCGAAGAGAACAGGCTTTCAATCCACGTGAATATTGGCGGTCTTGATCAGGTCCTTGAAGAAGTCGCTATCGCGTTTGACCTGATCGGCAAAGGCTGCGGGACCGGAAAAGTCAGCATACTGGCTGACCTTGAGCAAGGTAGCGCGGGTATCGTCGGCCTTGAGGACTTTCTCGATCTCGGCCGCCATGCGGTCCACGATGGCCTTCGGTGTTCCTTTCGGGGCAAACATGCCGAACCAGCTGCGTGTATCGACATCGAAGCCCTGCTCCTGCACCGTCGGGACATTGGGCAACTCGGGATGGCGTTTGGCACTCATGACGCCGATCGCCTTGACCTTGCCGGCCTTGACCTGGGTCAGGCTCACAGGATCGAAAATCATGTCGATTCGACCGCCGATCAGGTCCGTCAATGCGTCGGCGGAACCTTTGTAGGGCACATGCAGCAAAGTGATTCCGGCCTTGAGCGCTACCATTTCTCCGGCCAGGTGGGTCGCGGTGGCCAATCCGGCCGAGCCAAAGGTATATTTTCCGGGCGCCTTGCGCGCCGCAGCGGCCAGATCGGTGATGCTGTTGAAAGGCGCATCGATGCGCGCGGTCGCAATGGAATAACTTCCCGTCATCTTGGCAACTGGAATGAAATCGTTGAACGGATCGTAGGGCAGCTTGCGCAGATGGCCGGTAATGGCAAACACCGCAGTGGGCGCGACCAGAAAGGTATAGCCATCGCCCTCGGCGCGTGATGCGGCCTCGGCACCGATGGTTCCACCCGCGCCGCCCTTGTTCTCCGCCACGACGGCCTGTCCCAGCGCGCGCTCAAGCTTCTGGGCAATGAAGCGCCCAATGGCATCGGAGTTTCCGCCCGCGGGATACGGCACGATCAGGCGTACCGGCTTGTTTGGCCAGGCGTCTTGCGCCATGGCGACGGGGGCGACCAGTAGCGGCACGAAGGCGATGAGCGGCAACAGGACGCGTCGAAGGAATTCTTTCATCGGTATCTCCTTGATGAATTGCAATATGGGCTTACTTGGGCGAGTCTGCAATCAACGACCCTGATAGGAGGGTTTGCGTTTTTCACGGAATGCGGCGACCCCCTCGACGATGTCGGCACTCTCGCGCACGACATTGAGCTGGCGGATGGTGTCGGCCATCAATTCCGATGGACCCTTGGGCATGATGTGCTGGTTGACGAAGCGCTTGATGGTGCGCAGCACCAGCGGCGCCGAATTCGCCAGTTCCTCGGCCTGCTTCATCGCCACCTCGACCTGCGTGCCAACGGGCACGAGTTCGCTCGCCAAGCCGACTTCGTAGCCGCGTTTGGCATCGACGGTACGACCCAACAGCATGATGTCCATGGCAACCTTGTGCGGAATACGCGCCGCCAATCCGGCAATCATGCCGCCGGTAAAGCCCAGGCGCGCCTCAGGATAGGAAAACTTGGTGTTGTCGGCCGCAACCAGCAGGTCGCACATCATCGCCAGCACCAGTGACCCACCCACCACCCAGCCCGCGGTGGCGGCAATGATCGGCTTTTCGGTCGTGATGCCAGAACCCGGAATGCAACGCCACAGTTCGGGCAGATTGGACACGTCCGCACCCGAGGAGAACGCGTCGTTACCAGCGCCGGTGATGACCGCCACGCGCTGATCCGACAGGTCGAACTCGGCGAAGCCCTGTTGCAACTCGATCGCCGTGTCCTTGCAGATGGCGTTCTTGCGGGCCGGCCGATTGATGGTGAACAGCGTCACCTTGCCGACGTTCTCGATTGTGATTTGTGCCATGGTGGTTCCTTCTAAAAAATGAATGGGATGGGGTGGATTCCTCAGGCACTGCCAATGCGCGCGCGCGCATCGACGGCTACGGCGCCCTGGCCTTGCAGCCGCACTTTCAAAGGGTTGACTTCGATCTCGAAATCCTGACCCGGCGCGGCCTGCGCCATGTCGTGCGCCAGCCAACCCAAGCGCACGATGGCGTCGACGACAGCCGCCGAATCCAGAGCGCCACGGCCGCGGAACGCGCCCAGCAAAGGTGCGATCTTGAGTCGATCGAGGGCCGCGCGGGCACTGGCGGCGTCCACCGGTGCCGGCAGCACGATGACGTCCTTGAACAGCTCCACCAGAACCCCACCGGCACCCACGATGACCTGCGCACCGAACTGCGGATCGAACTGCGCTCCGATGATCATTTCGAGCTCGCCCGCTTCTTGCGCCTGCAGCGAGAAACCTTCGATGCGGGCTTGCGGAAGCAGTTCGGCGATGCGGGTCTGCATACGCTCGAGCCGAACGCGCAGATCGTCAGCGTCCGCAATGCCAAGTGCCACGCCACCGACATCCGACTTGTGGGCAATGTCGGGCGAGACCACCTTGAGGACCAAGGGAAATCCAAGTTCAGCCGAACGGGCCAGCGCCTGCTCGGCATCGCGCACAATCACCGCGCGATTGACCGGCAAGCCTGCCGCGGCGACCAACGCCTTGGCGCTGGCCTCGTCGAGTGTGCCTGGCTGTGGTGCGCTGAACTGGTAACCAGCGGCCGGTCGCACCGCCTGCGCAGGCTCGCTGTATTCCGACCAGTCTTTCCAGGCGCTCAGCACACTGACGGCTTCAGCCAGGGTATCGACATATGGCAAACTCCGCTCGACCAGCATGCGCCGCGCCGGCTCTGCGACACGACCCGGCAACATGACATACAAGGCCGGCTTGCCGCCGGCGCTGTCTTTCGCTGCGCCGTCGGCAAGCTGGCGCGTCAGGCCCGGAACGTCGGGCGCGGTCGTCAACACCATCAAGGCCAGGTCGGTACTGGTATCGGCCAGCACGGCCTCGGCGGTCACAACGCCGAGTTCCGCAGTGCCATCGTGCTTGCGTCCGCCGACATCGATCGGATTCGACGCCTGGCCTTCCGAATAGTGGATCGCCAGCGTCTCACGCGTGGTTTCGGTGAACTGCGACAAGGGAATGCCGGCGTGGGAAAGGCGGTCGGCCGAAATGGCACCACCCCCACCCGAGGTGGTGATGATCGCGACATTGCTGATCTTGCGCGTTGGGTAGCGCACCATCGCGTTGGCGAGGATCAGCATATTCAGCGGATCGTCCAGCATGATGACGTTCTCACGTTCACATACGGCCTGCAACGCCTCGAAGTTGCCCGCCAGGCTTGCCGTATGCGAATAGGCGGCGCGGCTGCCGTCGGCGCTGGCACCTGCCTTGACCATCAGCCATGGCTTGCCGGCGGCGCGCGCGCGACGCGCCAGGTCGACGAAGCGTTGCGGCGACTTGATACCTTCGACATAGCTGCAGATGACCGACGTCTTGTCATCCTCGATCAGAAACTCGATGAAATCGGCCAGCTCGAGATCAGCCTGATTGCCGACGGAGACACAATGCGAGAAGCCGATACCCATCCCATACGAGCGATCGAACAGGGTGCCCATCAAGGCGCCACTCTGGCTGACGAAGCCGATCGGCGCCTCGATCAAGGCCTCGACATCGACGGCTGGCGAAGAACACAGCACGAGCTTGTTGGCCGGGCTGATGATGCCCAGGCAATTGGGTCCGATCAGGCGCATGCCGTGCGCGGAGGCCGCGGCCACCACTTCGCGCTCGAGCGCCAGGCCTGCGGGGCCGGCATCGGAGAATTTCGACGTGATGATGATCGCCGCCTTGACACCCCGTTCGGCGCAAGCCTTGATCTCGTCCTTCACCTTGGCCTGGGGCAAGGCCATGATCGCCATGTCCGGTGCAGTCGGAGTCGCCGCAATGTGGGCATAGGTCTTGATGCCGAACAACGATTCACGCGTCGGGTTGATCGGATAGACGACACCATCGAATCGATGTTGCAGCAACATCTTGTACAAGCGGCCGCCAAATTTGGTCTGGTCTTCCGAGGCACCGATCACGGCGACCGATTTCGGATTGAGCAAGGTCTTGAGCGAATGGGAAATCACGTTTGGAGTCACGGGAATCAATCCTTATGTGGAGCAAGATGTGGATGACAGTCGCAGCACTATCTGCGTAACTGGCTGGCGCGATAGGCCGAAATTCGGCCCTTCAGACCTGGACGCGCGGCCGACTGAACCAACCGGGCAAGATCCTCTGCATCTCCCGCATCACCACGCGAACGCCGCACGCCGTCGATCGCCCGATGCACGCCGCCGGCAGTAGCTGCATCGAGCCGCTGCGCACGTTCAATGCGATGCGCAAGCGCGGCCTCGCGTTCGTGTTGCGCCAACTGGCGGGTCGCGAGCCGATCGGCCAGCGCATTCGAGGCGTCGATCAGGGCACCGCTTTCAACCCATTCGCGCGCCCGCTCCGGGCCGGCGATGGCGGCCAACCTGGTCGTGCCCAGCACCAACCCGAAGGCGGCGCCGGGAAACGCAAACGAGGCGTCGCCGACGATCCAGCGCTCGCTGCAGGCGCAGAACAGGTCCGCGCCGGCCCCCATGACCCGGCCATGGCCCAGCGCCAAAGTGGGGAACGGCGCCGCATGAATCGCCTGCAGCATGAGCTCGACCCGCGTAAAGCGCGCCAGCAGGCTGTCGTCGCTTTCTTGGTCCAGCGCCGACAGGTCAAAGCCGGTGCAGAAATGCTTGCCCGCAGCCGAAATCAGCAACAGGCGCGGTGCTGCCGCATACGCCTGCTGCACGGCTGCGGTGAGCGCGACCACCAATTCGGCTGAAAGCGCGTTGCCCTTGTCGGCGCGACGCAGTTCGAGGTGCAGCACGCCGTTGTCGAACGTGACACCCAGGCTCGCGACCGGCGCCGCGCTCATCAGGGTACCTTCGCCCTGCGCGCTGCGGTGCGAGCTTGCTTGGGAGCGGCCCGGCGCGGCGCTCATGCGGCGCTGCCGGCCCACAGATTGGGCACCAGCTTATTCGAGTATCCGGACACGAAATCCTTGGCCGCGCCGGTGTCGGGTGCGAACACGTGGCGCGCGATACGGCCGATGTTGCCGCCATAGAGGTGAATGCTGATCGAGACCTGGTCGTCCAGGCCATTTCGGACCTGGTGTATGTCTCCCAGCGTGGGTGAGACCACGTCGATCTCGCCAGGCACCAGCTTTTCCTCCTGGCCGCTCACCGCCAAAGGCGCTCCGTTGGCGCCACGCTCATAGCGCTGGGCGAACTCCGCACCGCGCAGCATCGCGATGATGCCCCACACGGTATGGTCGTGAATCGGCGTCTTCTGCCCCGGACCCCAGACGAAACTGACCAACGAGAACCGGTCGAGCGGATCACCATACAGCAGGTGCTGCTGGTAATACTGGGGATGCGGCACCGCCATGGCCTCGGGCAGCCAGTCGTCCCGTGCCACCAATGCGCGCATCAGCGATGAGGCACCGGCAAGCAATTGCGCCTCGCTGGCGTCGGGTTGATCAAACAGGCGCGTCATCGAACGCACAAAATCAAGCAATCGTTCTGACATGGTCAATCCTTTACGCTGGCGCTGGTTGAAACGCCGTACCGCTGCTTCACCTCTTGCGTATGCTGGCCCAGTGCCGGAGGAGACATGCGCACCGGGAAACCCTGGCCGTTCAGCCGGATAGGCGATGAGAAGGTCTTGATCGTTTGCCCGCCGGGCAGGTCGATGTCCTGAATCCAGTTCATGAACTCGGTTTGCGGATCGGCCAGGGCCGATGCGTAGTCGTTGATACGCGCGTGCGGCACACCTGCCGCCTCAAAGGCCGTAATCCAGTGCTCGACCGGTTGTTTGCCAAAGACCGCTTCCAGTTGATCCTTCAGCGCGACCTGGTTGGCCGCCCGGTCTGTCGTGCTGAGAAAACGCGGATCGTCGGTCAATGCCGGGAGGTCGACCACACCGCACACCTCGAGCCATAACTTGTGATTGCCTGCGGCGATCACGAAGTAGCCGTCGCTCGCCTTGAATGCCTGGTACGGCGCGTTGCGCGGATGCGCCGAACCCAGCTTGCCCGGGCTGCGGCCGTTGCCGAAGTACTCGCTGGTCTGCAGCGCGGCAATTCCCAATGTGCAACCGAACATGGATATGTCGACATGCGCGCCATCGCCTCCCGCACGCACATGGGTCAGCATGGCAACGATCGAGAACGCCGCGTACAGCCCCGAAGCGAAGTCGGACACGGGCACGCCACATTTGACCGGCGCGCCGTCGGCCTCACCGGTGACGCTCATGACACCGGCGGAAGCCTGGATCGTCAGGTCGAACCCGCCTTCGCTGGCTCGCGGCCCGCTCTGGCCATAAGCTGAGATCGAGCAATACAACAGCTTCGGCCGTTCCTGCGCAAAACTCGCATACCCCAGGCCAAGCCTGTCCATGACACCCGGCCGGTTGTTCTCGAGCACGATGTCCGCGTCCAAAATCAGCTGGCGCGCGATCTCCAGATCCGCCGGCGACTTGAGGTCGAGCACGACGGATGATTTGTTCCGGTTCAATGCTGCGAAGTTCTCACTGAAGCCCGCGTTCAGTGGCGGCCATTGGCGTAAGCTGTCGCCCGCCGGAGGCTCCACCTTGATCACGGTGGCGCCCATGTCCGCCAGCAACATGGCGGAGAAAGGGCCTGCTGCGGTCGAGCAGAACTCCACGACCTGGACGCCGGCGAGTGGCAATAGGGTTTTGTTGGTTTGGGTCATGCAATGGTTTTCGGGGCTGAATCCGTGCCATCCGTGTCCGTCCCGATCGGGTACCGGATTGGTGAGCGCGTCATGTTCAGAGACCGAAAGAATGAAGAGATGGCGATATCGTACGTTTTTCCATAAACATCAACTAATGTTCTATTTTGCAGAACATCGACCATTGGAATCCAGCGCCAAAATGCACCTGGCTGTTGCGCGCGTTTTCGGCACGCGCGAATCGGCAGCACACGCGTGGACGGCGCACAACGGAGTTGCGCCCGAAATTGCTCAAGCGCTCGCAAGCCTCACCGGCGAAGCTTCGTCCTCGCGCGACTGCAGGACCATCAACAACACCATGCCAACGGCCATCACCACCGCCGCGAGCAACAACGCCCCGCTATAGCTGCCGGTGTAGAAAGCAACATAACCCGCCATTGCCGGCGCGATGACCTGGGCGGCGCCGTAACTCAAGGTCAGCCGCGCCATGGCCCGCGCTGGATTTGTCGGAAAGCGGCGCCCGATCAATGTGAGGGTCAAGCTGACAATGCCGATGAAAGTGGCGCCGTACAGCGCCGCACTGGTATAGGCAGCCCACGCCTGCTGGCTGAACACCAGCATCAGAAACGACACGATTTGCAAGCCGAAGGCGATCAACAAGGCGGGCACCGTTCCGTGCCTGCGTGCGATCCAGTCCCAGGCAACGCAGGCTGGCGACGCAGCCAGACCCACGACCACCCACACCAGATTGCCCTTGCCGGTCAAGGCGGGCATCCGCTCCATGATCGCCACGGTGAAAGTGGCACTGATGACATAACCGAAGCCCGCGCAAAAATAGATCGCCACCATGATGCGCATCCACGATCGTGCAGGCGCTTGTCCGCCAGATTCGCTCTGCGGCTCTTGTGAGACTGGAATGGGCGCCGGCAACCAGGCCCAGGCCGGCACAAGCAGCAACAAAGCCAACGCACCAAAGCTGAACCACTGGCCGCGCCAATCGGTCAGATCACCGGCCACCAGAACGACGATGCCGGCGGTGACGATGCCCAGGCCCATGCCGGCGAAATGGATGCCCAGTTCCGGCTTTCTGCCATGGGTCATCAGCCAATTGAGCACCAGGCCCGAGCCGATGAGGAGACCCGCGGCGCTGCTCAAACCGGCGACGAAGCGCAAGGCGACCCATACCACCATGTGCTGGGACATCCCCATGCCAACCGTACTGAGAACGCCGAGTAGCAGACCGATGCGAAACAGCTGAAACTTGACATGAAGACTCTTGAGCGAGGCAGCCAGGAGCGCACCACTCATGTAACCAAGATAGTTCCAGGTCGCCAACCATCCGGCATCGATCTCGGTCATGCCGGTTTGTGAAACCATGGCGGGAAGCAGCGGCGTATAGGCAAACCGCGCAATACCCACCGTCAATATCAGGCTGCAGATACCCGCCGTCAGAACCTGTATGTGTCCGATGGCTGGGCCTGGGTCTTGTCTGGTGTTGCGTGTCATGCGCAAATTGTGTGGCCGCACGCAGGCGTATCATTTCGACCATTACCCAACCTGTATCGACGAGACGACATCATGCAATCGGATGACGATTGGCTGGTACTGGGCGTGCCGCCTTTGAAGGCGCTGCCAAATCGCGTGACGGTCCGCTCGGAGTGCCTTCCAGCCCACAGCGTATTTCCATGGCACAGCCACGCGTGGAATCAGCTCGTGCATGCAGTGTCCGGCCCGTTGGTGGTCGCGGTCCGAGGGCAGCAGTTCGTCATCATGCCCGAGCAGGCGGTCTGGATCCCGAAGGACATACTGCACAGCGTGCGTTCGTTTTTCGGAGCGGAGTTCCGCAGCCTCTACCTGGCCGACGATCCGATGATCGGCATGCCTGATACCACCGTGGTGCTGGACGTGTCCGATTTGCTTCGCGCTCTGATCAACGAGGCGGCAAGTCTCGATGCGCGGCAAGAAGAGAGCACCTACACCAGTGGGGTCTTCATGTTGATCCTGGCGCATCTCAAGCGACTGCCACGCAGACCGTACTTTCTGCAGTGGCCCGGGAACCGCAAACTCCAGGCGATCTGCGAAGCACTTTACAAAAACCCATCCGACACACGAGGCATAGCCGAATGGGCGACCACACTGGGCGCCTCCGACCGGACGCTGTCACGCCAGTTCGAGCGTGAAATGGGTGTCAGCTTTCGCGACTGGCGCTACCGGCTACGCGCATTCAAGGCGCTCGAACTATTGGCCACGGGCATGTCGATCACTGCCGCTTCGATCGAGATCGGCTACGCATCAACCGCAGCGTTCACTTACATGTTTCGCAAGGAGTTTGGCTGCAGCCCGTCCACCTACCGCAATCGCAAGGAGGGTGTTGAGCACGATGGCTTAATCTGAACCAGTGGCTGACGGCGCGACAGAACAGCACCGGCGCCGCGACGGATCTGGCGGCACTGATCGCCTCGGCAGCGCGCAGTCGACTGAAGGATCACATCCTGGCCTACACGCAACGCCAGCTGCGCAAATAACCGACAGTTGATTGGCGCACCGATATCTGATCGGAATACACACGCCGTCGACGTGTCATACGCCCGCATCCTCGACGCAACATCAGCCCTCGGTCGCGCCTTGTTGCGACCGCACCGCCTGCCGGCTCAGCTTGCCGGTCGCGGTCTTCGGCAACTCACTGACAAAGCTGACCTGGGTCGGGCATTTGAATGCGGCCAGCCGTTCGCGGCAGAACGCCTGCACGGCAGCGACCGTTGGCGCGGCCTGCGGCCGCTGATCCGCGAGCCGGATGAACGCTGCCACGGTTTCGCCACGGTAAGCATCCGGCACCCCGACCACGATGACCTCGTTCACGCCCGGGAACTGGTACAGCACATCTTCGACCTCCCGTGGCCAGACCTTGAAACCAGCGGCATTGATCTGGTCCTTCTTGCGATCGATCAGGTAGACCCAGCCGGCAGCGTCCATGAAGCCGATGTCCCCCGATCGCAGAGCGCCGTCGGGCGTGATCGCGTTGCGTGTGGCCTGCGGGTTGTTCCAGTAACCCGGCACCACCTGCGGGCCGGAGAAATACAGTTCACCGACCTCTCCTGCCACGAGCGGCTGACCCTGGTCGTCATGGACCGTGACGATGGTGTCGGGCACCGGCACGCCGATGGACAAGGCGCCCGAGGCGGGATCGACCGGCGCGCGGGCATCGCGCGGTGTCAGCACGGCCGGCGCCGTGGTCTCCGTCATGCCGAAACAGTTGTGGATATAACAACCGGTCAATTGCTCGAACCGCTCTACCAAGCTCGGCGCCACCGGCGCTCCGCCGGAGTATGCGCGCGTCAGCGCGGACAGATCGCTCGTTGCCAGATCCGGATGTTCGGTCAACGCAACGAACACCGTGATCGAACCCACCATGAAGCCACAGCGGTATTGCTGCAGCAGACGCAGGCACAGGCCAGCGTCGAACCGGACCATCAGCACCAATGGCGCGCCGGTGATCACGCTGATGCCCATGTGTGCGATCAGCCCGGTCATGTGACTCAGTGGCGCCACGCCCAGCACGGGTTCGTCGGGCTGCAGATGGATGAAGTCGCGGTACACCTGGGACGCGAAGTTGACGTTGGCGTGGGTATTGGTCGCGCCCTTTTGCGGCCCGGTCGTGCCCGAGGTATAGGCGATCATCGCGATGTCACTGGCAGCAAACGCGGTTTGCGCTGGCTGCGTGTCCGCGTGCTGGCGGCAAAACGCCAGCAGGTCGGTGGTATGCACCGGTACCGGCGTGTCAAGCAGGGCTTTCAGGTGTGGCGGAACCTGCTGGCCGTCGAGGAAATCACGTACCCGCGTCGTCAGCACCAACCGGACCGCCGTTCCAATCAGCGCAGCGCGCATGGCCTGGTCGAATTCTTCGGCCGACGCGATGACGGCAATGGCGCCGGAGTCCACCAGGGTGTGGCGCAACTCGGCGCTGCGGTACATCGGGTTGGTCGGCACCAGGATGGCGCCGGCCTTCCAGATGCCTATCATCGCGATGACGAACTGCGGGACGTTCTGCAGGCACACCAGCACCCGCTCGCCTGCCGCAATGCCCGATCGCTGCAGACCAAGCGCCAGCGCGTCCGACAAGCGGTCCACCTCCGACCAGGGCACGGGAGAATAGGATTTTCAAACGCCATAGGACGCCCCAAGAAAGGGCCTGAAAAAGCTCCCGGCCGAGCGCGCGGAGGGCTGAAGTACGCAAGTCTGGGCGGATTCAGCGCGCAGTCCGGGCGTCTGGA
>JAGPBF010000151.1 GCA_018063505.1 Rhodoferax sp.
GCGGCCGGCAGCACGACCAGTTATGGCGCAGTGAGCCGCCAGATCGGCCGGCCGTCAGCGGTCCGGGCCGTCGGTGCCGCGGTGGGCCGCAACCCGATCAGCATCTTCGTGCCCTGCCACCGCGTACTGGGCGCCAACGGCGCGTTGACCGGCTACGCTGGTGGACTTGCGCGCAAGGAGGCCTTGCTGGCGCTGGAGTCGGGCGCGCCGGACCGACACACGCAACCCATGACGACGGTGGGGCCTTCGGCAAAAACGCGGACAATCCCGGCCTGACCTTCCTCGCAGGAGTCAAACGCTGCGCCACAAGCCTGGTGCGCACGAAAGCCCTGCTGCTGCATTGCACATGAAATCACACCCTGTTGCCGAGTTCATCGCGCTGGCCGCGATCTGGGGCTCCTCGTTCCTGTTCATGCGGGTCGGCGCAGCCGAGTTCGGCCCACTGGCCACGGCTGGCGTACGCGTGGCCATCGGCGCCATCACGCTGGTACCGATCCTGTGGTTCAGCGGCCTGTGGCCGGTGCTGCGCATGCATGCCGCCAAGATCCTGGTCATCGGGGTAATCAGTTCGGGCGTGCCGTTCGTGCTGTTCTCGTACGCCGTGATGTCGATCAGCACCGGCATGTCGTCCATCCTGAACGCAACAGCACCGCTGTTTGGCGCGCTGATCGCCTGGTGGTGGCTGCACGACCGGCCGGACCGTTCGCGCATACTGGGACTGGTGATCGGTTTTGCAGGCGTGGTGTTGCTGGCCAGCGGCAAGGCCAGCTTCAACGGCGGCGGATCGGGCTGGGCAGTGCTCGCCTGCCTGGGGGCGACGCTGTGTTACGGCTTGGCCGTCAACTTCACGAAACGTTATCTCAGCGGTGTGCATCCGCTGGCGATCGCCACCGGCAGTCAGATCGGCGCCACGCTTGGCCTGGTTTTGCCGACCTGGTGGTACTGGCCCGCGCACAACCCGGGTACCGGTGCCTGGTTGTCACTGGTTGCGCTGGGCGTGTTGTGCAGTGCCGTGGCATACATCCTGTACTTCCGGCTGATCCATCAGATCGGTCCGGCCCGCACCATCACCGTGACCTTTCTGATACCGGTGTTCGCGGTGTTCTTCGGTGTGGTGTTCCTGGACGAGGCACTGACCGGCTCGATGCTGGCCTGCGGCGTCGTGATCGTCATCGGCACTGCCTTGTCGACCGGCGTCTTGCGGCTGCCTGCCAAGGTAGCGCAAGGCGTCTGATCGCACCTTGCACGTGTCGGTTCGGCTCCGAAATCCGTTGGGCCTGCCAGCTGGAACGCGAAGCCGCCTGGCCCGCCGGTCGCTTGCCTACCTGCGCCAGAACTCCGGCGTGAACAACACCATCACGGCGATCAGTTCGAGCCGGCCGACCAGCATACCGACGGTGCAGACCCAGGTCTGGAAGTCGCTCAGGTTACCGAAATTGGCCGACGGTCCGACGCGGCCCAGGCCGGGGCCGATGTTGTTGACCGTGGCAACGACGGCCGAAAATGCGGTCACGATGTCCAGCCCCGACAGCAGCATCAGCATCGTCAGGCCCAGCGTCGTGGCGCCATAGATCAGCATATAGGCCATGACGTTGGCAATGACCTGGTTGGAGATCGTGGCCCGGCCCAGCGTGACCGGGTTGACGATGCGCGGGTGGATGGCGCGCACCATCTCGCGCCGGGCCTGCTTGACCAGCACCACCATGCGCACCATCTTGATGCCGCCGCCGGTGGAACCGGCGCAGGACACGAAGGTACCCAGGAACATCAGCCAGATCGGCGCGAACACCGGCCACATCGCGTAGTCGACCGACGCGTAGCCGGTGGTGGTGGCGACCGAGACCACATGAAAAGCCGCGGCCTGCAGCGCGGCCGGCGCGCTCTCGTAGGTGCCGTGGGCCAGCAACAGCCCGGCCAGGCCGGCGATGGACGCCAGCAGCACCATGGCGTAGGTGCGGATCTCGACGTCGCGCAGCAGCGGCAACATCGAACGTGCGCGCCAGACAATGAAGTAGCGTGCAAAACTCACACCGGCCAGCGCCATGAAGATGATCGCCACCCACTCCAACTGGGGCGAATTCCAGTAGGCAAAACTGGCATCGTGCGAGGAAAACCCACCCAGGCCCATCGTGGTGCAGGTGTGCATGAACGCGTCGGGCCATGACATGCCGGCATAACGATAACTCAACATGCAGGCCAGCGAGAACACGAAATACACGCTCCACAAGCCACGTGCTGTCTCGGCGATACGCGGGGTCAGCCGGGTATCCTTCATCGGCCCCGGTGTCTCGGCCTTGTACAGCTGAACCCCGCCGACCCCCAGCAGGGGCAGGATCGCGACCACCAGCAGGATGATGCCCAGCCCGCCGATGAGTTGCAGGTAGCAGCGCCACACATTGACCGACACCGGCAAGGCATCGAGCCCCGACAACACGGTGGCGCCGGTGGCGGTCAGCGCGCTCATCGACTCGAAATAGGCATCGGTCCAGCTCAGACCGTCGATTGCCAGCAGCAGCGGAATCGCAGAAAACGCCGGCAGCACCAGCCAGACCAGGTTGACCAGCAGAAAACCGTCGCGCGGCATCAGTTCGCGCCGGTGACGCCGGGTCAGCACCATCAACAGCAGGCCGGAGCCGAGCGTCAGCGCCATGGCCTTGGCCCAGGTCCCATGAAGGTCCGAGTGGTCCAGCGTCAGCGCAAAACCCAGCGGCACCAGGAACATCAACGAATAACCCACCAGCACGGTGGCCAGCACGTTGAGTACGGGAAGCAGTCCGAACATCGGGGTTCAGAAGAAGGTCGCGCTGACCTGGAACATCTTCTCGACCGCGCGCAGCTGGCGCTTGTTCGGCACATAGATGATCACGTGGTCGCCTTCGACGAGGACCAGATCGTGCAACGGCATCAGCACCTCGCACGCCGGGCTCTGTCCACGCACGACGGCGCCGAACCGGGCTCCGGTGGGCAATTCGATCGCATCGATGCGGTGACCCACCAGGCGCGAGGTGCGCTTGTCGCCGCGCGCGATGCCTTCGATCGCCTCGGCCGTACCCCGGCGCAGGCTGTGTACCGCCGCCACGTCCCCGCGGCGCACATGCACCAGCAGTTCACCGATCACCGTCTGGGCAGGCGACAAGGCAATGTCGATGGCGCTGCCCTGCATCATCTCGGCATAGATGCGCCGGTTGATCAACGACATGACACGCCGCGCACCCAGCCGTTTGGCCAGCATGGCCGAGAGGATGTTGTCTTCGTCGTCGCTGGTCAGCGCGATGAACAGATCCGTGCCGCCGACGTTCTCCTCGATCAACAGGTCTTCGTCGGTCGAATCACCCTGCAGCACCATGATGTCGCCCGGCAATTCGCCGGCCAGATATTCGCAGCGCTTGCGGTTGGCCTCGATGATCTTGACCTGGCACTGGCCCGAGAGACTGCGCGCCAGCCGCATGCCAACCTTGCCACCGCCGGCGATCATGACACTGCGTACCGGCGTGTCGTTCCCGTGAATGGCCTGCAGCACCGGTCGGATCCGGTCCTTGTCGGCCAGCACGAACACCTCGTCTCCCGGCAATACCTGGGTCGTGGCCTCGATCGGCAGTTCATGGTCCTGGCGGTAGATAGCCACCACGCGCAGCGGCGCCTCGGGAAACAGCTTCTTGAACTCGCCGATGCTGTGATTGACCAGCGCGCTGCCCGCGGCGGCCCGCACCGCGATCAGATGTGCCCGGCCCTGCGAGAACTCCAGCACCTGCAGCGCCTGCGGATAAGCAATGAGCTGGTTGATGTAGTGCATCAACGACTCTTCCGGGCAGATCACATGGTCTACACCGAAACCCTCGGGGCCCAGCAGCGGATCGCCCTCTGCGAACTCGGCCGAGCGCAGCCGCGCAATCGTGGTCTGGATGCCGAACACGCTGCGCGCCACCTTGCACGCCGCCAGGTTGGTCTCGTCGAGCGATGCACAGGCGATGAAAAGGTCGGCGTCTTCGGCTCCGGCACGGCGCAACACCGAGGGCTGAACGCCGTCGCCGACCACGCCACGCAGGTCAAGCCGGTCTTCGAGCTTGCGCAGCAGGTCCGGATCGGGATCGATCACGGTGATGTCGTTCTGCTCCGAGGCCAGGCTTTCGGCGACGCTTTCACCTACCCTGCCGGCTCCGAGAATGATCAGTCGCATGGTCTTTCAGGTTCGAGGTTCTGATTCACAATGGGCGTTCGGCCGCAAGCGCGCGTATGTATTGTCCATGCTGCAACACCCGGAACGATCACGATGGTATCGAATCCACTGCCCACCCCCTACCCTGCCATCGAGCCGCATCGCAGCGGCATGCTGGAGGTCGACGCTACCCACACGCTGTACTGGGAGGAATCCGGCAATCCGAACGGCATGGCGGTGGTGTTGCTGCATGGCGGCCCGGGTTCGGGTACGGCGCCGCGGCACCGGCAGTTCTTCGACCCGGCGTATTACCGCATCGTGTTGTTCGACCAACGCGGCGCAGGGCGCTCCCGACCGCAGGCCGAATGGCGCGACAACACGACGCCGCTGCTGGTCCAGGACATGGAACGGCTGCGCACCCTGCTCGACATCGAACAGTGGGTGGTGTTCGGCGGCTCCTGGGGCTCGACGCTGGCGCTGGCGTATGCGCAGAGCCATGCGCAACGCTGCCGCGCCCTGGTGCTGCGTGGAATCTTCCTGTGCACGGCCGACGAGATCAACTGGTTCATGCATGGCATGGGCCACTTCTTTCCACTGGCGCAACAGCAGTTCGAGGCGCAGATACCGCCGCAGGAGCGAAACGATCTGTTGGCCGCCTACGGCAGGCGCCTGTTCGGCGACAACGCGCAGGCCAGGCTGGACGCGGCCCGGGCCTGGAACCACTATGAAAGCAGTTGCCTGCATCTGCGACCCGAGCCGCCGGAGCCGGACAATGCGCAGACCGACGCCACGGCATTGGCAGTAGCGCGATTGGAGGCGCACTATTTCCGCAACCTGGGTTTCTTCGAACCCGGTCAACTGCTGCGCCATGTCGACCGGCTGGCCGACATTCCCGCACTGATCGTGCAAGGCCGCTACGACGTGATCTGCCCGCCGGCAACCGCGATACGGCTGCACCAGGCCTGGCCGCAATCGCAGCTGCTGATCGTCGAGGATGCAGGCCATTCCGCTTTCGAGCCCGGCATCGAGACTGCCCTGTTACGGGCGATGAACGATTTTCGTGATCACGCGAACTTCAGCGCAACCGGCTGAACAGCTGGCCGGTTTCTGCAACAGCGCTTCTGTCAAACGTGCCAGGTGGTAAAGCTGTCGGCCGGAACCCTGATCGCCTGGGCCGGCTCACCGGACGGCGCGCTTGCTGCAAACCCCAATGCCACTGCGGCGAGCAACAATTTGCTGTCACCGGCCTGCAGGATCGGCATCACCGTGTCGGCCAGACCACGCCAGCCGGTCTGCACCTCGGCGCACAGGCCACGCGCCTGCGCCGCCACAACGATGTTCTGCAGAAACATTCCGTAGTCGAGCACCGAACCCAGCCCCAGGCTCTTGTCGATCAAACACATCAGCGCGACCGACGCGCCCTGCAGGTCGAAATAGGCTGCCAGGTCCCGGGCACTACCGATCCGGCCGGCGCCAAAGGCCGCATCAGCGGCCTCGGGGAAGCCCGCACCGGTCTGCTCCCATGGCGGGCCGGAACCAGCGTTGTGGCCGGGCAGGGTTCTGAACGCGGTCCAGAAATCGGCCTGCGCAGATGCGTCTGTCTGCAGCCGTACCAGTACAGCGCCGGCCGCTGAGCGCAAGGCCGCCAGCGAGGCGCCCTGCACCACAAACACTGTCCAGGGCTGCGTATTGACTCCCGATGGCGCCCGCCGCGCCAGAGCCAGCACTTCCTCGATCAGCACGCGCGGCACTGCCCGGGGATCGAAACCAGGGTGTGATGCGGCCAGGGCTGGCGTGTTACGTTGGTTTGGCATCGTGTTGCAGCAGGCTCGCGTGAAAACAGAAAACCATTGTAGGGTTGGCAGCTACGTAACCGCACCCAGCCATCTGCTACAAAGCGGGTTGGGAGTTCCACCGCCATGACCCACCTGCCACGCCTTCACCTCGATCTGCGCGAACTGCTGCACGGCCAACGGGTGGCCGCGCTCGGCAGCCTGAATGTCGATGGCACACCGATGGTGTCGATGGTGCCTTATGCGATCGATACACGGGCACCGTGCCTGGTGATCCATGTCAGCAGCCTGGCGGCACACACCGGCAACCTGCTGCGCAGTCCCGCAGTGTCCATGCTGATCATGCGTGCGGAGGTCGCCGGCGAACCCGTCCATGCCTTGGCCCGGGCCACATTGCAGGGGCAGGCCCAGGCACCCACGCCGGAGAGTCCGCTCTGGCATCAGGCCCGAGAGGCCTATCTGGCCCGGTTCCCTGAGGCCGCGGCGATGATGGACCTGGGAGACTTTCGGCTGGTGCGCGTGCTGATAACGCAGATGCGCCAGATTGCCGGCTTCGGGGCCGCGCGTTCGATCGACCACCAGGAAATCGCGCAGCTGCTGGCGCCACCTCCACCGGCCTGAGTCCGGCGGCGCTGCCACCTACTCAGGCTTGGGGCGCTTGTCGATCACGCGCCGGGCCTTGCCGGTCTGCGTGCGTTCGACCGAATGGGGCGGCAATACATTGACGCGGGTGCTGATGCCCACCAGGCTCTTGACCTTGTGCTGCAGCCATTGGCCGATCTCGGCCACGCCGGCCTCAGACTGCTGCGCATGCGCGGACTGCAGCTCGACCAGCACCTCGACATGGTCGAGCGGGCCTTCACGCGTGACGACGATCTGGTACAGCGGCGAGAGTTTTCCGTGCTGCAGCACCAGTTCCTCGATCTGGGTCGGGAACACATTGACGCCGCGGATGATCAGCATGTCGTCGGAGCGGCCAACGATCTTGCCCATGCGCCGGAACGCGCGCGAGGTGGGCGGCAACAGGCGGGTCAGGTCGCGGGTACGGTAACGGATGATCGGGAACGCCTCCTTGGTCAGCGAGGTGAACACCAGTTCGCCCTCCTCACCATCGGGCACCGGCTCGCCGGTCAGCGGGTTGACCACCTCGGGGTAGAAATGGTCTTCCCAGATCACCGGGCCATCCTTGGATTCGATGCATTCGCTGGCCACACCGGGCCCCATCACCTCGGACAAGCCATAGATATCGACGGCATCCATGCCGCACTGGCTCTCGATCTCGCCGCGCATCGCCTCGGTCCAGGGCTCGGCACCGAAGATGCCGATCTCGAGCGAACTCTCGCGCGGGTCCTTGCCCTGGCGGATCATCTCTTCCATGATGACCTGCATGTAGGACGGCGTCACCATGATGATGCGCGGCTTGAAGTCTTCGATCAGCTGCACCTGCTTTTCGGTCTGCCCACCCGACATCGGGATCACCGTGCAACCGAGCCGCTCGGCCCCGTAATGCGCACCCAGCCCACCGGTGAACAGTCCGTAGCCATACGCGACGTGCAGCAGGTCGCCGGCGCGCCCTCCGGCTGCGCGGATCGACCGCGCCACCAGATCGGCCCAGTTGTCGATGTCCTGGCGCGTGTAGCCCACCACCGTCGGCTTGCCGGTCGTCCCCGAGGACGCATGGATACGCGCCACCTGATTGCGCGGAACCGCGAACATGCCGAACGGATAGTTGGCGCGCAGGTCCTGCTTGGTCGTGAACGGGAACTTCGCCAGGTCGGCCAGGCTTTTCAAGTCATCCGGATGCACACCCGCCGCCTTGAAGGCCTGGTGGTAATGCGGAACATTGCGATAGACCTCGTGCAGCGTCGCCTGCAGGCGTTGCAGTTGCAAGGCGGTGATCTCGTCACGACTGGCACGCTCGATCGGGTCGAGCAAATCGGTCGGCGTGGTGTGGCGCTGCATCGGATGTCTCCTCTTGTCATCGTCGTGTCCGGCCTGCGCATCCGGCGCGGACCCAGCATGCATTGTGGCAAAAATGGCGGCGCTCAGGAACGGGCGTGTTCCTGGTCCAAGTCGATCACCAGCGTGTCGCTGATCGGGCAACTCTGGCAACACAACACGCATCCGCGCGCCACCTCGTAGTCTTCCAGCGCAAAGTTGATATCCATCTCGACTTCACCTTCGACCACATGGGCCCGGCATCGACATATCAGGAATGCGCGTGTTGCGACATCTGCCGGATCAGCGTGCGGCGATACGCCTCTGGCATCCAGTCCTTGGGTTCGGGGTTGATGCCGGCGTCGATGCGTTGCTGGAAGGCCCGCTCCTGCGGCTCCATCTGTTCGATCGTCTTGACGGCCTTGGCGCCAGTCCCCACCAGTGGTGCCTGCATACCAAACTCAGCGTGTGCGGCCGGGAAACCGGCAATCTAGCGGTGCATCATCGGCACCAGCCGATCGGATGGGTCAATCTGCTCGTCGCTGTCGATCTCCATTGCGACCTGGGTGCAGACCGCGCGGCACAGGGTGGCCACCCGCTCACTCTGCAGCCGGTAATACATCTGCGTGCCTTCGCGGCGCTTGGCCAGTACGCCACACCGGTACAAGGTACTCAGGTGCTGCGACATGTTGGGCTGGGTGGTTTCGATTTCCATCAGCAACTGCGAGACGCTCTTCTCGTTCTGGCAGACGGCACTGATGATCTTCAAGCGGATCGGCGTGGACAGCACCGCAAAAAGTTCGGCAACGGACGCAAAGACCTTGTCTTCATGCCCTTTGGTATCCAGTTCCATTGCGTGCCCCCTTGTTGGTTCAACTCTACAAAATTGTATTCGCAACCAACAATATTACGATGCGCACATTCATCGCGGTCCGATCGGCAGGGCAAGACCGGCGTGCCACCATGAACCCGTGGCGGATGGCGCATGCGCGCGGCATCCGATGGCACGGCGCTGCCACAGGGCAAGTCTGCTGCGACAATCCACGGATGCAAGAGACCGAACTGGCCACCCTGTCCAATACCGTGTTGTGGAGCGCATTTGCGGCAGCGGCCGCGTTTGGTGCGATCGCGCAACGCACCCATTTCTGCACCATGGGTGCGATTGCCGACATCGTCAACATGGGTGACTGGACCCGGATGCGGATGTGGGTCCTGGCCATTGCGGTTGCGGTGCTGGGCTTCAACACCATGGTGGCGATCGGCTGGGTGCAGGCCGGCAACAGCCTGTACGCCGGCAACCGCCTGTTGTGGCTGTCATTGGCATGCGGCGGGCTGATGTTCGGCTTTGGCATGGTGCTGGCATCGGGCTGCGGCAGCAAGAACCTGGTGCGCGCCGGCGCCGGCAACCTCAAGGCCTGGGTGGTGCTGCTGGTGCTTGGGGCAACGGCGTTCGCAACACTCAAGGGCATTACCGCCGTATTGCGGGTGGCGACGGTCGACCGGGTCGGTATCGACCTGCCGGCCGGCCAGGACCTGCCGACGCTGCTGGCGGCAGGCACCGGCATGACCGCACCCGCGATTGCCGCATGGCTGGGTCCGCTGATTGCAGCAGTGCTGCTGGCCTGGGTTCTGCGATTGCCACAGGGGCGCAGTGCCGCCGTCTGGCTGGGCGGGTTTGGCATTGGCGCCGTGGTAGTGGCGATGTGGTGGATTTCCGGCCGCCTGGGTTTTGTCGCGGAGCACCCGCAGACGCTGGAAGCCACGTTCCTGGTCACCAATTCACGCAACATGGAATCATTGAGCATGGTGGCACCGGTCGGGTTCCTGCTCGACTGGCTGCTGTTTTACAGCGACGCAACCAAGACCCTGACCATCGGCATCGTGAGCATGGCAGGCGTCGTGGCCGGTTCCGCGCTGGCGGCCTTGCTCAGCCGTGAGTTTCGCTGGGAGGGTTTCGCCAATGTCGAGGACACGGCCAACCATCTGGTGGGCGCGGCACTGATGGGCGTCGGGGGCGTGACGGCGTTCGGCTGCACCATTGGCCAGGGCCTGTCGGGCATCTCGACCTTGTCGTTGGGAAGTTTTCTGGCGGTTGCGGCGATCACCGTTGGCGCCCTTGCAGCACTGCGTTACCAGATCTGGCGCATGGACAGGCTCGCCTGAGCCGCAGCCCCGCCGTCACCCTGGAGGGCCCGACGCGGCAACCACCGGACAGGGTCAGGCCGTGCGCTTCATCAAGCGGGCCGCCAGTTCCATCACGTCCTCTTCGAACATTTCCCCTGCAATAGCCTCGATCAGACGACCCTGGCGGTCGATCAGGCAGGTCATCGGAATCACCCGGCGCTGCGTCAACTGCTGGCGCAGCTTGCCGGTATCGAGTGCGACCGGGAACTGGTAATTGTTGTTGGCCATGTAGCTGCGCACGGCAGCCTCGTCGGTGTCTGTGGCAAGG
>JAGPBF010000152.1 GCA_018063505.1 Rhodoferax sp.
AGCCCGTTGCCGCCGGTCAGTTCCTCCGGCTTCAGCACGCTGGGCAGGATCGAATACTTCACCGGCCCGAACAGGGTGGACTGCACGCCGGTGGCGAACAGCGCCACCAGCAACACCCGCATGTCCTCCAGCAGGAAGCCCACCGCCGCCAGCGACATGATGGCGATCTCCATCGCCGTGGTGATGCGGATCAGCCTGGATTTCTCGGTGCGCTCCGCGAACTGCCCGGCAATCGAGGAGAACAGGAAGTACGGCAGGATGAACACCGCCGGCGCCAGCTGCGTGTAGGTCCCGCGCGTGGACGCATCCAGCGTGCCCGCCGCCGCCATCACCCCCAGCAAACCGATGATCGCCTGCCGGAACACGTTGTCGTTGAACGCGCCCAGCGCCTGCACGCTGAAGTAGGGCAGGAAGCGGCGCTCGCGTAGCAGGTCGAACTGGCTGTGGCCGGACATGTTGCCCCCTGCTTCAATGCGGAGAGGATAGCGGAGGCAATGGCGTCGCAGGCCATGCGTTGATCCTGACTATCATGTAACGCGTGCTGCCCCGCATCGGACGCCAAGCTAGCCCATGAATCAAACCTCCCTTTCCTCCTTCATCTGGTCCGTCGCAGACCTGCTGCGCGGCAACTTCAAGCAATCCGACTACGGCAAGGTGATCCTGCCGTTCACCGTGCTTCGCCGCATGGACTGCGTGCTGGCACCGACCAAGCAAAAGGTCCTGGCCGAAGTCGGCAAGAAGCAGGCGGCGGGCGTCAACCCCGCACCGTTCCTGCTGCGCATCTCGAAGGTTGGGTTCTACAACATCTGTCCGATGGATCTGCGCGCCGTGCTGGGCGATCAGGATCACGTGAAGCAGAACCTCTACGCCTACCTCGACGGGTTCTCCCCGGAGGCGCGGGACATCTTCGAGCGCTTCGATTTCCACACCCAGGTGGAGCGGCTGGCCAAGGACGGACTGCTGTACCTGGTCGCCGAGAAATTCGCCAACATCGACCTGCACCCGGATCGCGTGGACAACGCGCAGATGGGGCATGTGTTCGAGGAACTGATCCGCAAGTTCGCCGAACTCTCCAATGAAACCGCCGGCGAGCACTTCACCCCGCGTGAAGTGATCCGGTTGATGGTCAACCTGATCTTCATCGAGGACGATGACGTACTGACCCCGGGCAACGCCGTGGTCCGCACCGTGTACGACCCTACGGCAGGCACGGGCGGCATGTTGTCGGTCGCCGCCGAACACCTGCTGGCGCACAACCCGGCCGCGCGCCTGACCCTGTCCGGCCAGGAGCTCAACGACGAGTCCTACGCCATCTGCAAGGCGGACATGCTGATTCGAGGCCAGCCGGTGGAGAACATGGTCGCCGGCAACACCCTGAGCGAGGACGGCCACGCGCAGCGAAAGTTCGACTACATGCTGTCCAACCCGCCGTTTGGGGTGGATTGGAAGAAAGTCGAGAAGCAGGTGCGTGCCGAACACGAACAGAAGGGCTTCGATGGCCGCTTCGGCCCCGGCCTGCCGCGCGTCTCGGACGGTTCCATGCTGTTCCTGCTGCACCTGTTGTCGAAGATGGCGCCGTTGGTGGATGGCAAGGGCGGCAGCCGCTTCGGCATCGTCCTCAATGGTTCGCCGCTGTTCTCCGGTGGCGCGGGCAGTGGCGAAAGCGAGATCCGCCGCTACCTGCTGGAGAACGACCTGGTGGAGGCCATCATCGGTCTGCCTACCGACATGTTCTACAACACCGGCATCAGCACCTATGTGTGGATCGTTTCCAACAAGAAGCCGGCCGAACGCCGCGGGAAACTGCAGCTGATCGACGCCAGCAGCTTCTGGCAGAAGATGCGCAAGTCACTGGGCAGCAAGCGCAAGGAACTGGGCGAAGCGCACATCGCCGAGATCACCCGGCTGTTCGGGGAGTTCATCGAAGCCGAGCGCAACGGCAAGCCGATCAGCCGCATTTTCCGCAATCAGGACTTCGGCTACACCACCATCACCGTGGAGCGCCCGTTGCGTGACGAGGCCGGCAAGGTCGTGCTGGGCCAGAAGGGCAAGCAGAAAGGCCTGCCACAGCCGGACAGCAGCCTGCGCGATACCGAGAACGTACCGCTGGGGCAGGACATCCGCGCGTACTTCGAGCGCGAGGTGCTGCCGCATGCGCCGGATGCGTGGATCGACGAAGCGAAGTCGAAGGTGGGTTACGAGATTCCGTTCAACCGCCACTTCTACGTGTTCGAGCCGCCGCGGCCGCTGGAGGTGATCGATGCGGAGTTGAAGGAGGTGTCGGCGCGGATCATGCGGATGCTGGGGGAGTTGGCGGAATGAGTCAGGTTCGCCTGAATGCCCCCATGAGGGCGGGTGGCGCCGAGGTTGCACCGGTCCAAGGCAGTGCTATCATTCGTCTCAATCATGCCCGCCTCGCCTCTGTGGACTCCGGTCTTCATGCGCATTTTGGCGGGTTTTTCTTTTCCGGGGTTTGCGCGTGACCACGCCGCGCAAGGTGCCCGAGAAGCCGGCGCTCACGATTGACGAACAAGTCGCGCAGTTGCAGCGTCGCGGCATGCGCATCGCAGACGAGGTGCGCGCGCGCCACTACCTGGGTCACTTGAACTACTACCGACTGCGCGGCTACTGGATGCGCGATGAGCTACCAGGCGGCAATGGTGATCATGCCTTCCGCCCGGGGACTGATTTCGATGCGGTGATCGAACTCTACGATTTCGACCGACGCCTCAGGCTCGAATTGAATGACGCGATCGAGCGCATCGAGGTTTCCTTGCGCACGCGCTGGGCCTTTGTGCTTGGTCATGCTGCCGGGCCCGCCGCGCATCGGCAGGAAAGGTTGTTCAACGAGCGTCATGCCAGGTTGCTCGCAAAGCTGGAAACGCTTTACGCAGACCGTAGCGAAATCTTCCTGTCCCGCTACCTGGATCGCGACGAGGAGCCGCCTGTCTGGGCACTGTGCGAGGTCCTGTCGCTGGGCGACCTCTCCAAGTGGCTGCGCTCCATCCGCGACCACAAGATCCGCCAGCAGATCGCCGAACCTTTCGGATTGGCGGAAACACCTTTCTGTTCGTTCGTCGAGCACCTGGCCTACGTGCGCAACGTGTGCGCGCATCACTCGCGGCTGTGGAACCGGAAACTGGTGGTGGGCACGCTGGCATTGCCGAAGAAGCCCGAGGCATTGCGCGCACAACTGCAAACCACCACCGGCCCGAAGGACCGCATCTACAACACCTTGGTACTGCTGCTCTGGCTGATGGCGCGGGTCAGCCCGGCGTCCGAATGGAGGCAGCGGATTCGCGCGCTGGTGCTGGAGCGTCCGGATCTTTGGAACGAAATGGGCTTCCCGCCGGATTGGCGGTCGTTTGAGATGTGGCGGGAGTTGGCGGAATGAGTTTGCCGAGGTATCACCAGTACAAGGAGAGCGGGGTGCCGTGGCTCGGTAGTGTTCCCGCGCACTGGCAGGTTGATCGGTTGAAGGCGTCGATCACGTGCTGCAAGAACGGTATCTGGGGCGAGGAGCCCAAGGGTGACAGCAGCGATATCGATTGTGTGCGCGTCGCAGACTTCGATCGAGCGCGACTGGTGGTTGATGGAGTAGTGCCGACGCAACGTTCCGTGACGCAATCCGAGCGGGTCGGAAGAACTTTGCAAAGAGGCGATCTACTCCTCGAAAAATCAGGTGGGGGTGAGCGGCAGCCGGTCGGTCAAGTTGTGCTTTACGACCGTGACGAACCCGCGGTCTGTTCAAATTTCGTGGCCAAGGTGACTTTGGCGGAAGGGATGGCTCCCAGGTTCTGGATGTATCAGCACGCCGCCGCGTACGCCCGTGGTGTCAACATCGTTGCCATCAAGCAAACGTCTGGAATCCAAAATCTGGATCAGTCGCAGTACTTCGACGAGAGGGGGGTGTTCCCGTCGCACGCCGACCAGGTCCAGATTGCGACGTTCCTCGATCGCGAAACCGCCAAGATCGACGCCCTGATCGCCGAGCAGGAAAAGCTGCTGGCGCTGCTGGCCGAGAAGCGCCAGGCCACCATCTCCCACGCCGTCACCCGCGGCCTTGATCCCGGTGTGCCGATGAAGGACTCCGGCATTGCGTGGCTCGGGGAGGTGCCGGCGCATTGGGAGATGCGCCGGCTCAAGACATTGTCGCCAGCCATCACGGTCGGCATCGTGGTCAACCCGAGCGATTACGTTTCTGATGAAGGACTGCCCTTCATCTATGGCGGGGATATACGGGAAGGAAACATTTCACTTGAAAATTGTCGGCGAATAGCTCCTGGCGACAGCGATATGCAGCCCAAGACTCGCTTGAACGCAAAGGATCTGTTGACGGTTCGGGTTGGTGCTCCTGGAGTGACGGCTGTCGTTACTGAGGAATGCGAGGGCGGTAACTGCGCGTCTGTGATGCTCATACGGAGAGGCGCCTTCGACTCAGACTGGCTTTGTTTCGCGATGAACAGTCGAATGGTTCGCTATCAGGTGGAAGTGGTTCAATACGGCGCCGCGCAGGAGCAATTCAACATAGGTCATGCAATCAACTTCTGGATTACCACACCTCCCGTTCGCGAGCAGCAAGAGCTTGCGCATCTGCTTTCTATGCGGGTGAAGAAGATCGATGACTTGAGCATGGATGCGCAACGAACAATCGCCTTGCTGACAGAGCGCCGCAGCGCCCTGATCGCCGCCGCCGTCACCGGCAAGATCGACGTGCGCGGCCAAGTGGAAGCCCAAGCCGCATGAGCATCGAGCGCGATGCTGGCGGCTCAACGCTTTGTGGGGTACCAGAGTTCGATTCGCCCGGCTGAGGCCGGATTCTTCTCCACATCAGGGGCAGCAGGGCGGTAGACCTTGGCGATGTAGGGCGCCGCGTGACGTTCGATGAAGTGCAGGACGCGGTGCTTCGTGTTGACGAAGGCGTGCGCCAGTTGCGGGTAAGGTGCGGCGCCGATCATCACCAGGAGCGCAACGCGATGCTCGATGACAGCCGCCAACTCATTGGGCTTGTAACGAATGCGCCCGTCGTGAGTGATCGCGATCCATCCACGACGCCCGACCTCGCTGAGCCAGTCCGGGTCCGGGCAATCCTGCTCGAAATGATCCGCATGGCGTTCGACCACCAGGCCCGCGTTGCGCAGGATCCCGGGAAATTTCTTGCCGAGATCACGGTCGGTAAAAAAAACCGGATTCAAGCAGGGGCCTCAGGCCGCGTGCTCGTACAGCACAGCTTCCTCGATGTCTTCGGGAAGCACATCGTAGTCATCTGCCAAATCGGCGATGCTCTCACCCGCATCAATGCGTTCGGCGATGGTTGCGGTGGTGATGCCGCCATGGACCAGGACGGGGCGGCCGAAGGCGATGTTGGCGGCGATCGCGACCGGGCGCTTATCGCCGCTACCCACGCCGCTCGAGGTGAAGGGATACAGACGCACTGGGAACTTCCACTCGTCCCATTCCACACGTGCAAGATGCGAATTGAGCAGGCTGCGCATTGCGATCTGCCCGGATGCGGATAGTTCGATCAATTCGCCGTAGCGTTCCAGCAGGAGCTTGCCGGCGTCGGTGCGCAGCTCGGGGCTAAGCAGCAGGCGCTCGATCTGGAGGCTCTTCTCCGCATAGGCGACTGCGCGGCGCAGCGCATCCATGGGCACACCATGGTCGGTGCGCAGCGAACGCAACACATGTGCCTCGATCAAGTTCCAGAAGGACAGCGTGGGCGGCGGAGTCCCGGCTGCCCGAATAACCGGCTTGGAATGCGCGGTGCCTGCGCCAGTCGGATAGGGGCGACCGACGACCCACGAACGCAACGTTGCCGGCGCTACTTTCAGGTAGCGGGCAGCTTCGGCAACGGAGTAGGCCGGCTGGTGGCGGATATCGGTCTTGGTCATGAGCGAGGTACCTCCAGGCAAGGCTGGCTTCGTCATTCTAATGCGTAGCCGGACCAGTGCTGTGGAACTCCTCTGCTTGCCCCTGTCCAACCAAGACGCTTGCAGGAGTGTTGCCGGATATGCAACATTCGTTGCCAAATGAGCAACACCACCGCCCTCATGGACCTGCTGTTCGCCGGCACCCGCCAACGTGCGCTGGCCGTGCTGCTGCTGCAGCCGGGGGAAGGCTTCCACCTGCGCGAGCTGGCGCGCCTCACCGCCAGCAACGCCGGCACCCTGATGCGTGAACTGGACAAGCTGACCGAAGCCGGCCTGGTATTGCGCAGCGAACACGGCAACCAGGTGCGTTACCAGGCGAACCGGGCGTGTCCGATGTTCGAAGACCTGGCGGCCATCTTCCGCAAGACCCATGGCGCGGCGGCGGTGCTGCGCGAGGCGCTGTCGCCACTGGCATCGAAGATCCAAGTGGCGCTGGTGTTCGGCTCAGTGGCGCGCGGCGCGCAATCGAGTGGCAGCGACATCGACTTGTTGGTGGTGGGCGAGGCGGGATTCGCGGAACTGGTACAGGCGCTGTATCCGGCGCAACAGACGCTGGGCCGCGAGATCAATCCGGTGTTGTATTCACCGGCCGAATTCGTGCAGCGTGCGGGGCGGGGCGAGGCCTTCGTGCGCGAGATAACGGGAAAGCCCGTGGTGTTCCTGATGGGGGATAAGGATGACCTTGCAGAACTTGCTGGGAACGCGCCAGCTGCAACAGCACGCCGCTGACCGCGCTTCGGTCCTGAAGTTGCTGGCTGCGGCCCGGCGCAACCTGGCGGATGCACGGGTGGACGCGATCGGCAACGACAACCGGTTCGATGCGGCCTATAAGTGCATCATGCAGTGCGCGATGCTGGGCCTGTGGGCGAATGGCTACCGCACCTCCACCAGCCAGCCGGGCCATCACCAGACCGCCATCCAGTGCCTCACCCTGAGCATGGGCGTGCCCACGGCGAAGGTGATCGTGCTGGATGGCCTGCGCAAGCAGCGCAACATCAACGACTACGTGGGCGACCCCATTGCCGATGGCGTGCTGGCCGCTTGCATCGAAGAGGCAGAGCAGCTGCTGGTGCACACCGACGCGTGGCTGCGTGCATCCCATCCCGAACTGGTGGCCGAGGCATGAACCTGCACCGCGAACACCACTTCGAGCGCGAAATTTGCGAGCACCTGGCTGCCAACGGATGGCTGTATGCAGAGGGCGACGCTGCGCACTACGACCGTGAACATGCGCTGTTTCTGCCGGATTTGCTGGCATGGATCGAACAGACGCAGCAGGCCAGCTGGCAGGCACTCATCAAGACGCACGGCCCGCAACTCGGCGAGCGCGTGGCCGCCCGCGTGCGCAAGAGCTTGGACGAGCGAGGCACCCTGGACGTGCTGCGCCGTGGCGTGGAAATGGTGGGGCTGAAGGCGCCGCTGTCCGTGGTGCAGTTCAAGCCGGCGCTGGCGATGAACCCGGTCATCCAGCAGCACTACGCGGCGAATCACCTGCGTGTGGTGCGGCAGATCCGGCATTCGTTTAACAACCCTCAGGACTGCGTGGATCTGGTGCTGTTCGTCAACGGCATTGCCGTGGCCACGGCGGAACTCAAATCCGACTTCACCCAGTCCGTGGGCGATGCGGTGGACCAGTACCGCTTCGACCGCCATCCGCAACCGAAGGGCGGGCGTGCGGAGCCGTTGCTGGGTTTCCCGGGCGGGGCGCTGGTGCATTTCGCAGTGAGCCAGGCCGAGGTGATGATGACCACGCGCCTGCAAGGCGCAGCCACGCGTTTCCTGCCGTTCAATCGCGGCAACGCAGGCGGCGCGGGCAATGCACCGAATCCCGAAGGCTTTGCCACCAGCTACCTGTGGGAACAGGTCTGGGCGCGCGACAGCTGGCTGGAAATCCTGGGTCGCTATCTGATCGGCAAGCGCGATGAGCGCAAGCAACTGGCCAGCGTGATCTTCCCGCGCTACCACCAACTGGATGCCACCCGGAAACTGGTCGCCGATGTCCTGGCGAATGGAGCAGGGCAGCGCTACCTGATCCAGCATTCCGCCGGCTCCGGCAAGACCAACTCCATCGCCTGGAGCGCGCACTTCCTGGCCGACCTGCACGATGCCGAGAACCGCAAGCTGTTCGACAGTGTGCTGGTGGTGTCCGACCGCAACGTGCTGGATGCGCAGCTACAGGAAGCCATCTTCGACTTCGAGCGCACCACCGGCGTGGTGGCCACCATCACTGGCGGTTCCGGCAGCAAGAGCGCGGAGCTGGGGCAGGCGCTGAAGGATGGCAAGAAGATCATCGTCTGCACCATCCAGACCTTCCCGTTTGCGTTGCAGGCCGTGCAGGAACTTGCGGCGACAGAGGGCAAGCGCTTTGCAGTCATTGCCGACGAAGCGCATAGCTCGCAGACGGGGGAGTCCGCCGCCAAGCTAAAGCAGTTGCTGAGCACCCAGGAATGGGCAGAGCTGCAGGACGGCGGCGAAGTCGATACCGAAGCGTTGCTGGCGGCGGGCATGGCGGCCCGCGCCGGTGCGAACGAAGGCCTGACCTACCTCGCCTTTACCGCCACGCCCAAGTCCAAGACTTTGGAACTATTCGGCCGACCGGGCGCGGATGGCCTGCCGCAGCCTTTCCATGTCTATTCGATGCGCCAGGCGATCGAGGAGGGTTTCATCCTCGACGTGCTACTCAATTACACGCCGTACGACCTGGCGTTCCGGTTGGCACACGAAGGCCAGGAGTTCGACCAGACGGCGGTGGAGCGGTCCACGGCCATGAAAGGCATCATGCAGTGGGTTCGCCTGCATGCATACAACATCGCTGCCAAAGTGCAAATCGTGGTGGAGCACTACCGCGAGAACGTGCAGCCGCTGCTGGATGGCAAGGCGAAGGCCATGGTGGTGGTGGGTTCGCGCAAGGAAGCGGTGCGCTGGCAAAAGGCGATCCGTGGCTATATCGAACGCCAGGGCTATCCCCTCGGCGTGCTCGTCGCGTTCTCCGGTGAGGTCAACGACCCCGAGAGCTACCCCGAGCCCGTGACCGAAACCAGCAAGCCGCTCAACCCAAACTTGAAGGGCGATATCCGCGAGGCCTTTGCCAAATCGGAATTCCACCTGCTGCTGGTAGCCAACAAGTTCCAGACCGGCTTCGACCAGCCACTGTTGTGCGGGATGTACGTGGACAAGCTGCTCGGCGGGATTCAGGCGGTGCAGACCCTGTCCCGTCTCAACCGCGCGCACCCCGGAAAGGACACCACGTACATCCTGGACTTCGTCAACGATCCGGCGGAAGTCCTGAAGGCGTTCCAAACGTATTACGAAACCGCCGCACTGGAAGCCACCACCGATCCGAACCTGATCTTTGATCTGCGCGCCAAGCTTGACGCCAGCGGCCACTACGACCACTTCGAGGTCGATCGCGTCGCCAAGGTGGAGACGGACCCGGCCGGTACGCAAGCCCAACTCAGCGCTGCGATCGCACCCGTCGCCGACCGCCTGCTGAAGCGCTATCGGGTCGCCCAGCAGGCAAAGGCGGCCGCAGAGGCTGCGCACGACGATGACGCGATCAAGGCGGCGAAGGTAACCCTGGACGCACTGGTGCTGTTCAAGGGGGACTTGGGTGCGTACGTGCGGCTCTACGCGTTCCTCTCGCAGATGTTCGACTACGGCAATACCGACATCGAAAAGCGCTTCATCTTTTACAAGCGCTTGTTGCCGCTGCTCGAGTTCGGCAGGGAACGCGAAACAGTGGATCTGTCGAAAGTGGTGCTCACGCATCACACCCTGCGCCGGGGCAGTGCGAATCCACTCTATCTCGGAGCGGGGGAAGCGCTGACGTTGCCGCCCATGGATGCCGTAGGAAGTGGCCACGTGCAGGACAAGGAGCACGCTTATCTTGCCGAGATCATCGACAAGGTGAATGGCTTGTTCGAAGGCCAGCTGACGGAGGACGATCAGCTCGTCTATGTAAATGGAGTCTTGAAGGGCAAGTTGCTGGAGAACAGTACGTTGGCCCAGCAAGCTGCGAGCAACAGCAAGGAGCAATTTGCCAACTCCCCAGATCTCAAAGATGCGCTACTGCACGCAATCATGGATGCGCTTGATGCGCACACCACGATGAGCAGCCAGGCGCTGGGCTCCGAACGAGTGCGCGATGGTTTGAAGGACATCCTGTTGGGGCCGGGGCAGTTGTATGAGGCTCTTCGAGGACGATCGATGGAGCGCTCGTTGTCGCAGTGAGATGGGTCGCGGCTGAAGCCGCTCCCACAGGACAGCAAACGCACATGAGACACGCAGGCCGCATCACCAACTGGAACGACGACAAGGGCTACGGCTTCGTCACGCCGCATGACGGCGGCGCGCGTGCGTTCGTGCATATCAAGGCGTTCCAGGTGTCCGGCCGTCGGCCGG
>JAGPBF010000350.1 GCA_018063505.1 Rhodoferax sp.
CCGAAGGCACGAAGGCATCGGAGAAACACAGGCCCTCGTCCAGACCCTGCAGGATGAACGCGGGCACCGCAGCCTCGACCATCTTGACCGAGCCGCAGACATAGATCTCGTAGCCGCGCATGTCGGGAAAATCGGCCAGCATGGCCTCGTGCACCAGGCCCTGGCGGCCGGTCCAGTCGTCCGCTGCCGTGGCTTCGGAGAGCACCGGTACAAAGTGAAAGTTGTCGTGGTCACGCTGCCACTGTTCGGCCAGCGCCGCGAGGTACAGGTTGTCGCGCCGGCGCACGCCCCAGTAAAGCCACATCGGCCGGCGCAAGCCGCGGTTGAAGGCGTCCTCCACAATACTCTTGACCGGTGCGAAGCCGGTCGCACCGGCCACGAACAGGATCGGCAACTCGCTCTCGTGCAGTGTGAACCTGCCCAGCGGACCTTCGAAACGCAGGGTGTCACCGACCTTCATGTCGGTGAACACATGGCCGGTGAACCGGCCACCGGGAACCAGGCCGACATGCAGTTCTATGGTCTCGCTGTCGGCCGGCGCATTGGCAAACGAATAGGCGCGCCGCTGGCCGTCGTCCAGGATGATGTTGATGTACTGGCCGGCCTTGAACCGGATGTGTTCCCCGTCGGGCAGCGACACCGTCAGCCGGATCAGGTCCTGGCTCAGTCGCTCCAGTGTGTCGACATGGCCCTGGTAGCTGCGTACCGCGGACGCGGGTTTGTGTCCGTCGGCACGGATCACTTCGATGGCCACGTCCGAGCGCGGCGTGGCGCAGCACATCAGCGTCTGGCCCCGTGCGCGCAGCGACTCGGGCAGCGCACTTTGCTGGAACGGGCCATGGTCGACGCTGCCGTGGTGCACCGTGCACAGGCACAAGCCGCAGGCACCGTTGCGGCATTCGTAGGGCAGGTCCAGCCCGGCGCGCAACCCTGCATCGAGCAGGGTTTCACCCATGCGCACCGGGTGCGACAGGGTGTCGTCGTCGACGGTCATGCGCAATTCGCCGGCGCCCCCGGCGCGCCGCCAGCGCAGCGGCAACCAGGGCACGGCGGTGATCACGGCGGTGGCGACCACCAGCAATGTCCAGACCTGCGCCATCGGCCACAGGTAGAGCAGCGGAAACACCGTCAGGTAGAACCAGTCGAACTTCAGTTCCGTGGGAGATACCCCCAGGGTGGCAGCGCCGCCCTGGCTCAGTGCGGGTCGTGCCAGCGACAACACCAGCAGCGTCAGGACCAGGCTCAGCATGATCGGCCGCGGCGGACTGGTGCTGGCCTTGGGGATGCGCTGCACATGCACCCACATCAGCAGCAGTACCAGCAGCGGCAGGCCGATGTGCATGAAGGCGAGCAGCGAAAAGAAGCGGTCGTTGACGCTGGAGGTGTACAGGAAGTTGCGCGCCAGCGCCCCGCCGAAGCCGGGCAACCAGTCCAGCCACTCGAACGATGCAACGATGACGAATTGCGCCAACTGGTCCCAGGGCAACATGTAGCCGTTGATGCCCGACACATAGACGCCCCAGATCAGCGCCACGCCGCTGACCCAGGTAAACCAGCGCCATCCGCGCATCCGGTCGAACGCAAAATGGCGCACCATGTGCAGCAGCATCGTCAGCACCATCGCATCCGACGCATAACGATGCACGCTGCGCAGGATGCCACCGACGTACCACTGGCCATGCGTGAGCCGCTGGACCGAGTCGTAGGCGCCGGCCACGCCGGTCTCGAAAAATGCATACAGGTACAGGCCACTGCCGGCAACCAGCCAGAACAGCCAGAACGTCATCGAACCCAGGTGGTACAGCGGATTGACCCGGTCACCAAAGGCGCGATTGAACAGCGCCTCGACCCGCATGAAGGCCCGGCGCAACAGTGATTGCAGCTTCGCGATCATGCCGGGCCCTGGCGGGTATCAGAAGCGGTCTGTCGCATGGCACGCAGCATCACCACGACGAACAGCAGGCCGCCGATGATCGCCACCAGGCCACCCAGTCCCATCAGGCCCATACCGGCGATCTCGCCGCTGCTGCGCAACACCTGGTCGGCTCCGGCCACCTTGCGTTGCACACCGTAGCCGCCGGACCAGACCAGTCCGGTGATATGCATCAGCTGGCCGATGCCATACAGACCCGGTTGCCAGGACGCCATCCTGCCGGTGGGCGTGGCGTAACCCAGCCGTGGCAGCAGGTGATACGCAAGCCCCATCAGCGCCAGCGTCACGCCGACGATACAGCCGTGGTAATGCGCCGGAATACGCACGTTGGAACCCTGGATGAAGATGCCGATCACGCCGCCGGAGGCGAACAGCAGGATCGACCACACCAGCGCCGCGCGCAGTGGTCGGGTTGTCTCGTCCGCCTTGGGTGCGGCCAGCAGCGCCAGCACCACGGCCAGTGCGATCGGCACGATCGCCAGGCCACCACCGACCCGCATGGCCCAGGTCAGCAATGCCCGGTGTTCGACCGAGGCGATGTCATGCGCGAGGTAGGCATACGGCGTGACAAATACCGCCACCAGCGCCAGCGCGAACATCAGCACCGTCACGCGCGGCGAGATCATCAAACGGGCGCCGCTGGCGCTGGCCAGCGCCAGCCAGGCCACCAGCATCAGCAGCGTCCAGGTGAACTGCAGCGCATGGCCGCCACCCCAGAACAGGATCTCGTAATAAGCCTTGCCGTCCAGCGCGGCGGGCAATGCTGCCAACGACCAGGCGAAAGCACCGAGCGCGACGGCTGCGGAGACAACGGCGGCGTTGAGCCCGAAGCGCAGTGCCCCGGCGCCGTCGATCGACAGTCCGATGCGGGGTGCGGCCCACAGGTTGAGCCCGACCAGCACGCTCGATGCCAACGCAAACATGACCAGGCCGGACATGAACATGGGCCGCTCCAGCACCGGGATGTAGTTGGCCATGACCGGCGCGCCCTGGCCGACAAAAGCGGAGAGCGCCATCAACGCGGCGCCGCCGCCACA
>JAGPBF010000351.1:0-1633 GCA_018063505.1 Rhodoferax sp.
TGATGGGGCTGCGCGTGTTGCCCGCGTCGATGGCGCGCTACCTGACCGACATCGACTACCGGACGCATTTCGCATTGATTGTCGAGACGTTCGACAACGCCGGACAGCAGCAAGTGGCCGAAGCGCGGTTTGTGCGTGCGGACGACTCGCGTATGGCATCGGCCGAATTTGCGATCGCTGTGGCCGACGCGTGGCAAGGGCTGGGACTGGGCCGTCGTCTGCTGAAAACAACGATCACGGCGGCGGCCAGCCAGGGTATCGAAACCCTGTACGGCGATGTGCTGCGCGACAACCCGGCCATGCTGCAACTGGCACGATCCTGCGGTTTCGAGGTCAGCGCGCATCCGAACGATGCGCGTCTGCTGCGCGTGCACCGGGCCAGCGCCCGGGCACCGGATGCAATGCCCCGCCAAAGGCGTCCGGCAATGGACACCGGAGCCTTCGGTCAGACTGCCGCAGGCGCTGCGCGCAGCCACTGCAGGGACAGCCGCTCGAGCAGCCAGACCAGTCCGACCGCGGCAATCGTCAGGCCGACAACCAGCGCAATCCAGAATCCCTGGGCGCCCATCGCCAGCACCGGATGCCAGGGCATCCAGGCCGGCGCCAGGCCCAGCCAGACACCCAGCGGCAGGCAGATGCCCCAGAACGCGGTCATGTGAATGATCATCGGCGGGCGCGTGACCTTGTAGGCACGGATCGCACAGCTGACCGAAACCTGCACGGCATCGGGCAACTGGAACAAGGCGGCAAACAACAGCAGATGTGCGGCCACCGCGGCTACCGCGGCGTCGCTGGTGTAGGCACCGGCAATCTGATGGTTGAACAGCAGGATCAGCACGGCCGACACCAGCGCGGCCACGAACGACAGCCCGACGCCATGCCAGGCGCGAAAACGTGCCGCCTGCCTGTCCTGTGCACCCAGCGCCTGGCCGACGCGTGTCAGCAATGCCAGCCCCAGGCTCATCGGCACCATGAACACCAGCGACGAGAAGTTCAGCGCGATCTGGTGCCCGGCCACCTGCGCGGTGCCGAAGGCGGCCACCAGCAGGGCGATCAGGCTGAAGGCGCTGGACTCGGCGAAGTAGGTCACACCGATCGGCAGGCCGATACGCAGCAGCGCACGGATCTGCGCCCCATCGGGTGGCTCGTAACCCGTCAGCGGCTGGGTTTCGCGGTAGGCCGGCGCACGGCGTATCCACCAGCCCATCGCGACCAGATCGAACCATACGCACAACAAGGTGGCCCAGGCGCAGCCGACACCACCGAGGCGCGGAAAACCCCAGTTGCCGAACACCAGTGCATAGTTGATGACGATGTTGAGCAGCAGCGCCAACAAGGCGATCAGCATCATCGGCTTGGTCTGGTTCAGGCTGGCGCTGTAGCCATACAACACCCGGTAGGCACAAAATGGCGGCAACGCGAAGCTGATGACCAGCACGAACTGGCGTGCGACCGCGCGCACCTGCGGCTCGATGTCCATGGTGCTGAAGACCAGCGCGGCCGTGTTGACGACGACCATGGCCAGCAGCCCCAGGCCCAGCCCATTCCACAGAGCCTGGCGCACGACATGCGGAATCGGGCCGAAGTTGCGCGCGCCCACATGCTGCGACACGATCGGATTGACCGCCATCAG
>JAGPBF010000351.1:1733-2969 GCA_018063505.1 Rhodoferax sp.
CCCAGGCCCAGTTCATAACCGCGTTTATGCCACTCCTGTCCGATGGCCACGAATGCCTTCTGCATGGCCAGCGCCATGCGCACCGCCTGCACTGCCGGCTGTTCGATCGGCACCGGATCGTTGAAAAACACCATCACCGAGTCGCCGGCGAAACGCTCCAGCGTGCCTTCGTGTGCCATCACCAGCTCACCCATGGCAGCATGAAAACCGTGCAGCATTTCCATCACCTCTTCGGGTTCGGCCTGGTCGGTGAAGGCGGTGAAGCCGCGCAGGTCGAGGAACACCACGCAGATCTCGCGCCGGTGCGTCTTGAGCATGTCCGAGCCACCCGCAACGATGGCCTGACACAGCTGCGGCGAGAAGAAGCGTTTCAGACGGCCCAGCGCTTCGATCTGCCCGACCTGCTCCCGTACCCGCTGCTCCAGCGTCTGGTTCCACTGCGCGATCTGGGCCGCCTGCGCCTTGACTTCGTCCTGCAGCGCCTTGATGCGCAGCAGCGACTTGACGCGTGCGAACAATTCGGGGCGGTTGATCGGCTTGGTCAGGAAATCATCGGCACCGGCTTCGATGCCGTTGACGCGCTCCTGCGTCGCATCGAGCGAAGTGCATAACACGACCGGCAGCAACGCGGTTGCCGGATCGGCGCGCAGACGTTTGCAAACCTCGTAGCCCGACAGGCCCGGCATCATGATGTCCAGCAGCACCAGATCGGGCATCTCGGCGGCGATCATCTCCAGCGCCTGCTCGCCATTTACGGCACCCGACGCCGTGTAGCCCTTGACGGTCAGCAGATCGACCAGCAACTTGACGTTGGCCGGTGTGTCGTCGACCACCAGGATGCGCGCGCCGTCGCTCATCGCAGCACCTTCACACCACAGCCCGCGGTGCCAGCGCCTTGGGGACAGTTCGGTGCGAACATCACGCGCCTTGTCCTTCAATCACGCGCGCGACGGTGACCAGAAACTCCTTGAGGTTGATCGGCTTGCCGATGAAGCCGTCGAAGCCAGCATCGGTGATGCGGCTACGGTCATTGGACATTACCGACGCGGTAAAGGCCACGATCGGAATCGACGCTGTGTCGGCATTGGCGCGAATCCGGCCAAAGGCCTCGATGCCGTTGATGTCCGGCAACTGGATGTCCATCAGCACCAGGTCGGGCCTGTGCTCCAGCGCCTGGCGCACGCCGTCGATGCCATTGACCGCCTCCAGCGTCGCATATCCCTTGGCCTGCAGGAT
>JAGPBF010000153.1 GCA_018063505.1 Rhodoferax sp.
GCACATGGCGGGTTCCGGCAGCGCCGGCGTCATCCTCGATGCGCGCCACCCAGTCGAGATCGACCAGCGCCTGCAATGTCGACTCCACGCCCAGCACACTGACCCGCAAGCCCTTGGCCAGTTGCGCGGCCGTCAGCCCGTGCGCCGAGCTTGCACGCGCCTTGAGCAACAGACGCATGATCTCGAGCGCACGCTGAAAGCGCCAGCCAGGCCCCTGGTCGCGCTGCACCACCCCAGACAGCAGGCTGGGCATATAGGCGGTGATGACCGCGCCGAGCAACACGATGACCCAGGCCAGATAGATCCACACCAGCAGGATCGGCACCGTCGCGAAGGTGCCGTACACCACCGAATAGGTCGGCACCATGCCCAGGTAGATGACCAGCAACTTCTTGGCCAGCTCCATCACCGCCGATGCGAATATGCCGCCAGCCCAGGCATGCGACCAGCGCACACGGGTGTTGGGCACGTAGTAATACATGGCCGCGGCACCGCCGGCCAGAATCACGAACTGCACCGTGTCAAGCAGCAGCGTCAGCCAACCCAGCGCGCCACCCGTCAAGCCGCGTGAGACCGAAACCGCAAACGATGTCATCGTGATGCTGGCGCCCAGCACCAGCGGTCCAAGCGTGATCGCGGCCCAGTAAACCAGGATGCGCTGCGCCAGCCGGCGTTTGCGGCGCACGCGCCAGATGCCGTTCAAGGTGCGGTCGATGGTCAGGATCAGTGCCAGCGCTGTGGCCAGCAGGAACACCAGGCCCACGCTGCCCAGCTGGCTCGCCTGGCGGGCAAACTGGGTCAGGTACCCCAGCACCTGGCGCGCAATCGTGTCCGGTACCAGGTTGTCGACCAGCCAGCGCTGCAGCACCACCTGCAGCTTGCCGAACATCGGGAACGCGGAAAAGATCGCCAGCGCTACCGTGAACAGGGGTACCAGCGCGATCGTGGTGGTGAATGTGAGGCTGCTGGCGGTCAGTCCCAGCCGGTCCTCCCGAAACCGCTCCCGCAGCGTGAGCGCGGTGTTGCGCCACGGAAAATGAAGGAGCTCCGTGAGCAGGGACTGGAACGCAGGGGACAATCGCATGGCCGGTATGATGCCACCGACATGCCATCGACCGACAACACCATCTCCTTGACCCGAACCCTGGCCGTTGGCAGCCTGATCGGAATGATTCTGCTGGGCCTGGCCTGGGAACTCTGGCTGGCGCCGCTGCGGCCGGGAGGCAGCTGGCTGGCAGTCAAGGTGCTGCCGCTGTGTATTCCGCTGGCCGGTCTGCTGAAGAACCGCATGTACACCTACCGCTGGGTCAGCCTGCTGGTATGGCTGTATTTCACCGAAGGTGTGGTGCGGGCCTGGGGCGACAAGCCGCCCGGCAACTGGCTGGCACTGGGCCAGGTCGTACTGTGCATGGCACTGTTTGTTGCCTGCGCCATGCACGTCAGGCTGCGCCTGCGCCACAAAAGCGACGCTGCGCTCTCCACTGCCACTCCAACCCATATTCCTTGATTCGCCCATGACCGACGCCACCACTGCCTTGCTCGATGAACTGCGCACCCACGTCGGTGCGCACCATGTCCTGACGCACGACGACCCTGGCACCGACCTCGGCGCCTGGGAACAGGACTGGCGCAAACGCAGCCATGGCCGCGCGCTGGCCGTGGTGCGACCGGGCTCTACCGCCGAGGTGGCAGCCGTTGTCGCGGCCTGCGCGCGTTCGCAGGCGGCCACCGGCGTGAGCATCGTGCCGCAGGGCGGCAATACCAGCATGGTCGTGGGCGCGGTGCCCGATGCGACGGGCAAGCAGATCGTGCTCAGTCTGCAGCGGCTGAACCAGGTGCTGGCACTGGACGCCGGCAACTCGACGCTGACCGCCCAGGCCGGCTGCGTATTGCAGACACTTCAGCACACCGCCCGTGACGCCGGTTTCCTGTTCCCGCTGAGTCTGGCGGCCGAGGGCAGTTGCACCATCGGCGGCAACCTGGGCACCAACGCCGGCGGAACCCAGGTGGTACGCTACGGCAACACCCGCGAGTTGTGCCTGGGCCTGGAGGTGGTCACACCCCAGGGGCAGATCTGGAACGGCCTGTCCGGACTGCGCAAGGACAACACCGGCTACGACCTGCGCAACCTGCTGATCGGTGCCGAGGGCACGCTGGGTGTGATCACCGCCGCAACGATGAAGCTGGTGCCCCTGCCGGCCGCCCAGCTCACCGCCTGGACCGCGGTGCCGTCGATGGAACATGCGGTGGCCCTGCTCGGCCTGGCGCACAAGACACTGGGTGCCGGCCTGACCGGATTCGAAGTCATGGGCCAGTTCGCCTTGTCGCTGGTTGCACGCCATATGCCGGCATCCAAGGTACCGCTGTATGAAACCACGCCCTGGTGTGTGCTGCTCGAGGTGTCGGACCATGAGTCCGAAGAACATGCGCGCGCGCAGTTCGAACGCCTGCTCGAAGCCGGCATGGAACAGGGCAACATCACCGATGGCGTGGTCGCCGAAAGCCTGTCGCAGGCCAAGGCGCTGTGGCAGATCCGCGAGAACCTGCCGATTGCCCAGGCGATGGAAGGCCTGAACATCAAGCACGACATCTCGATCCCGATCTCGCGCATTCCCGAGTTCGTGCGCGTCACCGACGCCGCACTGGCGCAGGCCCTACCCGGCATACGCATGGTCGATTTCGGCCACCTCGGCGATGGCAACCTGCACTACAACGTGCAGGCGCCGGCGGGCGAGGACGCCGCCGCGTTCCTGCGCGCGCACGAAACCACCGTCAACACCCTGGTGTTCGACTCGGTCACGCGTTTTGGCGGCTCGATATCGGCCGAACACGGCATCGGCAGCCTGAAGGTCGACAAGTTGCCCGGCTACAAGTCGCCGGTGGCGCTGGACATGATGCGCGCCATCAAGCGTGCGCTCGATCCGACCAATCTGATGAATCCGGGACGGGTGGTGCGCGTGCAGGTGTGATCGCGGCATCGGCACGACAAGGTCCGAGCGCGCGCCCGCAGCCATCGGCGCCTGCCGATCAATCCAGCGTGTAGGCGGTCTGCAGCCCCGCATGCAGATGCACCACCTGGGATGGCGCGATCGGTGACCAGGCCTCGGCGTCGTCACCCAGTGGTTCGGACGCCACCGCGCACCCCCCTTGTTGCGGCTTGTAGTACAGCGTGGGCGGCGCGTCGTCGCTGGACCAGCGAAAGGCCCAGGCCTGCTCTCCGTCGGCCAGCGCCGCGGCAAACCGCAGCGGCGCTGCGGTCCCCCTGGACTGCATCAGCGCGTGCGTCTGCTGGAGCACCTGCCGGACAGCATCGATGGCAGGCACGCCGTGCTGCATCTGCGCCACGATCAGCAGGAACAGCAGTTCGGAGTCCGTTGCACCCCGACGCTGCTCGTACAACGCGTCGGGCAACAGATGCTCCATGGCGCGCCGCACCAGGGCGTAACCACCGATCTGCCCGTTGTGAATGAACATGTACGGCCCGAAATGGAACGGATGGCAGTTCTGCCGCGAGATGCCGCCACCGGTGGCGGCGCGCACGTGCGCGAAAAATAGCCGCGAACGCACATTGGCACACAGCGCCAGCAGGTTTTCGTCCGACCAGGCCGGCATCACTTCGTGGTAGACACCGGGCGATTCGCGCTCGCCGTACCAGCCGACGCCAAACCCGTCCCCGTTGGTGACGGTCCTGGCTTCGACGGCACGCAGGCTCTGCCGCACCAGCGAATGGCGCGGTTTGCACACCAGGTCCTCGAGAAAGATCGGCTCACCAAGATAAGCCAGGAATCTGCACATTGCCGATGCCCTTTCGTGTGGACGCACCACTGACACATCGAACCGCCGGGGACAGGAGTTGCCGCCATCACGGCGCGGACCGCTGGCGCGCCAAGCATACCAAGGCGGCGCGGCAGGCGATGCCGGCGAAGCGATAGCATCGGCGCTCGCGCCCGGCAACACGCCGGGAATCGTCCACCCATGCACTTGCGCCAAGACCATGACCCCCACTTTGCCTGACGGCCTGTTCGCCGACGACCAGGGCACCGCCCGTTGCACCTGGTGCGAGGCCACGCAGGTGTACCGCCACTACCACGACAACGAGTGGGGCTTCCCGGTGGCCGATGATCGGCGCCTGTTCGAGAAAATCTGCCTGGAGGGATTCCAGAGCGGGCTGAGCTGGCTGACGATACTGAACAAGCGTGACGCCTTCCGCCGCGGTTTCGCCAATTTCGACATCGAGGTGATGGCGCGGTTCGGCGATGGCGACGTGGCACGGTTGCTGGCCGATGCCGGCATCGTGCGCCATCGCGGCAAGATCGCATCGGCGATCGGCAATGCGGGTCGGGCCCTGGCACTGCGCGACGAATTTGGCTCGCTCGCCGCCTATTTCTGGCGCATGGAGCCCGATCCGGCGAACCGTCCGGCGCGCGTGACCCGCGAGACGCTGCGCGCAATGACAACGTCGGCCGAATCGGTGGCCTTGTCCAAAGACTTGAAAAAGCGCGGCTGGAGTTTTGTCGGGCCCACCACGGTCTATGCGTTCATGCAGGCGATGGGCCTGGTCAACGACCATGTCGAAGGATGTGCCACACGGGCACGGGCGCTGGCTGCGCGACGAGACTTCCAGCCGCCCATGTGAACCGCCACGTGGATTGTTGCCGCGGCTGCCGGGAAACCGCGGGAGGGCCGAGGGCAATGCCGATGGACCGGCGCCGGACGGGCGCTCTAATTTCGGCATCACATAAGAAGAAATTTGATTCTTGCGTGTACACATAACCGTCATCAAAATAGGCCCCGACCTTCAACCCCAGGAGTAATTCCATGCGCTCTTCTCCCGATCTGACCCGTCGCCGTCTGTTAGCCGCTGGTGGTCTCGCCAGCACCGGTGTGTTCCTGTCCCTGCCGGCGCACAGCCAGGGCAAGGCCAAAGTCAACATGCAGCTGGGCTGGATTGCCGGGGGCAACCAGATCGGGGAAGTGGTGGCCAAGCGGCTGGGGTACTACGCCACTGAAGGCATCGACTTCGCGATCCAGCCCGGCGGGCCAAGCATCGACGGCGTGGCCATCGTCGCATCCGGTCGCAATGAAGTCGGCCAGGTATCGTCCAGCCCATCCAATATGCTGGCGGTGTCGCAGGACCTGCCGATCCAGGTTTTCGCCACCGGATTGCAGCAACACCCCTACACCTTCTTTTCGCTGAAGAAGAACCCGATCCGTACACCCAAGGACATGGTGGGCAAGAAGATCGGCATCCAGTCCACCGGCATGGTGCTGCTGCGCGCACTGCTGGCCAAGAACAAGATCGACGAGAAGTCGATGACGGTGATTCCGATCGGCGCGGACATGACGCCGCTGCTGACCGGACAGGTCGACACCGTCACCGGCTGGCTGACCAACACCACGGCGCTCAAGCCGCTTGGCGCCGACCGTGTCGACCTGAGTCTTTGGGACTCCGGCGTGCACCTTTACGCGCTGCCTTATTACGCCCACACCGATACGATCCGCAACAAGCCGGAGGTGCTGCAGCGGTTCCTGCGCGCCACGGCACGCGGCTGGGCCTACGCGAACAAGAACCGCGACCAGGCGGTCGACCTGCTGATCAAGGAATACCCCAACCTGAACGGCCCCGACGAACGTGTGGCAGTCGACGCGCTGATGTCCTTTGCCTACAACGACCTGACCAACAAGAATGGCTGGGGCACGATGGACAAGGGGGTCTGGCAGGAGCAGATCGCCCAGTATGCGGAGCTGGGACAGTTCACCAAACGCGTACCCAAGGTGGAGGAGGTCATGACGATGGACATCCTCAACGCCACCCGCGAATACCGCCTGCGCAATTCGTAGTCTCCCCGACTGCCCACCTACCATGTTGACTGCCACAGCCCATGCGCCGCTGGCGCAGAGGACGGGTGTTTCCGCCGGCAAGGCGGACGCCTCACACGCGACCGGTTTCTCCATCAGCTGCCGTGAAATCTCGGTGCGCTTTTTCACCGACCGGCGCAGCGTCACCGCGCTCAGCAACATCAGCCTGGACATCCGCGAAGGCGAGTTCCTGACGCTGCTCGGTCCCTCGGGCTGCGGCAAGTCGACCTTTCTGCGGGTGGTCGCCGACCTGATTCCGCCCACCGGAGGCAACATGCAGGTGCTCGGCGTCAGCCCGCAGACCGCACGGCTGCGACGCGATATCGGCTTCGTGTTCCAGGATGCGGCGTTGCTACCCTGGCGCACCGCGCTGCAGAACGTCGAATTGCCACTGGAGGTGGCCAGGGGCAAGGCGAACACCTCCCGGGCTTCGCGCGCCACACCGCGCGAACTGCTGGAGCTGGTCGGCCTCAAGGGCAGCGAGAACGCCTATCCGCACGAACTCTCCGGGGGCATGCGCCAGCGCGTCTCGATCGCCCGCGCGCTGGTCAGCGACCCCAAGGTGCTGCTGATGGACGAACCCTTCGGCGCCCTCGACGAAATCACCCGCGACCGGCTCAATGAAGAGCTGCTGCGGGTCTGGCGCGAACTCGGCATGACGGTGCTGTTCGTCACGCACAGCATCTACGAGGCGGCCTTCCTGGGCCAGCGGGTGCTGATGCTGGCGGCCAACCCGGGCCGCGTCAAGGAGATCGTGCCGGTCAACCTGCCGCCCGATCGGGAACTCTCGATCCGTGAGACACCCGCGTTCGTGCAACTGGCCGCGCACCTGCGCCAGGTGCTGGAAACCTGCTGAAGGAGACACCTGATGTCCACCACGACCTTGCAAGCACCGATGTCCAAGACCGGCGAAGACCAGGCGCTGCTCGACCACCAGGCGCAACGCCGCCGCCAGGTCTGGCGCCAGCGCACCCTGCCCATCATCGGTGTGGCCACCTTGTTGTTCACCTGGTGGGCGATCGTGGTCGGACTGGGCGTCAAGCCCTTCATCGCGCCGTCGCCGTTTCTGGTGCTCGAGACCCTGTATGCAAAACGCGCCGTGCTGCTCGACAACCTGCTGCCCACTGCGATGGAGGCCGCTGGCGGTTTCCTGATCGGAAACCTGGTCGCCATTGCGGTCGCCACGATTTTCGTGCACAACAAGACGCTGCACGATATCTTCTTTCCGGTGGCGCTGATGCTCAATGCCATTCCCATCGTCGCCAAGGCGCCGGTGCTGGTGCTGATCATGGGCAATGGCGTCGAACCCAAGATTGCGATTGCAGCGCTGGTGTGTTTCTTCCCTTCGCTGGTAAATATGGTGCGCGGCCTGGACGCGGCCAATCCGCAGGCGATGGAACTGATGCGGGTGCTCTCGGCCAGCAAGACCGAGGTGTTCTTCAAGCTGCGTCTTTACAGCTCGCTGCCCTACCTGTTTTCTGCGCTGCGCATCTCGGCCTCGCTGGCCGTGATCGGCGCCGTGGTTGGTGAATGGATTGGCGCAACCACCGGCATCGGCGCGCTGATCATCCAGGCAACCTACAACTTCGACTCGGCGCTCCTGTACTCCGCCATCGTCATGAGCGCATTGCTCACCGGCGCCTTCTACCTGGCCGTGGCCTTGCTCGAGCGGGCTGTGGTGCGTTGGCATCCCGAACAGCCACATTAAGCGAAACGCTCCTACCCGAACCGCAAAGGAAAACATGCGATGACCACCTCACTGCCTCAAACCATCCAGCAACCGATGCGCGACGTCAAGGTCGCATCCCGCGCCGACGTCGTCGTTGTCGGCGGCGGCCCGGCCGGTGTATCGGCGGCGCTGGCCGCTGCGCGCAACGGCGCCAAGGTCACGTTACTTGAGCGCTACAACCATCTCGGCGGCCTGGCCTCTGGTGGCATGGTGCTGGTGCTCGACGACATGTGGGACAACAATCTCAACGAGATTTCTGTCCGCGGCACCTGCCAGACCATGATCGAACGCCTGACGGCGCTGGGCCTGGCGCAATATCCCCGCAGCAACGAATGGGGCTCCGATCCGGACTCGATCAAGCGCTGGTACCGCTGGGGCACCTTCGACTTCCACACCCACGGCACGCCGCACCCGATCTGCTTTGCCGCCGCGTTCGACCCGGACGGCTGGAAACGCGCCGCGCTGGAGATGGTGCAGGAGGCCGGTATCGAATTGCGCCTGCACTCCTGGTTCTCGCACACACTGGTCGAGGACGGCGTGGTCAAGGGCGTCGTCTGCGAGAGCAAGAGCGGCCCGCAGGCGATCCTGGGACAGGTCGTCATCGATGCCACCGGCGACCTGGACGTGGCGGCCTCGGCCGGCGCACCACACACCGGCGGCAACTACATCATGACCACCGTGTTCCGCCTCGGTGGAGTCGACACCGACGCTGCCGAACGTTACGAGCGTGAGGAACCCGAGGCCTATTCGGCGCTCGACCGCCAGATCAAGAAGATCCTGGGCGGCTCCTGGGGTCTGTGGTGGCTCAAGACACCACTGCCGGGCGTGGTGTGGTGCAACTGCCCGCACATGGCCGGGCTGGACGGCCAGAAGGTCGAAGACCTGACACGCGCCGAGATCCAGGGCCGCAAGCATCTGCATGCGCTGGTCGACTTCGTGCGGGTCCATCTGCCCGGTTTCGAGAAATGCCATGTGGTCGACGTGGCGCCGCAGACCGGCGTGCGCCAGACCCGACTGCTCGAGGGCGAATACATCATGACCAAGGAAGACCTGCAACAACGCACCCGTTTTGCCGACAGCATCGCGCGCGGCCGCGACTACTACATGCCGTACCGGGTGTTGCTGCCGCAGAAGATCGACAACCTGCTGGTGGCCGGGCGCCATTATTCGGTGACCTCGCAGGCTCAGAAGATCTCGCGCGAGATTCCGCCCTGCATGGCCATGGGAGAAGCTGCCGGTGTGGCCGCGGCGCTGGCCGTGCGCCAGGGTGTGCTGGCGCGCCATGTCGACGTCACTGCGGTGCAGAAGACGCTGCGCGCCCAGGGCGCCGACCCGGGTGACCAGAGCGGCCGCAATGCCGATGTACCTGCCTTCGCTGCGGCACTCGCCGTCGACAAAAAAGTTCTGGAGGCGGTATGAGCACAGCGCCGGGCAGGCCCCAAGCAAGCTCGCATCGCAGCCCGCAGGGCGAACGTATCCTTGCGAGCGTACAAGCAAGCAGCGGCGCCGCCGACCTGCCGCTCTCGGGCGTCCGGGTCGTCGACTTCACCCAGGTCATGATGGGCCCGGTCTGTACCCAGATGCTGGGCGACTACGGCGCCGACGTACTCAAGATCGAGCGCAAGGGCGCCGGCGATCTGAGCCGCTCGACCTTCGAGCCGGTACACGGCGCCGACAACCCGATCTTCTGCAGCCTGAACCGCAACAAGCGCAGCGCCGCGCTCGACCTGCGCGACCCCCAAGCGCTGGCGGCCGTCAAGGCGCTGATCGCCGATGCCGATGTGGTGGTCAACAACTTCCGCGCCGGCGTGATGGAGCGCATGGGCCTGGGCTACGAGGACTGCCAGGCCATCAATCCCCGCATCATCTATGCCGTAGGTACCGGCTACGGCGACAGCGGGCCGTATGCCCACAAGGGCGGTCAGGATGTCCTGGCGCAGGCGATGAGCGGCGTCATGCACCGGCGCGCCGACCCCGCGGTACCGGTGTCGGTGTACCCGACTGCCTTGTGCGACTACAGCGCCGGCATGCACATGGTGCAAGGCATCCTGCTGGCGTTGCTTCAGCGGGGCAAGACCGGTGTCGGCCAGAAGGTCAGCGTATCGCTGTACAACTCGATGTTGGCAATGCAGATGCAGGAGGCGGCGATGATCATGATGGCCGATTCCGAGGTCAACTGGGCCGCGATGCCGCTGTCGGGCGTGTTCGACACGCAGGACGGCGCACTGGTGCTGGTGGGCGCGTTCAAGGCCAACCCGCTGCAGGACATCTGCAAGGCACTGGACCTGCCCGACCTGTCCGGAGATCCGAAGTTCTGCGACCTGAACCAGCAGTTCGCCAACAAGGCTGAGCTGCAGGCGCTGTTCCGCCAACAGTTTGCAAGCAACACCCGCGCCCACTGGCTGAGCCGGCTGGAACAGCAGGACTTGTTGTGCGCGCCGGTGCGCGACCTGCGCGAGGCGCTGGTCGACCCGCAGACCTTGCACAACCAGATGCTGATGGAAGGCCCGGGAGAAGGCCAGACCTGCCGCTTCATCGGCAGCCCGATCCAGATGTCGGGCGCCAAGGCCGGCCTGTACCGGGCACCGCCGCGGCTGGGACAACACACACAGGAGATCCTGGACATGGTGCAGGAACAGGCGCAGGCATCATGAACACGGCCCAACCAGACAGCAGCGCCAGCCCGCAGCGAGACGCCGGCGCTGCTACCA
>JAGPBF010000019.1 GCA_018063505.1 Rhodoferax sp.
CTGGGTGAGTCGGAAACCATCACCGGCCAGGCGATCAGGAAGCTGGGGCTCGCGCGCGATGAACTGGTGATCGCCACCAAGGCCTATGGCGTGATGAAAGACAAGGTTGTCAATGCCGGCGGTCAATCGCGTTACCACCTGATGCACCAGCTCGATGCCAGTCTCCAGCGGCTGCAACTCGACCATATCGATCTGTACCAGCTGCATGGTTACGACCCGCTCACGCCACTGGACGAGGTGCTGTCTGCGCTCAATGACATGGTGCGCTCGGGAAAGGTACGATACATCGGACTGTGCAACATGGCGGCCTGGCAGATCATGAAAGGCCTGGGCATCTCCGACAAGCGCAATCTGGCGCGTTTCGAAAGTGTTCAGGCCTACTACACCATCGCCGGGCGCGACCTGGAGCGCGAGGTCGTGCCCTTGCTGCAAGACCAGCAGCTCGGCCTGATGGTCTGGAGTCCGCTGGCTGGCGGCCTTCTGAGCGGCAAGTTCAACGCTGACGGAACCGGTCCGGATGGCGCGCGGCGTGCCAGCTTCGACTTCCCGCTGGTCGACAAGCCGCGGGCGTTCCGCTGCGTCGAGGCCATGCGTGCCGTGGCGCAGCGCCATGGAGCGACGGTGGCCCAGGTCGCGCTGGCCTGGTTGCTGAGCCGGCAACATGTGACCACCGTCATCATGGGCGCAAGGACTACCGCACAACTGGCCGACAACCTCGGTTCGATGCGGCTGACGCTCGATCCGGATGATCTGAAGGCACTCGACGAAGTCAGCAATTTGCCAGCCGAATACCCGGGCTGGATGCTGACACGCCAGGGTGAGCCCCGCCTGAAGGCGCCAGGCCAGCAATAACCAGCGCTGCTGCCCGCATGCCCGCCAATTCCTGCGCGCATCTGGCCGGCAAATTTTCGGCCTGTTTTCTGACACGGGCGCAGGTCAGCGCCGACAACACTGGGTGTACGCTTGGCCATGCCTGATCTACCCAACCCGCCCTTGGGCACCCAGACGGCGTTGCCCGCACCCAGCGAACCGGCGCTGGCCGACGCTGTACAAGTTGCCGACAACGCCCCGCCGCGCCGCCGTGTACCGCTGCGCAATACTTCGCTGCTGGTACTCGCGACGCTGGGTTCGATCTTCATGCTGCACTGGGCCAAGCCGGTGCTGATTCCGCTGTTGCTCGGCCTGCTCTTGAGCTACGCGCTGGCGCCACTGGTCAACCGACTCGAACGTCTGAAGCTGCCGCGTGCGATTGCCGCAGGTCTGGTCATGCTGGGCCTGCTTGGCGGCCTGGGTGCGATCGGATGGGTGCTGAGCGACGATGCGGTCGGATTCATCGAGGCCATGCCGGCAGCGGCACAGAAGATCCGCCAGTCGGCACGGGCCTCGCGCCATCAGCCGGAAACGGCCATCGACAAAGTGCAAAAGGCAGCGACCGAACTCGAGCGCGCTGCCAAGGAAAGCAGCGCCACGAAAGTAGCTGCTGCCAGCGGCGTGACGCGGGTGCAGATCGAACGGCCGCAGGTCAATATCAGCGACTATCTGCTGACCAGCACACCCGACATGCTCGCTGGGCTCGGTCAGGCCACGATGGTCTTGTTCATCAGCTTCTTCGTGTTGGCGTCCGGCGACAACTTCCGCCGCAAACTGGTCAAGCTGTCGGGCCCGACCTTCGCCCACCGCAAGATCACGGTACAGACACTCGACGAGATCACGGGGCAGATCCAGCGCTACCTGCGGGTGCAATTGCTGATAAGCGCCATCGTCGGCATCGCGACCGGCCTTGCCTACGCGGCGATCGGCCTGGAGCATGCTGCGGTCTGGGCCGTACTTGCGATGGTGCTGAACCTGGTCCCCTACATCGGCGCCATCGCCCTGACCGGAGCCTCGGCACTGGCCGCATTCGTCCAGTTCGGCAACGTCGACATGGCACTGATGATCGGGGGTGCGTCACTGATCCTGCATGCGATTTCCGGCAATCTGCTGACCCCGTGGCTGACCGGACGGACCAGCCGGATCAATCCTCTGGTGGTATTTGTCGGCGTGCTGGTATTTGGCTGGTTATGGGGATTGTGGGGCCTGCTGCTGGGAACGCCGGTGCTGCTGATGGTCAAATCAGTCTGTGACCGGGTCGAGGAACTCAATCCGGTGGGCGAGCTTCTGGGGCGCTGACGGCCTGCACCGGCAGCAGCGTGGTTGGGCGCATGACGCGCGTATTACCCCCTGTTTCGGTTCTGCGGGCGGGCGGCCAGCCGCATCGCCGATAATGCGCGCAGGCCGCACCTGCGGTGTGGCCCATATTGACGTTGGTGGGAGTCCCTGGGTAGCGTCGATTCGTTTCGTGCAGCCCGGACTTTGCATCTGAATTGTTGCCACACGCCGCCTGAAGCGCTGATCGTTGACCTTTTCCATACTTTTTCCGAACTCCGCTGCCGCAGGCCCGAGGGGCAAGTCGCCGCCGATCGTCGCAAACGCGGCGGTTCATGGCCGGATTTGCCAGTGCGTCAGCGCGCTGCCATCATGCGCCCCGCAAAGCTTGGTAAGCGCATCCATTTGCAAATGCCGCCGCCGATGAACCGAACCACTACCTCACCATTCGACATCAAGAGTGCCACGATCCAGGGCCTGACCATGATCCTGCGGTCGGTCAACATGGGTGTGATCGAAGCTGATCTGGCCGCGCGCGTGGCCAATGCCGGGGATCTGTTCACCAACGCGCCGGTATTGATCAACGTGACCGCACTGACGGCGGATGGCACGGCCGACAAGCTGGAGTTGACACGCTTGAGCAACCTGTTGCGCCGGCACACGATGCGGGCCGTGGGCATCATCGGAGCTGCCGGGCTGCTGCTCAAGCAAGCCAATGCCCTTGGCCTGATGGAAGAAGTGGACGTCCTGCCCCGGCCGCGCAACAAACCTGAAGAACCACCCGTCGAGCCTGCATCTGCACCCACATCCGCATCGACAATTGCCCCGCAGGCCGCTGCGACCGAAATCCCTGTCCTGGCCGATCTTTTTGGTGACGCCCCGGCGGTGATTCCGGTGGCACCCGCGCCGGCCGCTGTTGCAGCGCAAGCGGCAACAGCGGCAAGTCCCAAGGCAGCAGCCGATTTCAAGACCGCACCCACAATGGTCATCGACAGGCCCTTGCGCTCGGGGCAACGGGTATACGCGCGTGGTGGCGACCTGGTGGTGCTGGGCGTGGTGAGCCACGGCGCAGAGGTGATCGCCGATGGCAATATCCATGTCTACGGCCCCTTGCGCGGGCGTGCGATTGCCGGTGCCAACGGAGATTTCGATGCCCGGATCTTTGCCGTCGCGATGGAACCCGAATTGATTTCGATCGCGGGCACCTACCGCACGACCGACAAGCCGCTGGCCGACGATGTGCGCGGCAAACCGGCGCAGGCGCGGCTCGACGGCGAGAAGATGCTGATCGAACCCCTGAAAAGCTGACAACCGAATCCATATCAACCCCATCGGGTCTGGCGCATCCCATTGAAGCGCGCCAGGCCCCAATCGACAGGAACAGACTGATGACAAAAATTGTGGTGGTGACCTCCGGCAAGGGCGGTGTTGGCAAGACGACGACGAGCGCGAGTTTTGCATCCGGCCTGGCCATGCGCGGACACAAGACCGCGGTGATCGACTTCGACGTCGGCCTGCGCAATCTGGACCTGATCATGGGCGTGGAGCGTCGCGTGGTGTACGACCTGATCAACGTGGTGCAAAAGGAAGCCAATCTGAGCCAGGCGCTGATCCGCGACAAGCAGCTGGACAAGCTTTACATCCTGGCTGCGTCACAGACCCGGGACAAGGAGTCTCTGACGCAGGACGGTGTGCAACGCGTGCTCGAAGAGCTCAAGGCGATGGATTTCGACTACATCGTATGCGATTCGCCCGCTGGCATCGAAACCGGCGCGATGATGGCGATGCACTTCGCCGATGAAGCGCTGGTCGTGACCAACCCGGAGGTGTCATCGGTGCGCGACTCTGACCGCATCCTGGGCATGCTCAGCAGCAAGACCCAGCGCGCGATCGACGCCAGGGAGCCGATCCGTGAGCACTTGCTGATTACGCGCTACAACCCGAACCGCGTGCTGGGCGGGCAGATGTTGTCGCTCGAGGACATCAACGACATCCTGCGTATTCCCTTGATCGGCGTGATTCCGGAGTCGGAGGTCGTGCTAGAGGCCTCCAACCAGGGTCTGCCGGCGATTCGCATCAAGGGCGCGGATGTCAGTCAGGCATATGACGATGTCATCGGACGCTTCCTGGGTGAGACCATTCCCATGCGGTTCACCGAGCCGCCCAAGAAGAGCTTCTTTCGGCGCATCTTCGGCAGCGCAAGCTGAGGCGAGCAAGGAATACCGACATGGACCTGATGCGCTTTTTCAAATCCAAACCCAAAACCTCCTCGGTCGCCAAGGAACGGCTGCAGCTGATCCTGGCGCATGAGCGGATCGGGCGCAACGCCAATGGCACGGCGATCCCCGATTTCCTGCCGCAATTGCAGAAAGACCTGATCGCCGTATTGTCCAAATACGTGAAGATCAGCGACGAAGACGTGAAGATCAACGTGGATCGCCAGGACAACCTGGACCTGCTGGAAGTCAAGATCGAAATCAACCGCTGACGCTGCGCGACCCCAGGGCCAGATACGTATCAGGCCTTGGGCCTGGTGAAAAACGGCAACTTGCTGTCGCCCGGATGCGGCGATCGGGTGCGCAGGGGCCGCTGGAAAAACAGGTTGTTCGGGACCCGAATCAGCTGGTGCTGATCGCTCGCTGCCGCAAGCTCCGGTTCCGCGCCCGGCTCTGACGGCGGTGGCATGACCCGCAAGGTGGTGTACATCAGGTTCATGTCCAGCACTTCGCCGCCGGTGACATGGTGGTTCGTGAATTCGAGCAACTCCACCTGGTCACCAACACGAAACGGCCTGAAGATCAGCACCAGCATCGCGGCGGTGGCATTGCTCAATACGCTCCAGGCGGCCACAAAGCCGATGGCCAACGCGGCCAAGGCCGTCGAGATCAACGCCCAGGCGCCGCGGAAAACGCCCATTGCCTCCAGAATGATCACCAATGCCAGCAGCGTGATCAACCAGCGCCGCACACTGTGCAGCCGGTTCGCAATCAGCGGCGACAGGTGCTTGAGGTCGCGCAGCACATTGATCAAGCGCTTGAATGCAATCGACAGCGCAAACGCGATTACCAGCACCAGGACAACGCCGGAAATCTCGTACACGAATTTTGACAACAGCGATTCCAGATCGGGCACTACACTTTTCCTTTGAATGTCCGCTCCAGGCGGAGCTGACGGCTGCGACACGATATCCGTCGCAGCACGATGCGCCATAACGCGCAGCCCCGCGTGGCAGGTGCGTCGACGGCCCAGTTTAGCGGTGCCTCGGCAGATCGGCGCCAGCGGGAGCTGGGCAACAATCTGGAGTCGTCCATGTTGGTCGTCGTCAGTGGTTTCATGTTGATGGGTTTGCTGCCTTTATGGCCGTGGCCGTCGTCGCCCATCGGCAGCACGGGCCGCGTCGGCGCATCAGGGCCCGGCCCGCTGCTAGACTGAGCCGCCCATGCCAACGTCCACTGAAGTCCCTGAACCGCCATACGGATGGATCGTCGTCTGGGCTTGTTTCGTCAGCCTGGCCGTCATCTTCGGAGTGGCCTATGCCTTTGCGGCCTTGTTCGAGTCGTTTGCCACCGATTTCGCGGCCGATCGCGCCGACGTTTCGCTGGTGTTCGGCCTGTCAGGGCTGATCTACTTCACGCTGGGCATAGGCGGGGGCATGCTGGCCGACCGTTTCGGGCCGCGTGCCGTGTGTTGCATCGGCATGGTGTTCATCGCGGCAGGTCTGCTGGCCACCAGCTTCGCCCAATCCCTGCTCATGGTCTACCTGAGTTATGGCGTGGGCATCGGCATTGGCATTGCCCTGGTCTATACGCCGTCGATTGCCTGCGTGCAGCCATGGTTCACCCGTCGACGCGGGCTGGCCGCCGGGATCGCCAGCGCCGGCATCGGTGCCGGAACCCTGCTGATCCCGCTGCTGGTCGCACTGGCCATCACCGTCCTGCAGTGGCGTGATGCCTTGCGGGTGCTGGCACTGCTGGTATTGCTGGTCGGCGTTGGCGCGGCCAGCCTGCTGCGCCGTGCGCCGTCGGCCACCGCCAGCGAGCTGCGCAATGTTCCAGGCGCCACGCTGCGCGAAGCCTTGCACAGTCGGGCATTCTGGTGCCTGTACCTGGTGGCGCTCAGTGGCGGGCCGATCATGTTCATTCCGTTCGCCCATATATCGGCCGCCGCACGGGACATCGGCGTCGCGGACGCACAGGCGGTCGCATTGGTCGGCATGATCGGCATCGGCAGTCTGGTGGGACGTTTCGCCATCGGCGCGCTGGCCGATCGCATCGGTCGGGGCCAGACCCTGGTGCTGATGCAGCTGTCGATGGGTGCTTCTTATCTGCTCTGGCATGTGGCCGATGGCTACACCGCGTTTGTGCTGTTTGCGCTGTGGTTCGGCCTGAGCTACGGCGGCATCGTCTCGCTGTTGCCGGCGCTGTGCATGGATCTGTTTGGCGCCCGGGCCGTTGCCGGCATCATCGGCAGCCTGTACAGCGGTGCCGCGCTGGGCAACCTGCTCGGGCCAGTCGTGGCTGGCGCGGTGTTCGACCGCACCGGCAGCTACACAACGGTCATCTGGAGCTGCATCGCGCTCTCCGTCGTGGCGGTGTGGTCCGCGCGGCGGCTGGTTGCCATGCGGCAGCACAACTACTGAGGCGGCCGTGTTGTGGCAACGGTTGCATGGCTTGGCGCCGGGCTGTCGGTCGCCATCACCTTACGTACCAGCCGTCCGATCGTCAAGCCCTGCCCCCTTTGCCCACTATCAAGCCGGCCACGACCATGGCGAGCGGTCCGGATACATGCAGGCGACTTGCCAATGCGTCACCACCCATGACGGCCGCCAGCGTCGTGGGCCAACAATCCCAGCCTCTCGCCGACCGTCGGCGTTGACCCACTCACCAGCGGCTCGATCTGCCAGCGGTAAGAACGCAATTCGCTCAAATCCACATGCAAGGCGCCGGCAAACAGCAGCAACGACAACATGCCCTGCATCAGCACGTCGGAGAAGTCGATCGCGCGCAGCAGGGACTTCTCGTACTGCAGCAGGCCGAAGTCGATGCCGACCGCATCCAGACCGACGATGGCCAGCGACATCGCGAGCGCCGCCATCATCACGCCGATCGCGATCGGCAAACCGATGACTCGCAGATTGATGTTGGCCCGACCGGCCGTCAGTACGAGGCAGGCGGCAATGATGGCGCGCATGGGACGAAGGCACAAGGCCGGAAGTGGCCCCGTGCACGATACCGCATCGTGCCGCCGTCAAGTTGCCTATTGCCGTGGCGGCGCTGCGGCGATGTACCGCATGGTCACCGCCAACGGCTTCAGTAGCCCTGAGTCAGGTCGACCTTGAAGTGCAAGGGTTCTCCGGCCCGATACAGCGCCAGGTTATCGATGAAGCGCCGGGCCGCACGCTCGACCATCCGATCCTGGGAACGACCCGAAAGATGCATGGTGATATGGGCGTTGTCCAGTGTCCACAACACATGGTCTGCCGACAAGGGCTCGGGTTCCATTACGTCGAGGAAAGCCGCACCGATGCTGCGCGCCTGGAGCGCATGCACCAGCGCGTCCTGGTCCACGACACTGCCACGCGCCACGTTCAGCAGCACGGCACTGCGCTTCATGGCTGCGAGCTCGTCGGCACCTATCATGTGCCGCGTCTCGTCGGTGGCCGGAACCGCCAGGATGACCCAGTCGAAATCGCCCAGCCGCGCGCGCCATTGCCGTGGGCCCAGCACGTTTGCCGCCCCCGTGGCTTGCCGCCGGACCACCGTCACGTCAACCTCGAATGCCTGCAGCCGCCGCTGCACCAGTTTGCCGATGGTGCCATAACCCAGCACGAGCGCACGGCTGCCGGCCAACTCGATCTTGCCGGGCGCATCCTTGAGCCAATCATGGCGATCCTGCGCACGCACCACTTCACGATACCCCTTGGCAATGGTCAACATGCCCATCACCACGTATTCGGCAATCGTGACCGCATTGATGCCAGCACCGTTGGTGACGGTCACCCTGCGTTTGTGCAACGTATCCAATGGCAGATGCTCCATGCCAGCGATCATCGAACTGAGCCAACGCATGTCGGTCGCGCCGGCGACGGCGGCCGACATGCCCTCCTTGTCGTACATGTCGAACCAGCCGATTTCTGCACCCGGAGCCAGGGCCAGCGCCTCTTGCCGGTTCGACCACCAGCGAACCTGAAGCCAGGGTGGCAGATGCCCCTCAAGAAAAGGACGCACGGACGCGGGCAGGGTGGCAACAACGGCATTCTGGTGAGGCACGCGACAAGCTCCTTGAGAACCTGCCATGTTAACGACCCTCGCACCACGGCATCCGCGCCAAAGCGGTCACCCTGTGCTTCGCAAAGTGCTCAGGCGTGCTGTTGCGCCTGCGTTATCCACTGCCGCGCCAGTTGCTCGGCCGACAACGCGGAATCCAGCGGCGTGCGGCAAAGGCCGGCATGCTGGTACTGGAGGTTCTCGTACAACTCGGCTGCAGACGGGTACCCGTCCAGAATGGCATCAAGCCCCTGGCTACCGCCCAGATCACGCAAGGCGTCGCTCAGACGCAGCACCACCGAGTGGTACTGCTGCGGATCGACCTTGGCCGAGCTTTGGTCCAGACGCTCCAGCAAAGCCGCCATCACACGCGTGGCGGTCAGGTCTGGTTGCAATGAAGAGGGTTTTGTGGCGTTCATGAATCAAATCTGGGGGCGCGAAGCTCCATTGCAAGCGCAGAATTTTCAACGCATGGGCCTCGGTCACCATCGCCACACAACAAGCCTTGCCCGCGCGCGGCCTGAATCCAGGTCGGCGATCGTCACGCGCGCACCTGCGCCGCGGTGCGTCCGGTAATGTGCTGGTAGATCTCGGGGTCGGTGTCGCCTTCGCTGCCCAGCAGCAACACCCGGGAACCGGAATCGAGCGACAAAAGGCTGCGCAACTCGGCATGCTCCCGCGCCGCAAGCAGCGCGGCAAGGCCGGCGCCTCCGGTTTCGCCCGACACGATGGCCGGATCACCCGCAGGCGGATTGGCCAAAGCCCGAACAGCGTCCAGCGCATGCTGGTCATCCAGCGCCACGAACACGCTGGTCGCAGTCGATACGATCTCCCAGGCCGCTGGTGAGACTTCGCCACAGGCCAAGCCCGCCATGATGGTGTCGAGTGCCCCGGCAACCGCTATCGGCTTGCCAGCCTGCGCACTACGCAGATGACAATCAGCCTCGATCGGCTCGACCACCACCAACGCCGGGCGATGCTCGCCCCAGGCGAGCCAGAATGCGGCGGCCACCGATGCGGCGAACGCGCCTACGCCGGCCTGCACGAAAACATGGGTTGGCGGCTTCGCGCCGAGCTGCGCGACGGTCTCGCGCGCCATCACACCGTAACCGTGCATCACGTCGATCGGAATGACTCGGTAGCCTTCGTAGGTGGTATCGCTGACCACGGTCCAACCGTTCTCCCTGGCCTGCGCGTCGGCATGACGCACCGAATCATCGTAATTGCCACTCACCCGAATGACATCGGCGCCGTACCTGGCGATGGCCGCACGCCGACCTTCGCTGACCGTGGCGTGGATATAGATCACGCAGCGACAACCCAACATCTGCGCGCCCCAGGCGACCGAACGGCCGTGGTTGCCATCGGTGGCACAGGTCACCGTGATGTCGCGCACGACATGGTGCCAGCGTCCGCCCAGAATGTCCGCCACGGGCGCGTTCTGCACGCCTTCATGGCTGGCCACGGCCTGTGCCAGCAGGCGAAAAACCGCATACGCCCCGCCCAGCGCCTTGAAACTCTTCAGGCCGAATCGCTCACCCTCGTCCTTGAAGTAAATGGCGCCTACACCGAGCTGCCGTGCCAGCCCCGGCAAGGCGCGCAGCGGCGTCGGCGCGTAACCCGGCCACTGCCCGATTTCATGCTGGGCGGCAGTGAATCCGGCGTCATTGAGGATCAGCGAACGCACTGGGCCATAAGGCTCGCAAGCCGGAGCGCGCACAGGATTGCGAAAGGCACGAATGCTTCCTTCGCTGATCAATTGCGCCGTCATGTGTTTCCTTTCCTGTTTCGTGGACCTGCCGTTTTCGGCCGGCAAGGACTTGATCATCGCAGTCTCATGATCGCCGACTGCTTCCCGGCGCTCCTGCGCGCGATTCAGCCTGGCCGGTGGATACCAACGGGCCGGTCTGCTGCAGCCTTCCAGGCATCATCCGCGAACCAGTCGCCACCGGCAAGGTGATCGGCCAGCATCGGCAAGGCATCGAAACCCCAGAATACCTTGCCATCGACCACCAGCGTCGGCACCCCGAACAGGCCCAGGGCCAACGCCTCATCGGTGAACTGCCGCAATTGATGCTTGACCTCGGCTTGCTGCAAGTCGCGCCTGGGCGCGAGTTGTTGCACCAGCGCCTGCAACCGTGCCGGGTCTGCGGCATCGAGGCCCCCACGCCAGACATGGCGAAAGATCGTCTCGGTGACAAAACGATTGGGCAGGCCATCATCATGGCAGGCGATCGCCAGGCGCAACAGGCTCAGCGGATTGAACGGATGGCTGGCCGGCATCTGCATGTCGATGCCGTGCTGGTGCGCCAGCCACATCACCTGCCGATAGGTCCAGTCCCGTTTGCCAATGATTTCCGCCGGACCGAGTTGCCCGTGGTGTTGCAGCAGACCCGCGAACAATACCGGCTTGTAACAAACCTGGTAACTATGACCGGCCAGTGCCGCAGGCAGCTCTTCGAATGCCAGGTAGGCAAATGGCGAGATGAAGTCGAAATAAAAGTCGATCTGTTTCACGATCCCGCCGCTCCACAATCAGTCGATTTGCGCCGCCATGCGCATGCTGATGGATCGCCAGACCTCGCGCTTGGTGTCCTCGCCCATGCGTCCCCAGGCGATGATCTCGTCGATGTCGCGCCAGCATCCCAGGCACAAACCGCTGCCAGGGTCCATGCGGCAAACCGAAATGCACGGCGACGGCACAGGATGCGCCTCGTCCTGCGCCAGTTCGGCCAGGGCCAGCAAGGTTTGCGTGGCGTTCATGTCGGCACCGCCGATTCGACCACATCCACCACGGGCGCGCCTGTCATGGCCTGCAACTGCGCTGGAGAGAGCATGAATACCGCATTCGGGTGCCCGGCTGCAGCCCAGACTTCATCGAAACGAAACAGATCACGGTCGATCAGCGTGACGCTGTCTTGCCGATGGGCGATCGGGGCCACACCACCAATGCTGAAACCGGTGCGGGACTTGACGAACTCCGCATCAGCGCGCCCCAGTTTGCCCTGGCCACTGCACACCAGCGCGGCAACCCGCTGCTCGTCGACACGGCGGTCGCCGGAAGTGACCACCAGCACGGCCACATCGTCACTCTTGCGACGGAAGATGATGCTCTTGGCGATCTGCCCCACGACTACACCGAGCTGATCGGCGGCTTGTTGCGCGGTCCTGGCAGCGTTGTCGAGCATCACTGCGGCGTGCGGATGACCATGCGCCTGCAAGGCGCCCATCACGCGCTGCACCGGTTCTGGGAGGGTTTTGAGTTCAGAGCCACACATGACAAAAAGGGAACCGTTTGAGGATGGTTTGGACACGGGGTGTGATCGCACCGGAGCTGGCCCCGGCATTGGTCACCGCGAACAGCTATTTTCCGCGCTTGTTGAGCAAAGCGGTGGCAGCCCGCGAGCCCGATTTTCGCTGCAGATGCCTGCTGATCAATTCTCCGGCGTCGATCAGCTTGTCCATGTCGATGCCGGTGTCAATGTCCATGCCATGCAACATGTACACCACGTCTTCGGTTGCCACGTTGCCGGTCGCTCCTTTGGCATAAGGGCAGCCACCCAGGCCGGATATCGATGTGTCGAACTGCCAGACACCCATCTGCAGAAATGCCAATGTATTGGCCAGTGCCTGCCCGTAGGTGTCATGGAAATGGCCCGACACCTCGTCGATACCGTAATGCTGCAGCGTGGCATCGAGCGCACGTTGCACCTTGACGGGGGTTCCAACACCAATGGTGTCGGCGACACCAACGTGTTGCACGCCGATGTCGCGCATCAGGCCGGCCAGCATGGCCACGCGCTCCGGGGCGATCTCACCTTCGTAAGGACAGCCGACGGTGCATGACATCGCACCACGCACGAAGATGCCATTGGCACGTGCTGCAGCAACCACCGGACGGAAACGTTCGATGCTCTCGGCGATGGAACAATTGATGTTGCGCTGGCTGAACGCCTCGCTGGCGGCGCCAAACACAACGATCTCGTCGGGCCAGAAGGCCTTGTCCGATGCAATGGCCGCCTCAAAGCCCTTGAGATTGGGGGTCAGCACCGAATACCGGACACCGGGTTTGCGCCGGATGCCGGCCATGACCTGGCTGTTGTCGGCCATTTGCGGGACCCATTTGGGACTCACGAAACTGGTGACCTCGATCTCGGCCAGGCCCGCGTCCTGCAGGGCGTGGATCAGCCCGATCTTTACCTCGACCGGCACCGTCTGCTTTTCATTCTGCAAACCATCACGGGGACCTACATCCACCAGTTTGACCCGTTTCGGCAATGTCATGGCAATCGCTCCTGATGTCTGTACCGTCAATATCCGCGCGCCAGATCGACGATACCTGCTACCGGCTCACCGCGTTCGAGCGCCAGAATCTTGCCCGCAATCTGCATAATGCTTTCTGCGCGCAGTGTCTGGGCGGATATATGCGGTGTGACGCGAATACGCGGATGGCGCCAGAACGCATGCTCCGCCGGCAAGGGCTCGACGCGAAACACATCCAGCGTCGCGCCTGACAGATGCCCACTGTCGAGCAGCGCCAGCAGATCGTCGTCCACGACATGGTCCCCTCTGGCCACGTTGACCAGGTACGCGCCTGGCGCAAGCCGCGACAGGTTCTCGCGGCCCAGGATATTGCGGGTATCGGGTGTCAGTGGCAACAGGCATACCAGCGCCTGACAGCGTGACAGGAACTCGGGCAAGCCTTCGGAACCGGAAAAACAACGAATGCCGTCAACCTGCCGGACGCCACGACTCCAGCCCAGCAACGGAAACTCGAACTGACGCAACGCGGCGGCAACTTGTTGGCCCAGAACCCCCAGACCCAGAATGCCGACAGCAAACTCCGCCCTGGACCTGGGCTTGCGCCGCACCCATGAGCCTTGTTCTGCCTGATCTTCATACGCTGCAAACTCGCGAAAATGCCGAATCACTGCATGGCAGACATACTCGGCCATCTGCACGCCCATGCCCGCATCGTCGAGCCGGATCACACGCAGCCCCGGCGGCAGTTGCAGGCCCAGCAATTTGTCCACGCCAGCCCCGACGTTGAACAAGGCACGCAATCGGGTTTGCTGGTCGATGAATCGCTGCGGCGGCGCCCAGGCCACGGCATAGTCGGCAGGCGCATCACCGTCCGACCAGTTTTCCACCACCATGCCCGGCAAAAACGCGCGCAAATCGTCGACCCACGGCTGAGGCTCGCAAGACGGGTCACAAAAGCTGACGCGCAGCATCAGGCGTCCATACGGAGCAGTTCGGAGCCCTCGGTGACCTGGTCACCGGGGGCGTACAGCAACTCGGCCACTGTGCCGTCGGCCGGCGCGGCTATCGTGTGTTCCATCTTCATCGCCTCCATCACCGCCAAAGCCTGACCCTTTTGCACCTTGTCGCCAGCCTTGACGGCGAATGACAGGACCTTGCCGGGCATGGGGGCCGTCAGTCGGCCGCCTTCACCATGGGTGTCGCCGGCATGGTCGAGCAGGTCGATTGCCAGGATACGTGTAGCGCCATGCGGCGTGAATACGTGCAACTCCTCGTTGCGCCGGTAGATCTGCGCCAGATGGCGCTGCCCTGCAAACTGGATGTCGACGCCGCCGTCACACTGGTTGAAAACCAGCACCGCATCGGTAGCGCCGACCTGCAGATGCAGTGCCCCATCGTGCAGATAGGTCAGGCTGGCCTGAACAGATTGCTCCTGAAACTCGAATCCGAACCTTCGCACCCCGGTGCCGAATGCACGCCAGCCGTCGCGTCGACTGAACGGATCCGCATGGGCCAATACCTGTTCGGCCAGCAGCGCATGGGCGACCGAGGCCGCCACCGCAAAGTCCAGCCCCACGGTCTCCTGCTTGAACAGCACCGCCTGCTCACGCACGATCAGCGCCGTATCGAGATCGGCCTGGGCGAAAGACTTGCTGCGCGCGACGTGGCGCAGAAACTGCACATTGGTGTTCAGACCGACGATATGGGTCTGCGCCAGCGCCGCATCCAGCCGTGCCAGCGCCTGGGCCCGGTCATCACCGACCACGATCAGCTTGGCCACCATGGAATCGTAAAACGGCGAGATCGTATCGCCTTCGCGCACACCGTCGTCAACCCGGACGCTGCAGGCGCCGCTGGCGCGAACGAAACTGACATGCTCCGGCTTGCGATACACCTGCAACTGGCCGGTGGCCGGCAGGAACTGGTTGTCGGGATTCTCGGCGCAGATGCGCGCCTCGATCGCATGACCGTGGATGCGCAACTGGTCTTGTGCCAACGGCAGCTTCTCGCCACTGGCCACTCGCAACTGCCATTCGACCAGGTCCTGGCCGGTAATCGCCTCGGTCACCGGATGCTCGACCTGCAGCCTGGTATTCATCTCCATGAAGAAGAAGTTCATGCTGCCGTCCGGGCGCTGCTCGACGATGAACTCCACCGTTCCGGCCCCAACGTATTGCACAGCACGCGCGGCGGAGACGGCTGCTGCTCCCATCTGGATTCGCATTGCATCCGACATACCCGGCGCCGGAGCCTCCTCGAGAACCTTCTGGTGTCGGCGCTGCACCGAGCAATCACGCTCGAACAGATGGACGTAATTGCCATGGCTGTCGCCAAACACCTGGATCTCGATATGGCGTGGACGCAACACGTATTTCTCGATCAGCACCGCATCGTCGCCAAAACTGTTGATCGCCTCGCGTTTGCACGACGCCAGGGCTGCGTCGAAGTCCTCGGGCTTGTCGACGGCCCGCATCCCCTTGCCACCACCCCCGGCGCTGGCCTTGATCAGCACCGGATACCCGATACGCGCGGCTTCGCTTCGCAACAGTTCCGGCTCCTGGTCTGCGCCGTGATAACCCGGCACCAGCGGCACGCCGGCAGCATCCATCAAGCGCTTGGATTCCGCCTTCAAGCCCATGGCCTTGATGGCCGACGGAGGCGGCCCGATGAATACCAGGCCGGCATCCGCACACGCCGCTGCGAAGGCCTCGTTCTCACTGAGAAATCCGTAACCTGGATGTACTGCCTGTGCTCCGGTGGCCTTGGCCGCGGCCAGAATCGTTTCCCAGCGCAGGTAACTTTCCTTCGGCGCACTGCTGCCGATATGCACCGACTCGTCGCAGGCGGCCACATGCTTGGCGTGGGCATCCGCGTCCGAGTAGACAGCCACGGTGCGAACACCCATGCGGCGCGCGGTAGCCGCGACTCGGCAAGCGATCTCCCCGCGATTGGCAATCAATATCTTGTCAAACATATCCATCCTTCATGTGCATTGGGGCCGCCGCGGACTACATCCGGAACACGCCGAACCTGGTTTCCGGGATCGGAGCGTTGAGCGCAGCGCTGAGCCCCAACGCCAGCACCCGGCGTGTGTCGGCCGGGTCGATGACACCGTCATCCCACAAGCGCGCGGTGGCGAAATAGGGATGCCCCTGTTCCTCGTACTGGTTGCGGATCGGCGTCTTGAACGCCTCTTCTTCTTCCATCGTCCACTGTCCGCCACGACCCTCGATACCGTCGCGCCGTACCGTCGCCAGCACCGCTGCCGCCTGGTCTCCGCCCATGACGGAAATACGTGCATTCGGCCACATCCACAGGAAACGCGGCGAAAACGCGCGCCCGCACATGCCGTAATTGCCGGCACCAAAACTGCCGCCGATGATGATCGTGAACTTCGGCACCGCCGCCGTGGCGACAGCCGTCACCATCTTGGCGCCGTTGCGCGCAATGCCTTCGTTCTCGTATTTGCGCCCGACCATGAAACCGGTGATGTTCTGCAGGAAAACCAGCGGAACCTTGCGCTGGCAACACAACTCGATGAAGTGCGCCCCCTTCAGCGCCGATTCACTGAACAGAATGCCGTTGTTGGCGATGATGCCCACTGGCATTCCTTCAATATGGGCAAATCCGCAGACCAGTGTCGTGCCGTAGCGCGCCTTGAATTCGTCGAACTCGGAACCATCGACCACACGCGCAATGATTTCGCGCACATCGAATGGCTTGCGGGTATCCGCCGGAATCACGCCGTAGAGTTCGCTGGCATCAAAACGTGGTGCCACAGGTACCGCCGGCGGTGCCGGCTTGCGGTGCGCCTGGTTGAGGTTCTTCACCGTATTGCGCGCGATGGCCAGCGCATGCATGTCGTTCTCGGCCAGATGGTCGACCACGCCGGACAGGCGGGTATGCACATCGCCACCGCCGAGATCCTCAGCCGTCACGACTTCGCCGGTGGCAGCCTTGACCAGTGGCGGCCCGCCCAAAAAAATCGTGCCCTGGTTGCGCACGATGATGCTCTCGTCGCTCATCGCCGGGACATAGGCGCCGCCAGCGGTGCAACTGCCCATGACCACCGCGATCTGCGCAATGCCCTGGGCACTGAGGTTGGCCTGATTGAAGAAAATGCGGCCGAAATGGTCGCGATCGGGAAACACCTCATCCTGATTGGGCAAATTGGCGCCGCCAGAGTCGACCAGGTAGATACAGGGCAAGCGGTTCTGCTGCGCGATTTCCTGCGCCCGCAGGTGCTTCTTTACCGTCAATGGGTAGTAGGTGCCGCCCTTCACGGTGGCATCGTTGCACACGATCATGCAATCGACGCCGCTGACCCTTCCGATACCGGCGATCAATCCACCACAAGGTGCACTGTCGCTGCCATCGCGGTCAGGATACATGCCCAGCGCAGCCAGCGGACTGAGCTCCAGAAACGGAGTCCCCGGATCGAGCAGCATCTGCACCCGGTCGCGTGGCAACAGCTTGCCGCGGGCTACATGCTTGGCACGGGCAGCCTCGCCTCCGCCGTCCTGTACCTGGGCGATGCGGGTACGCAGGTCAGCTACCAGCGCCTGCATGGCATTGGCATTGCGCTGGAACTCGCCCGAGCGCGCATTGAGTCTGGATTCGAGAATCGGCATGGTGTCGGTACCTGGGTTGTCGGTTATTGCATCAGTGACGGCAAGTCCGCCATGGATGTGAATATTTCTACCGCACCTGCGTCGCGCAAGGCGCTGCCGTCGCCGTCAGGCGCGTAAGCGAATACGACGGCACCGGCCGCCACACCTGCGGTGACACCCGTGACCGTGTCCTCGACGACGGCGCAACGCTTGGGCTGTACTCTCAATGCGTCGGCGGCTGCCAGATAGACGTCCGGAAAAGGCTTTGAGCGCGGGGTTTCGTAGCCGCTGAAGATGCGCCCTTTGAAGTAGTCCATCAAACCGACCTTGCGCAGCTGCATTTCGACCTTGAAACGATCGGCACCCGACGCGCAGGCGATACGCGCATCGTGGTCCGCATGAATCTGGTGGACCGCATCATGGATGAACGGAATCGCGGTCAGTTGCTCCAGCAGCGCCGCATTGCGCCGCTGCTGGAAATGGGTCAACCAGCTGGCGTGCAGTTGACGCCCGGTTTGCTCTGCAATGATGTCCACTTCATCCCTGAGGGACTTGCCGATAAACATCTGCATGCACTCCTGTGTGCTCATATGCCATCCGAGCTCGCCTAGCATGGCACGCAATACACCGTTGGTGATCGGCTCGGAATCGACCAGGACTCCGTCACAGTCGAACAATACAGCTTCAAATTTCATGGATGGGGTCTTTCCGGTTTATCAAGATGGCGACAGTTCGCCTGCAAGTTGCGCCCGCGTGGCCTGGAAATCACCAAAGCGATCATCGCCTGGCTTCATGGCTTTGCCTTGCGCCTGGCCTTGTTGTCTTCGAGCGATTCTGTCGGTGCACCAGCGCGGGTCCATGCCGCCCAGCCGCCGTCAATATGCGCAACATTGGTCATGCCCATGTCCTGCAGCGCCTTGGCGGCCAGCGCACTGCGCCAGCCTGCACCGCAAAACAACACGAACTCGCGTGCCTCGTCCGCAAACAGGGGCTTGTGGTACGGAGACTCAGGATCGACCCAGAACTCCAGCATGCCACGCGGCGCATGGGTCGCGCCAACGATCGTTCCATCGCTCAATTCCCGGATGTCCCGGATATCGACGATCTGTAGCGCCGGGTCCGCATCGATCCGCTGGCGCACCTGCTCGACCGAATAGGTTGTGACTTCGGTCATCGCCTCATCGACGAGTTGTCGGTATCCCCTGGTAATGGCCATGGTCTGCTCCTGTTCGGTGTGGGAGGTGTTTGCGGATCATTCGCCCCGGGCCAGCGCGCGCTGGATCAGGATTTTCTGTACGTCGCTGGTGCCTTCGTAAATCTGGCAGACGCGGACATCCCGGTATATGCGTTCAACCGGAAAATCTGCCACGTAGCCGTAACCACCGAGTGTCTGCATGGCCGCCGAGCAGACCTGCTCGGCCATCTCGCTGGCAAACAGCTTGGCCATGGCCGCCTCCTTGAGGCAAGGCTTGCCGGCATCACGCAGGCTAGCGGCATGCCAGATCAGCTGGCGTGCGGCCTCCAGGCGGGTGGCGCAATCGGCCAGACGAAAGCCGACCGCCTGGTGCTGAAAGATCGGCTGGCCAAAACTCTCGCGCTGCTTGGCATAGTCGAGCGCGACCTCGAACGCGCTGCGCGCCATGCCGACACTTTGCGCAGCGATTCCGATCCTGCCGCCTTCCAGGCCCCCCAGCGCGATCCGGTAACCCTCGCCCTCCCGGCCAATCAGGTTCTCGACCGGAATACGGCAATTGTCCAGATTGATCTGGGCGGTATCGCTGCTGTGCTGGCCGAGCTTGTGCTCAAGACGCGCGACCTGGTAACCGGGCGCATCGGTCGGCACCAGGAACGCACTCATGCCCTTCTTGCCAGCCCCCTTGTCGGTGACGGCTATGACAATGACGACCTGGCCATTCTGGCCACTGGTGATGAATTGCTTGACGCCATCGAGCACATAGACGTCCTTGTCACGGCGGGCCGTCGTGCGCAATGCCGACGCATCCGACCCCACATGGGGCTCAGTCAGCGCAAATGCGCCCAGCATCTTCCCCTGCGCCAGCGGCGTCAGCCACTGCTTCTTTTGCTGCGGGTTTGCATAAGCCATCAAAATGGCATTGACCGGGCAGTTGGTCACGCTGATGGCGGTGCTGGTGCCGCCGTCGCCAGCGGCGATTTCCTCAAGCACCAGCGCCAGCGTCAGGTAGTCGAGATTGGCACCGCCATATTCTTCCGGCACACAGATACCGTAGGCGCCGAGTTCAGCCAGACCCTGGTGTGCCTGCCTGGGAAAGTGGTGATCCTTGTCCCACTGCGCCGCGTGGGGCCACAGTTGCTCCCGGGCAAATGCCCGCACCGCATCGCGCACCATCTCCTGGTCCTGACTCAGCAACATGTTGGTCTCCGACTGGAAAATTGAAGAATCCGGTGCCTCACGCAGCGGCGCTCAGAGCAGTTCCAGTGCCAACGCAGTCGCTTCGCCGCCGCCGATGCACAAGGTGGCCAGCCCGCGCTTCTTGCCGCGTGCCTGCAGCGCGTGAATCAGCGTCACCAGAATGCGCGCGCCGCTGGCGCCGATCGGATGGCCCAATGCGCAGGCACCACCGTTGACGTTGACGATGTCATGCGAGATACCGAGTTCGGTCATCAGCGCCATCGGAACGACCGCAAATGCCTCGTTGACTTCCCACAGGTCGACATCGCCGGCGGTCCAGCCAGCCTTGGCCAGCGCCTTCTGCGTGGCACCGACCGGCGCAGTCGTGAACCAGTTCGGCTGTTGTGCATGCATCGCATGCGACACGATACGCGCCAGCGGTAAGGCACCCAGCTTTTTCGCAGTCGACGCACGCATCATGACCAGCGCGGCTGCACCGTCGTTGATCGACGAGCTTGATGCCGCGGTAATCGTCCCGTCCTTCTTGAATGCCGGCTTGAGGCTGGGTATCTTGTCGAGCTTGACACGACCCGGTCCCTCATCGATCGACACCACGGTTTCGCCCGCACGGGTTTTCACCGTGACCGGTGTGATCTCTTTGGCAAATGCACCGGACTCGGTGGCCGCCTTGGCGCGCTGGACCGAGGTGGTGGCAAACGCATCCTGTGCTTCACGGCTGAACTGGTACTTGGCAGCGCAGTCTTCACCGAAGGTGCCCATGGCACGACCCGGCTCGTACGCATCTTCCAGACCATCCAGCATCATGTGGTCGAACACCCGGTCGTGTCCGATCCGCATGCCACCGCGACCCTTGAGCAGCAGGTAAGGCGCATTTGTCATGCTTTCCATGCCACCGGCCACCATCACATCGTGGCTGCCGGCCAGCAACATGTCGTGGGCAAACATGGCGGCCTTCATGCCCGAGCCGCACATCTTGGACAAGGTAACGGCACCGGCACTCATGGGCAATCCGCCCTTGAGCGCCGCCTGGCGCGCCGGCGCCTGGCCCTGGCCGGCCATCAGACAGTTGCCAAACAGCACTTCACCGACCAGATCGGCGGCGACACCGGAGCGTTGCATCGCAGCAGCGATGGCCGCACCACCCAGGTCATGCGCGCTGAGGGTGGAAAAATCGCCCTGGAAGCTGCCCATCGGGGTACGTGCAGCACCAACAATGACGATCGAATCGGATGATTTGTCAGACATGGTCTCTCCTTTGAAAATGTGGGATCTGGATGACGCTGGAGGCAGTCAGTCCAGTTCGGTTTCGGCTGATGCCGCAAAACGTTTGTCCTGGTCGTACGGAAACACGTCGAACACATGGCCCTGGGCAATGCGCTCCTTGTGGCCTTGCCAGAACGCGGCATCGAGCAGGTCGCAATGGTGCCGCATGAATACCTCACGCACTGTGGGATTGCCCAGCAGAAAAGGTCCGAAAGTCTCCGGAAACACGTCCTTCGGACCGACGCGATACCAGACTTCACCGCTCAACTCTTCCTCCTCGTTCCGGGCCTCGGGAACACGCCTGAAGTTGCAGTCAGTGACGTATTCGATTTCGTCGTAGTCGTAAAACACCACCTTGCCGTGGCGGGTGATGCCGAAGTTCTTCCACAACATGTCGCCTGGGAAGATGTTGGCGGCGACAAGGTCCTTGATCGCATTGCCATATTCGACCACGGCGCGCTCGATCTGCGCGTACGCCCGCCGCGCGGCCGGCCCACCGGGTGCAGACGACTGCCCCAGGTCGAACGCCTCCTGCAGGTAGATATTGAGCGGGATCATGCGTCGCTCGATGTAGACGTGCTGCAGCATCAACTCCTGTTCTCCGTCGCCATCACGGTCACTGATCTGCAACTGACTCGGCGCAAACCGCTCGATCTCGGCGATCAGTTCGTCGTCGAAACGGTTTCGCGGGAATCCGACACCGCTGTACTCCAGGGTGTCGGCCATACGGCCGACCCGGTCATGCTGCTTGACCAGCAGGTATTTCGCTTTGACCTGGTCACGGGTGGTCTCCTTCTGCAGCGGGAAGTAGTCCTTGATGACCTTGAATACATACGGGAATGAGGGCAGATCGAACACCAGCATCACCATACCCTTGATGCCTGGCGCGATCCGGAACTTGTCGGTGGAGTGGCGCAGATGGTGCAGGAAGTCGCGATAGAACAGGTTCTTGCCCTGCTTCTGAAGGCCCAGCGCGTTATAGATCTCGTTGCGCGGCTTGTGCGGCATCACGCTGCGAAGGAATTGCACGAAAGCACTGGGAACCTCCATGTCAACCATGAAATAGGCCCGCGCGAAACTGAACAGGATCAGCAGGTCGGCTTCGCCGAACAATGCGGCATCGATCACCAGTCGGCCGGCCTTGTTGTGCAACAGCGGCAACGCAAACGGCTCCTCGGTGAAACCGTTGATGATCTTTCCGACAACGTATGCGCCCTTGTTGCGGAAGAACAGGCCCGACAACACCTGGAGCTGGAAGTTGGCCCGCAACGTGGCATCGCCCATGCGCTGGTGCATGGCCTGTGCCACGAAACTGCAATCGCGGGCAAGGTCTTCGAACCGCTGCCGCAGATCGAAGTCACCCACCATCTGCGCCAAGGCCTGGGGCAGGTCGCTCTGCGCCGGGTAGTACGACCGGTATGTCGGCACTGCCTTCGGCCCGTCATCTTCGATGTATTCGGTGCTGACCGCTGGCCGCAGGAAGATAAAGTCGTTCTGGAAGTAGCTTCGGTGCAGGATCTTGGTGGTCACCGAGTTGAAGAAGGTCTCTGCCAGTTCCGGCTGGTGGTGATCGACCAGCAAACCGATGTAGTGCAATTTGATCTGCTGCCAGACCTCCATGGGCTGCTCGCCCGCCTTGAACTCACGCGCCAGCCGCCGGGAACATTCGCGTACACGCAGGTCGTAAAACTCGATTCGCTCGCGCTGGGCGCGTTGCTGGCCGTGCCAGTCTGCGGTTTCGAATCGGTGCTTGGCCCGCGCCGACTCGGTGCGAAACAGTCGGTAGTGCCGATTGAACCCATCCATCATCGCCTTGGCGACCGCATAGGCAACCGTCGAGTCGAGCCGCTGGGGGAACATGGTCTGCGCGCCGGCTCGGGCAGCCGCCTAGCGTTGCATTTCTGACAGACGTGCCACCGCCACACGGTAAAACCCGTCCAGCCATTCGGTTCCCGGCACCGTCATGTGCAGGTCATGGATCAGGCCATCCTTGAGGCCATAGACCCAGCCATGCAGCGTCAGCTTCTGTCCACGGGCCCAGGCATCGCGCACCACCGTCGTGTGTGCCACATTGACAACCTGCTCTATGACATTGAGTTCGCACAAGAGGTCGTGGCGCAAATGCGCTGGCGTGCGCTCAATCAACATGGCATGGCGATCGCGCACGTTCTGGACATGACGCAGCCAGTTGTCGGCCAATCCGATACTGACATTCTCAAGTGCGGCCTGTACACCACCACAACCGTAATGTCCCACCACCATCACATGCTCGACCTTGAGCCGCTCTACGGCGAACTGTATGGTCGACAAGGCATTCAGATCCGAATGGACAACGACGTTCGCTACGTTGCGATGGACGAATACCTCACCCGGCTCCAGGCCGGTAATCTGGTTTGCCGGTACCCGGCTGTCGGAACAGCCAATCCACATGTACTGCGGTTGCTGTTGCGCCATCAAGCCGGTGAAGAACCCCGGCCGTTCGGCCTCCATGCGGGCCGCCCATTCACGGTTATGGGCAAATAGTTCGTCGAGGGAGTTGGTGGTCATCGGACGATTGTGCCCTTGTCACATGGTTTCGGCGAAGAGTTCGCGACCGATCAGCATCCTGCGAATCTCGCTGGTTCCGGCACCGATCTCGTAGAGCTTGGCATCGCGCCACAAGCGTCCCAGCGGATATTCATTGATGTAGCCATTGCCGCCGAAAAGCTGTATGCCTTCACCGGCCATCCAGGTTGCCTTTTCGGCGCACCACAGGATCACCGACGCGCAGTCCTTGCGGACCTGCCGCACATGCGCGCTGCCGAGTGCATCCAGGTTCTTGCCTACCGTGTAGCAATACGCGCGGCCAGCCTGCAAGACCGTATACATGTCGGCCACCTTGCCCTGGACCAGCTGGAATTCGCCGATGCTCTGGCCGAACTGCTTGCGATCGTGGATATACGGCACCACGTTGTCCATCACCGCCTGCATGATGCCGATCGGACCGGCCGACAACACCGCGCGCTCGTAGTCCAGGCCACTCATCAGCACCTTGGCGCCACCATTGAGACCACCCAGGATATGGTCCATGGGCACCTCGACGTTGTCGAAAACCAGTTCGCCGGTATGGCTGCCACGCATGCCAAGCTTGTCGAGCTTCTGGGCAACGGAGAAGCCCTTCATGCTTTTTTCGATCAGGAAGGCGGTGACACCGCGCGCGCCGAGTTCCGGCTCGGTCTTGGCATACACCACCAGCGTATCGGCGTCGGGCCCATTCGTGATCCAGAACTTGCTGCCGTTGAGCAGGTAGTACCCGCCCTTGTCTTCGGCCTTGAGCTTCATGGAGATCACATCGCTGCCGGCGCCTGACTCGCTCATGGCCAGCGCGCCGACATGCTCACCGGTAATCAGCTTGGGCAAGTACTTGCTTCGCTGGGCGTCGTTGCCATTGCGCTTGATCTGGTTGACACACAGATTGCTGTGGGCACCATAGCTCAGGCCGACCGAGGCAGATGCGCGGCTGATTTCCTCCATGGCGACCATGTGGGCCAGATATCCCATGCCGGCGCCACCGTACTCCTCGCTGACGGTGATGCCAAGCACACCGAGCGCGCCCATCTTGGTCCACAGGTCCATGGGGAATTGATCGCTGCGGTCGATCTCGGCCGCACGCGGTGCGATCTCGCCCTGGGCAAACTCCCGTACAGCATCGCGCAACGCGTCAATGTCGTCGCCGAGTTGAAAATCAAGTCCGGGCATGGGGGTCATGGAGCATCTCCTCTGTCTTGTGTTTGTCGAAAAGAAAAATCAGCCAGGCCGACTGCCGGTCAATAGGTTTTGGCGACCGGCACCAGGGTCTGCTGCATGACGGCGCAATCGGTGGATTTCCCGTTGTCGTCGAAATGTTCGACCATGGCACTGGTCACGATGATGCGCTTGCCTGCGCGCAGCACCCGCCCGGTGGCGCGTAAACGGCCGCCGCGAAGAGATGCCAGAAAATTGATCTTGTATTCGACCGTGGTCACTTCAGCGTCGACCGGTGCGACGGTCAGTGCGGCATAACCGCCGGCAATGTCGGCCAGCGCGCCTATTGCGCCGCCATGGAAACCGCCCTGCTGCTGCGTGAGCTTGTCCGAATAGGGCAACTCCACGACGCACAGGCCAGGGCCGACCTGCACCAGAAGGGCGCCCAGGTGCAGCATCATTCCCTGTCGCTCGAAACTTGCCAGCACACGCCGGTGCAGTGCAGGGTGGCGCAGTTCAACGGCGGGCCGATCGTTCATGCTCAAGCGCCTTTCACATTGACGTTTACGTAAACGTCAATTATGGCCGATCTCGCATGGACTGTCACTCCGATCGGGGGTAACTGGGCGGATCAGGCGGCAGTCACACGTTTCTCCGCCTTGCTCAACAAGGCCTTGGTCTCTTTTTCATGACCCTTCACCTCGTCCAGGTTCGCCAGCAGATCGGTCATCTGCTCTTCCAATGCCTGCCGGTGGGCTGCCAGCACGGCAAGAAATTTGCGCAACTGCGGCACTGTGTCACGCGGGCTGTCGTACATGTCGATGATGTCGCGCGCCTCGGTCAGTGACAGGCCAAGCCTCTTGGCCCGCAGTGTCAGCTTGAGGCGGGCGCGGTCGCGTGCACTGTAGACCCTGCTGCGGCCACCCGGTCCGGCGCGCAGGGGTTGCAAAAGCCCCATGTCTTCGTAGAAGCGTATGGCCCTGGTTGTCAGGTCGAACTCTTGCGCCAGGTCACTGATCGTGAATTGTTGAACCATGATGGATGCAGGGTAATTGAACGGGACGCGTACCGAAACGAAGGCGACAGCACGCACTGCCAAGCCTTCCTACAATGCCTGATTACAACTGACGTTTACGTAAACGTCAAATACCCGGGACCTGCACATGAACGAACTCGAGAACCAGTTGCACTATCCGCTGGGTGAAGCCATGCCCGCGTCCGGCACCACGCTGGAAGTGGCGCCTGGCGTGCGCTGGATCCGGATGGCATTGCCGTTTGCACTCAATCACATCAACCTGTGGCTGCTGCGTGACGAGATCGATGGCCGCAAGGGTTGGAGCATTGTCGATTGCTGCATCTTCCGCGACGAATCCAAAGCGCAGTGGGAACAGATTTTCGCGACCCAGCTCGAGGGGCTTCCAATCCTGCGGGTCATCGTCACGCATATGCATCCGGACCACATCGGGCTGGCCGACTGGTTGTGCACGCGCTGGAACGTGCGCCTGTGGATCAGCGCCACCGACTACAACGTCGCGCGACTAGGCTCGCTGGGTCCGTCAGGGTTTGGCGGTGAAGCGGCCGCCGACTTCTTCGCATCCCACGGGCTGAACGATCCTGCATCGGTGGAGCAGATCAAGGCCCGCAACCGCTATTTTCCCAGCCTGGTACCGGGCGTCCCGGCGCAATACCGACGCATTGCGGACGGCGACCTGCTGACCATTGGCGGGCGCCAGTGGCGCTGCATCAGTGGGTATGGCCATGCGCCAGAACATATCGCGCTGTATTGCGACGCTCTGCACATGCTGATCGGCGGCGACATGATGTTGCCGCGCATCTCGACCAATGTGAGCGTCTATGAAGTTGAACCAGAGGCCAATTCACTCAAGCTGTTTCTCGACTCGATCGATCGCTTCAGCGACCTGCCCGAAGATACGCTGACCTTGCCGTCGCACGGCAAGCCGTTCACCGGACTGCACATTCGCATTGGCCAGTTGCACGACCATCACCGTGACCGCCTGGCGGAAGTGATGCAGGCCTGTACCACCAGGCCACATTGCGCATTCGACATCCTGCCGGTCATGTTCCTGCGGCCGTTGGACCTGCACCAGAAAACTTTCGCCATGGGCGAGGCCATCGCCCACCTGCATGCCTTGTGGTACCAGGCAAAACTGGTGCGCAAATGTGATGTGGACGGCGTCTACCGCTTTTCGGCCGTGATCTGACGGCCAGTCTCGGGCCACGTCAGGACCACTTCGGAATCGCCTCGTCCTTCAGTTGCCCGCGCAGCAACTCGTAGTCAGGGACGACGGTGCGCACCGTGTCCCAGAAGCGCGGGCTATGGTCCATCACACGCAAATGGCTCAGTTCGTGCACCACGACATAATCAATCACATTGGTGCGGAAATGGATCAGCCGCCAATGGAGCCGGATCGAGCCGTCCGACTTGGCACTTCCCCACCGGGTGCCGGCGCTGCTCAGCGCCAATTTGCGCCACTGAACCTGCAGGCGCGGCGCAAAGAGGTCCAGCCGCTCGGTGAACAGCCGCTTGGCCTGACGCATCAACCACGCCTGCACCGCATCCCGAATCTGGTCCGCACTGGCATTGCGCGGCAAACCCAATTGCAGTCTGTGGCGCACCGGCTCTGCCCCGTCCGGCTCACCGAGCGTGAGTACCGCGCCGGCAGCGTCGAAAGCATGGTGTGGATCGAGCACCACCTGCATCGGCTCGCCCAGGAAAGGCAGGACGGCGCCGTCCTTCCACTCGATACGATTGGCCTGCATGCGGTCCTGGCGCTCGCGGGTCTCCACCAGCTTGCGGACGATCCAAGCCGCTTTTTCGTCCAGCGCCGATTGCACGTCGGTCAGCGTGACCCAGCGCGGTGCATGAACCACAAGACCATCGTGATTGACCGAGAACCCGATGGTGCGGCGCTTGCCGCGCTTGAACAGGTAGGCGATGCGGGCTCCTTCCAGCCGTGTTTCCCGATTCGCCAGCGGATGGCGGGATACCACATCCAGCCCGCGATCCAATACCCTTGCCCTGGTATTGCCTGCGCTTTCATCCGCCGGCGTCACTGCCCCGGAGCGCCCGCGCGCCGGAGCCGGTGTGCCGACCGGATCGGCGCCGAACAAGTCCAGTGTGTATTGCAGCAACGCACGCATGGCAGCAGATCTGCGAGTTACGCCGACAGGGTCACCGGTAGGCCTGCGGATCGAGCCTTCGCATCTCGGTCTCGATCCAGGCCTCAACCTCGCGCATCAGTTCGTCGGCTTTGCGACCCTGGCTCGGAATCGCAGGACCGATCGACACGTCGACCGTGCCCGGCAATTTGACGAACGCCTTGCGCGGCCAGCACTTGGCCGAACTCACCGCGATCGGAATGACCGGTGCGCCAGTTTCAATGGCCAACCGTGTGCCACCCGACTTGTAGGTTCCTTTCTGGCCACGCGCGATGCGCGTGCCCTCCGGGAACATGATGATCCAGATACCTTGCGCGAGCAGGTCCTTGCCCTGAGCCACGACTTTCGAGAACGCCTGGTTGCGCTGGTTGCGGTCGATGTGAATCATGTCTAGCCGTCCCATGGCCCAGCCAAAGAAGGGAACACGAAGCAACTCTTTCTTGAACACATATGCAAGCGGATGCGGCATCAGGGTCGGCAACAGAAAGGTCTCCAGTGTCGACTGGTGCTTGACCAGCAAGATCGCGGGACTGGTCGCCCCATCGGGGAGGTTTTCCATGCCGCTGACACGAATCTGGATGCCCAGCAGGACGCGCGCGCCGTCAATGGCCCAGCCTAGCCAGCGAACGGCCATCCACCACAAGGCCGCACCTCGCACGCGCAACGACGCCACCAGCATGATGATGCCCCAGGGAATCACGGTCACCAGCATCCAGGCCATGTGCAGCACGGATCGCAGAACAGCCAGGGGCTTGTTGACACCAGCGCCGCTGCGCCCATCTCCAGCGGTAGTCGGATCGATGCTCATGACGGAGTTGCAGCGCCAACAAGGTCTTCCCGCGCGACCAGATGTTGCGCGAACGCGGCCAGGTCTTCATGCACCACAACGCCAGGCGGAAAGGCCGCTGGCAACGCGCATTCGCGATATTGGCCCCCTCCGCCGGTCAGTACCAGATGCACGACACATCCGGCCGCCGCCGCCGCAATGGCGTCGTCCAGTGAGTCACCGACAGCAGGCGTCCCTTTGAGTTCGACGCCAAACCGTTCACGAATCTGCTCGAACAGGCCCGTCCCGGGTTTTCGGCAATGACAGCCCTCATCCGGCGCATGCGGACAGAAGAACATGGCATCGACTCGAGCGCCTACCGTCGCAAGCATCTTGTACATGCGTGCCTGCAGGTCATTGACCTTGGCCATTTCATAGACTCCGCGACCCAGGCCACCTTCGTTGGAGACGATGACAACATGCCAGCCGCCATGGTTGAGTCGGGCAATCGCCTGCAATGCGCCTGGCAAGGGTTGCCAGTCGGAAGACGAGTCGCCTTGCGCGCCAATCTGGTCGCCAATGGTGCCATCACGATCCAGGATGACCAGCTTCATGTGGTTCATGCTCCGGAACTATCGAGTCGGGACAGGTCGGCCACGCGGTTCATCGCGTCGTGCAATTCCTGCAACAGCCCCTGGCGGTTCAGGCGCAGGTCCAGCTCAGGCGTGTTGACCATGACGTTTTCGAAGAATGCGTCGACCGGACCTCGCAAGCCGGCGAGTGTTTGCAGCGACGCCGCGAAATCTCCGGCCTCGAATTGTGCAGCCGCAATCGGCGCATGTTTGCCCATCGCCGCGTAAAGTGCAATCTCCGCCGCTTCTGCCAGCAGCACTTCACTGACATGCGGATCCACCGGCGGGACTTTCTTCAAGATGTTGCTGATGCGCTTGTTGGCTGCCGCCAGCGCCGCAGCCTCGGGCAATGCAGCAAATGCACGAACCGCGGCCAGTCGCTTGGGAAGTTCGGCCCATGTACGCATACCCTGCGCATGGATCGCCGCGTCCACTTCGCCGCTTGAATGGCCGGAATCCCTCAAGTAGCTTTTAAGTCGCTCAACCAGAAACTGGGACAAGGGTTCGACATCGTGCTGCAACATGCCGGCCGGGAACGCAGCGAACGCGTCCCGCACCAACGCGTCGGGCGGTAGAGGCAATGCACGCTCGACCAGCATCCGGATAACGCCCAGCGCATGGCGGCGCAACGCAAACGGATCCTTGTCGCCGGTGGGCAGGCTGCCGATTCCGAACATGCCGACCAGGGTCTCTAGCTTGTCAGCCAGCGCCAGTACCAGGCCAGCCGATTCGCGCGCAAGCGCATCACCTGCGAATCGAGGCTTGTAATGGTCTTCGATCGCCATCGCCACGGAATCGCCAAGTCCATCGTGGCGCGCGTAGTAGCCACCCATGATTCCCTGCAGTTCCGGAAATTCGCCGACCATGTCGGTGAGCAGGTCGGCCTTGGCCAGCTGGGCAGCCGTATCGACTGTCTCTACCAGGCCCGCATCACCGAGTTGTGTTGCAAGATCTCTGGCAATCGTGCGCACCCGCTCCATGCGGTCTTTCTGCGAGCCCAACTTGCTGTGATAGACCACCCGATCCAGTTGTTCGACACGAGACAGCAGATTCCTCTTGCGATCCTGGTCAAAGAAGAAGCGTGCATCCGCAAGGCGCGGGCGAACCACACGCTCATTGCCACCGATGACGGCACTGGGATCTGCCGGAGACACGTTGCTGACGATCAGAAAGCGGTTCGTCAACTTCCCAAAGGCATCGAGCAGCGGGAAATACTTCTGGTTGGCCTTCATCGTCAGGATCAGGCATTCCTGCGGCACCTCCAGGAACTGTTCTTCAAATGAACACACCAACACGTTGGGCCGCTCGACCAGGGCGGTAACCTCTTCGAGCAACGCCGCATCCTGAACCACTTGCATGCCGTCTCCGATTGCGGCGCAGGCCGCCTGGAGCTGGCGCTCGATATCGGCACGACGCACTGCGAAATCGGCGGTGACGGCCCCGTCGTTCGCCAGCGTCTGGGCGTATCCATCGGCGTGGTCAAAGGCCACTTCTGCCTTGGGCGACTCGAAACGATGGCCTCTCGTGATGCGGCCGGCATCTTTGCCCAGCGCCGTAACGGGCACGATCTCGTTACCATGCAAGGCAACCAGTCCATGCACCGGACGGACGAAACTGACGCTGGTCCAGCCCGGCAACTCGGCGTGGGACAACGCATCGAGTTGGTAGGTCATGACCTTGGGAATCGGCAACTTTGCAATGGTGACATCAATGGCATTTTGCAAGCCCACTTGCAGTGCAACCCCTTGTGCCAGACCTGAAAAATAAACCACATCGACTTTTCCATCGTTGCGCACGATGATCTGATCGGCCCCGTCGCTGGCACCAATCCCTTTGTCAGCCAGATGCGCCCGCCCCATTCCGGTCAGCTTCTTGCGATAAGCCTCGGTCGCCACCCCATCCTTGAAGGCCACTGTCAGCGGCATCAGTTTGCGCAGGTCCGGTTGCGCCGGCGCCTGGCGCAACACGCCAGCGACATGCACCGCCAGACGCCTTGGTGTTGCGAATGAGGTGTAAACGGATTGCGCAAGCAAGAGGTTCTGCGTCTTGAGTTGTTCAAATAGTTCACGCGCAAACGCCTCGCCAAGTTTCGCAAGCGCCTTCGGAGGCAGTTCCTCAACCAGCAATTCGACCAGAAGACTGCGACTGTCCATACCCATCGTCTGTGTCACTTCAGGCCGCCTTCTTCACAATTTGTTCAACCCATTCCCTGGGCGCCAGCGGAAACCCCAGTCGTTCGCGACTTTCGTAGTAGCTGCGCGCAACCGAACGCGCCAGATTGCGGATCCGCCCCATGTATGCAGCCCGCTCCGTCACACTGATAGCCCCGCGCGCGTCAAGCAGATTGAAGCTGTGCGCAGCCTTGAGCACCTGCTCGTAAGCCGGAAGCGCCAGCTGCTCGGCGACCAGATGCGCGGCCTGCTTTTCATGTGCAGCGAAGGCGGTCAGCAGGAAATCGACGTCGCTGTGTTCGAAGTTGTATTTCGACTGCTCCTTTTCGTTCTGAAGGTAGACGTCGCCATACGTCGTGCCTTCAGTCCATTTCAGTTTGTAGACGTTGTCCACGTCCTGCAGATACATGGCTAGCCGCTCCAGGCCATACGTGATTTCACCTGTTGCCGGGCGGCAATCGATTCCACCGACCTGCTGGAAATAGGTGAACTGCGTCACCTCCATTCCATTGAGCCAGACCTCCCACCCCAGACCCCAGGCGCCCAAGGTCGGGTTCTCCCAGTCGTCTTCGACGAACCGGATGTCATTGCGCTGCAGGTTCAGGCCAAGTGCCGTCAGTGAGCCCAGATACAGATCCAGTATGTTGGCGGGTGCCGGCTTCATCACCACCTGAAACTGGTAGTAGTGCTGCAACCGGTTCGGGTTTTCGCCGTAACGTCCATCCTTGGGGCGACGGCTGGGCTGAACATAGGCCGCATTCCAGGGCTCTGGTCCGATGGCCCGCAGAAACGTCGCCGTGTGGGACGTACCGGCGCCCACCTCCATGTCGTAGGGCTGCATCAGCACGCAACCCTGTGCATCCCAATAGGATTGCAGTTTCAGAATGATTTGTTGGAAAGTCAGCATGGGGTCTCGCAGGGGATTCGCGTGGCGACGCGCCGATTCTGGACTGGACTGGAACTCCGGCACCGGGATTGGCGCAGGCGTCGCCGGCTGGGGCACAGCGGCTCCACACCGGCATGTGCACGTCGGTTGATTTTAAGGGTATCGACGCAGTCGGCGACGCCGCACGATCCATGCGATGGCAACAGCCGAAGTGCCAGCCAGCCAAAGTGGCCATAAACCGAACCGGGAGGCCCACCACGCGAACGGTGTAAGGCCGGTACGACCCTGAACTTCGCCCTGAAGGACCCCGCGGGTCAGGCGTGCAAGGCTGTCGGTGACTTGTCCGCGGTGGTCGATGATGGCCGTCTCTCCCGTATTGGTGGCACGGATAAACGGTCGCTCGAACTCCAGCGCACGCATGCGCGAGATATTCAGGTGCTGGTCGATCGCAACGGTATTGCCAAACCAACCGATGTTGCTCACGTTGACAAAAACGGTCGGCGCCTGCTCCGGATCTGCAAAACGCTGCGCCAGTTCTTCACCGAACAGATCCTCGTAGCAGATATTGGGTGCCAGGCGCTGACCCTTCCATTCGAATGAGGGCTGACCCACCTGACCGCGGCTGAAGTCACCCAGCGGGATATTCATCATCTCCGTGAACCAGCGAAACAGCGGCGGAATGAACTCGCCAAACGGGACGAGGTGATGTTTGTCATAGCGATAGTTCGAGGCTTCGTTCGCCGCTGCATCACCGGGGCGCAGGCCTACGACCGAATTGGTGTAGTCGCCTTGGGTACCGACCAATGGGATTCCGAACAAGGCCGCCTGCGAACCCTGCGAATACCGCTGCCGAAGGGATGCCCAGTAGTCTGCGGGCAAATCCCGCGGCAAGAGCGGAATGGCCGTTTCCGGCGCGACGACCAACGGCGCTGTCGCAGTTGCCATTTGTTCGCCATACCAGCGCAAAGCGTCAATCACGCCAGTTCCAGCTTGAAATTTCTGGTCTTGCGGGATATTGCCTTGCAACAATGCCACCCGCAGCTTGCCGGCGGCTTCACTGTAACTGTGCGGCGCCCAGACCATGATGCCAGCGACCGATGCAGCCATGACGGGCATCCAGAATCGTCTGGCAATCATGGGCGCCTGCACCCAGATGGCTATCAGGCTGGCCATAAAGGCCACCAGCGCGGCAATGCCATAGGCGCCCACGTACGGCGCGAAACGGGCCAATCCATTGATATGCGCGTATCCAGCCGCTCCCCAGCCAAAACCTGTGAACCAGACCCCCCGGGCAAGCTCCGCAAGCATCCAGACAGATGCAAACAGCGCAGCGGCGCCAAGTGCCTGCGATGGCTTGAGTGCCACATAGGCATATGCGGCAACGGCGTAGTAAAGGGCCAATACTGCCGCAAGCATCAGGATTGCCAGTGCTGCCAACCAGGCCGCGAGGCCGGCATAGGTGTTCATGGCAACGAAGAGCCACCAAAAGGTTGCGCACAACCAGGCCGTAGCGAACGCCCATCCGAGCCAGGCCGCCTCCGACAGGCTGCGCGCCTGTTGCAGTTGCCAGACCAGAAAACCCAATGCGACCAGTTGCAACCATCCGCGGGGCTGTCCGTCCCATGGCGCCGCCAGCGCAATGCCATGGCACAGACCCGCGATAACAGCGAAGAAGGCGGAAAGTAACAAGCGCAGGAACTCAGGGCACCTGGGGCGAAACCTTGAACCATTTCACAGCGCCGCCTTTGGTGTGCAACACGACGAAATGCAAACCGGCCAGCAAATGGTGTTCGCCGCGACGTGGCACATGTCCCATCTCGTGCGCAATCAACCCGCCGATGGTGTCGAAGTCCAATTCTTCATCCTGCCCCGTTATCTTCACGCCAAATGCGTCCTCCACGCGCTCGATCGGAGTGTCACCACTGACCCGGTAGGTACGGTCAGCCAAGCCGAAGATATCTCCCTCGTCTTCTTCAATATCGAATTCATCCTCGATTTCGCCGACGATCTGCTCGAGCACATCCTCAATCGTGATCAGCCCGGCAACCCTGCCAAATTCATCGATCACGATCGCGAGGTGATTACGGTTGCCACGGAAATCCCGCAGCAAATCATTTAGCTTCTTGCTTTCGGGCACAAACACTGCTGGCCGCAGCAATGCCCGCACACTGAACTGCGGGGCTCGCTGAAGCTTCAGCAGGTCCTTCGCCATCAGGATGCCGATGATGTTGTCGCGTTCACCGTCAAAAACCGGAAAGCGCGAGTGAGCGGTATCTATGACGACCTGAAGCAGATCGTCGGGTGTCGAATCGATGTTGACCAGATCCATCCGGGTCGCGGCCACCATGACGTCACCCGCGGTCATGTCGGCCATCCGAATCACGCCTTCGAGCATGACCCGTGATTCGGCCCCAATGACGTTGTTGTCCTCTGCGTCGGCCAAGGCCGCGATCAATTCCTCGGTTGAGTCAAGTCCGGGGTGAATGAACTCTGCGAGCTTCTGCAAAAACGAGCGTTTGTCTTCCCGCTCTGGAATGGGTCGCTCAGGATAAGGTTCGGACACTGCCGTGGCACTGAAGTTGGGGAACCCCAAGGATACCGGATTGGCGTGTCACCGGGGAAGCTTCCCGGCAAAGTGATCAGATGCCATTCTACAAATGGAGCTCAAGCGCCAGAACCGGGTTTGCTTGCGGTCCAATTGCGATTCAGTGACTTGAGAGTGGAGAGAAAGTCATGCAGTTGCTTGGATTGCGCTTTTAGCCGGTAGTCCACGTGCGCATAGTGGTCTTCGACAATCTCGGTCATCCGACTGCCAAAGGATGCTGGTGCAAGCCGGAGAAAGGCTTCGGCGTCAGAGCCGATCCGCTCAATAAGAGCACCGGCGTTTCGCGCAATTCGCAACATTGCGGTGTTCTCGCTCAGGGCGTGAATAAACATGAGCGCAACGCCTTTGTTGCGCGCGTCCATCGCAGCCCTTTCAAATAGCAGTGCCCCAAAGCCGCGCCCACGCGC
>JAGPBF010000352.1 GCA_018063505.1 Rhodoferax sp.
CGCCGGAACGCCACTTGACGCTCACCACGCCGGTATCCTCCACCTCGATGTTGCGCGCCAGCGTGCCGGTGTACGCCTGCAGACTCTCGATCGGGCCGACGATCCAGTCGAGCAGGTCGACATAGTGACTGGCCTGGTTCATGAACGCGCCACCGTCGAACTCCCAGGTGCCGCGCCATGCAGCGCTGTCGTAATACTCTTGCGGCCGGGTCCAGAATACATTGATGTTGACCATGTAGATGCGGCCAAACCGATCCTGGTCCACTGCCCGCTTGAGCAACTGCAGGGTATCGTTACGCCGGTTTTGCTTGACAACAAACATGCGCACCGCGGCCTCGTCGCAGGCCTTGACCATACGCAGCCCGTCATGCCACCGTGTTGCCATCGGCTTTTCTGTCATCACATGGCGGTTGCTGGCGGCAATTTCGATCGCCTGCTCCGGGTGCAGGCCGCTGGGGGTTGTCAGGATCACGATGTCGGCCGTGGTTTGCGCCAACAATGCCGTCAAGTTCGAGTGGCCCTTGGCACCGGTCTCGGCCACCGCCGCCGCCAATGCCGCGGGATCAACGTCACAGACGTCCACCAATTCGGCCCGCTCCTGGTGCGTGCGCAGCGATGCAAAGTGATTTTTGGCAATACGACCGCAGCCCACCAGGGCAAAGCGGATCTTGCGATCGAGTATCGGGGCTGGAAAGTGGCGCATGTTCAGACAGATGGGGTTGCCGTACAGGCACATCCAATGGCGCCTGACACCACGCAAGTGGTGTGCCGCCGGGTGTGAGATCCCTGATTTCGGAGTGGCGCGATTATCCCATCAATTTTTGCCCGCTCCGGCGCGCACCCCCTGCGGGGAGCCTCGCCGATCGGCGGCCATCGCCCCTAAAAGTGTATCCCCCGCATCATCTGCTGCATCGCCACCGCCTCGGCCGACAACTGTTGCTTTGCCGGCTTTTCGCCCGGTTTCGCGCCCTTGGACGCGGTCGAGTCCGGGAACATGCGAAAACTGGTGTTCATCGCAATCTGCGCCACCCGCGGCAGCAACGCGTGCAGGATCTGCCCGGTAATGCCGAGCCGGGTCGCGATCCGCACCGGCTTGAAGATGCAGGCCTGGGCCACCATGTCGCCCGCTTCTTCCGGCGACAGCGTGGGCACGTTGTTGTAAAGGCCGGTAGGGGCGATCATCGGGGTGCGCACCAGCGGCATGTTGATGGTCGTGAACGAGATGCCCTGGTCGGCGAATTCGCTCGACGCGCAACGCGTCCAGGCGTCGAGCGCGGCCTTGGAGGCGACGTAGGCCGAGAAACGCGGCGCATTGGTCAGCACGCCGATCGAGCTGATATTGACCACATGGCCCTTCTTCCTGGCCACCATCGCCGGCAGGATGCCCATGGTCACACGCAGGCAACCGAAATAGTTGAGCTGCATCGTGCGCTCGTAATCGTGAAAACGATCGTAGCTCGATTCGATCGCCCGGCGGATCGAGCGCCCGGCGTTGTTGATCAGGAAGTCGACACCTCCGTGTTTGTCATGCAACAGCTTCACGAAGCGGTCGCAGTCGGCCATGTCGGCGATATCCACCGGGTAGGCCACGAAGGCATAACCGCGCGACTTGGCCTCCTTGCAGGCTTCGTCGAGCTTGTCGCTGTCACGGCCGCAGATCAGGGTCGTGGCGCCGGCTTCGGCAAACTTGTGCGCAGCGGCCAGGCCGATGCCCGATGAGCCACCGGTGACCAGAACCACCTTGCCGGCCACGGTGCCGCGCAGCGAGCGGTCAATGTGCAGGTCAGGGTCGAGATGCCGCTCCCAATAGTCCCAGATGCGCCACGCGTAGTCTTTCAGGTTCGGGCATTCGATACCGCTGCCCTTGAGTGCGGCCAGCGTCTCGCGGCAGTCAAAGCGGGTCGGGTAGTTGACAAAGGTCAGCATGTCCTCGGGCAGGCCGAGATCCTTCATGACGGCATTACGCACCCGGCGCACCGGCGCCAGCGCCATCAGGCCCTTGGTCACGCTGCGCGGAATGAAGCCCAGCAACGCGGCGTTGACGAACAGGTTCATCTTGGGCGCATGGGCCGCCTTGCTGAAGATGTCGAGCACATCGCCAACGCGGTACCCGACCGGGTCCACCAGGTGGAAGCACTTCTTGGTGATACCACTCCTGTGGCTGATCGTGTCCAATGCATCGACAACGAAATCGACCGGCACGATGTTGATGCGCCCGCCCTCCAGACCGACCGACGGCATCCAAGGCGGCAGCAACTGGCGCATGCGCTGGATCAGCTTGAAGAAATAGTAAGGGCCGTCGATCTTGTCCATCTCGCCGGTGCTGCTGTCGCCCACCACCATCGCCGGCCGGAACACCGACCATGGCACTTTGCACTCCTGGCGCACGATCTTCTCGCTCTCGTGCTTGGTCATGAAATACGGATGTTCGTAGTTCTCGGCCTCCTCGAACATGTCCTCGCGGAACACGCCCTCGTAAAGGCCGGCGGCGGCGATCGAGCTGACATGGTGAAAATGCCCGGCGTCGATCGCCTTGGCAAATTCGACCGTGTTGCGCGTGCCATCGATGTTGACCGCCACCTGGGTTTCTTCGTCGGCCGCCAGGTCGTAGACCGCAGCCAGATGGTAGAAATGGTCGATCTTGCCCTTGAGCGACTTCACCATGTCCGCTGCCACGCCCAGCTTTTTCTCCGTCAGGTCACCGAACACCGGTACCGCTCTTGCAGCGCTGACGCCCCAGAACTCGCGCAAGGCCTTGACCTTGGATTCGCTCTCTTTACGGATCAGGAAGTGCACAACCGCGCCTTTGCGCGCCAGCAGCTTGCTGACCAGTCTCTTGCCAATGAATCCGGTCGCACCGGTCACGAAGTACTGCATGGATTTCCCCTCTTGATTCTGTTGAACTGGCACCCGTGACATTCTTGCCGAAAAAGCCCATGCCCACATTCAGCAATAACC
>JAGPBF010000154.1 GCA_018063505.1 Rhodoferax sp.
ACGCAGCCTGGCATCGATTTGTGCTCGCACACCGGGTCCATCGCGCTGGTGCGTGTCGGCCACCCAGGGCAAGTCCAGTGCCGTAAGCAGGGTCGCGGCGTAGCTGCTTTGCGTGCTGATCGCCGGCGCCAGCAGTCCAGGGTCGCCAAACAGGGACTCGCTGTAGACGGCCGTCATCAAGGCGCTGGTGTCGGCAATCACGATGGCATGTTTGCCTGCGGCCTGTGCGATCCGGCGCGTCTGTTCCTGCCCGATCGCAGCTTGCTCGCCAGCCATCGGCGTACGGCCATGCCAATCACAGAACTCGCGCAGATACTCCGGCACCTGAACGGCATCGTGACCTTCGGCGGCAAGCGCATGGCACAAGCCGTCGGCCAGCCATGTCTTGCCGGTCGACTCGGCACCCAGCAATACCAGAACGACTCCTGCGACCGCCATCACATGCCCCCGTTTCCTGTGCCAGATTCCGATAGACAGCCGCGCCACGACTGTTCGCAGGCGCGTTGGCAGGCGCATTCTCCAGGGCCTACACTGCGCAGACCAATGCATAGTATCCACCCATGACCGAACCGGTCCGCCTTTCCAAACGCCTGTCCGACATGGTCGGATGTTCGCGCCGTGAAGCCGAGCTGTATATCGAGGGCGGCTGGGTCCGGGTCGATGGCCGGGTCATCGAAGTGCCCCAGTTCAAGGTCGTCGACCAGCAGGTCGAACTCGACCCCAAGGCCCGCATGGAACCGGTCGCTGCCGTCACGCTGCTGCTGCACAAGCCGCCGGGCCTGGACTGGGACCACAGCGCCACGCCGGCGCGGCAGCTGCTGGTGGCGGAGAACCATTGGCGCGGTGATGGCCACCATGCGCCCCGCCTGCTGCAGCGCCACCTGAACGTGCAAAGCAGCGTCACGCCACTGGAAACCGATGCCAGCGGCTTGCTGGTCTTCACGCAAGATTGGCGGATCGAACGCAAACTGGTGCAGGAAGCCGCACTGGTTGAACACGAACTCATCGTCGACGTGACCGGCCAGGTCTCCCCCGAACGCCTGCTCCAGCTGAACCGGGCGCCGGTCATCGATGGCCGCGCGATGTTGCCTGCCCGGGTCAGCGTCAGCCGGCAGTCAGGCGATGTCACCGGCCTGCGATTTGCCGTCAAGGGTCACCGGCCGGGGCAGATTGCGCAGATGTGTGCTGCGGCCCGATTGCAGATCGTGGCGATGAAGCGCATCCGCGTCGGACGGATCGCGATGGCGGCATTGCCGCTGGGCCAGTGGCGTTACCTGGCGCCGTTCGAACGGTTCTGAAGCGCCGCGCTACCGGCTGGCATGAGTGCCTCGAAGCCGGAGATCACATCGAACAACTCCTCGTCGATGGCGCTCTGGCGCAGCTGGTTGAAGCGGCTGCGCAGGTTCTCCAGCAACTCCGTAATATTTTGATCCGCCCGCTCCATGGCGGCCAGGCGGCTCGCGTTCTCGCTGGCCAGCGACTCGGCGCAGGCGCGATAAAGAGACACGAACAGATACTCGCCCACCAGCGTGCGCAAGCTGCCGGGCGCGCCACCGATGACCTGCGGCAGGTTGCGGGTCGGCCAGGGATCGGCGATCAACGCCGTGCGCCAATGCGCGTCCAGTGGCAACAGACGCTTCTGTACCGCCTGCACCGCGGAGCCTGTGGCGGATTGGTTGTGGAACACCCATAACTCGCTCGATGCGACAGCCGTTTGCGCCGTCACTGTCTCTAACAGCAGGCGGCCCACCAGCGCCGTGATGCCCTTGACCGATTGCGGTACCACCAGCGGCCCCTGGACCGCGATGCCGGCGTCCAGCAGCCGCACATGGACCCGTTCGCCCACCGCCCAAACCGTGGTCGGAATGGATTCGCTGGACAGGTGCGACAACACGCGTGCGGCCACGATTTCGTTGAATTGCCCGACCAGACCCTGGTCCGATCCGAACACCAGTACCAGCCGATGCGCGACCGGATGGCCGGCCGCTGGGGCAGGCAGGCCTTGCACCGGCGCATCGCTGGCGCGCAAACAGGCGCTCAGCCCCAGCTCCACCGTGCGGGCGTAGTCGGCCAACGCACGCACCGACTGCTCGTACTGGCCAATGCTCGAAGCCGCCAGCGCCTTCATGGTGCGCACCACCGACTGCAGGTCGCCTGCACTGGCGATCGTCCGGCGTAACCCTGCGGCGCTCTCGCTCACGGGGTATCCTGCGCCACTGCGTTGGCGGCATCGGTGTCCGAATGCGGCAGCAAAGGGGCCAGGGCCTGCCGCGCCAACGTCAGAATCGCCTCACGGTCCTCGTCAGAAAGTTTGTCGCCATCGACCAGGCGAACCACGCGCTCCTGCGCCAACGCGGCGGCGGCCTCGCGCACGGCACGCTCGGCCGCTTCCATCTGGTCCAGCGGCACCGGGTCGAACAAGCCCTCGGTGAGCGCCAGCAACACGGCGATCTGTGCCTGCACCGGTATCGGCGCCGACTGCGGTTGCTTGAGGCAGGCCCGGATGCGCCGGCCATGGGCAATGACGGTACGGGTTGCATCGTCCAGCCGCGCACCGAAACGCGCGAAGGTCTCGAGCTCCTCGAACTGCGCGTACGCCAGCTTCAAGTGGCCTGCGACTGCGCGATAGGCAGCGCGCTGCGCCTTGCCGCCGACACGCGAGACCGACTGGCCGACGTCGACTGCGGGCAACACGCCAAGCTCGAACAGGTCCGGCGACAGATAGACCTGGCCGTCGGTGATCGAGATCAGGTTGGTCGGTATGTAGGCCGCCATGTTCTGGGCTTCGGTCTCGATGATCGGCAGCGCTGTCAGAGAACCGCCGCCACGTGCCGGGCCCAGGTGCGTCGCGCGCTCGAGCAGCCGCGAATGCACGTAAAAAATGTCACCCGGAAACGCCTCCCGCCCCGGTGGACGGCGCAGCAGCAGCGACAACTCGCGGTAGGCGCGCGCATGGTGCGTGAGGTCGTCGAAAACGATCAACACATCGCGCCCTGCCTCCATGAAGAACTCGGCGATGCTGGTTGCCGCGTACGGCGCAATGTAGGCCAGCCCCGGGGGATCGTCGCCTTCGGCCACGACCACCACGGTATAGGCCAGTGCACCGGCCTCGCGCAGGCTGGCCACCACCTTGGCGACCGCCGAGGCGCGCTGGCCGATCGCGCAATATACGCACAACACGTCCTTGCCACGCTGGTTCAGGATGGTGTCGATCGCCACCGCGGTCTTGCCGGTCTGCCGGTCACCGAGGATCAGTTCGCGCTGGCCGCGTCCGATCGGAATCAGCGCATCGATCACCTTGAGCCCGGTCTGGATCGGCACCGTCACCGGCGCGCGGTCCATGATCGGCGTGGCCTGCCGTTCGATCGGCAGGCGCTGCGCTGTGACGGGTTGCGGCTTGCCGTCGAGTGGCCGGCCCAGCGGGTCGATGACACGACCGAGCAACACATCGCCAACACCGACATCCATCACCCGGCCGGTGCGCAGCACCTCGTCACCGGCCTGCACCTGCCAGTAGTCGCCCAGCAACACCACACCGATCTCGAATTCATCGACGTTGAATGCGATTCCGTACACACCTCCGCGAAACTCCAGCAGTTCCTCGGCACCGACCCCCGGCAAGCCACTGACGGTGGCGATGCCGGTGGTGACCGTGGTCACAACACCGACTTCGCGCGCAGCAAACGGGAACGCAAAGGACTCGCGCAGCTGGCGCACGCCATCGATGGCCTCGCCCAGGATACTGCCCAGGTCGTCCGGATCGCGCTTCATGCAGGGGCGCTCGTGGCGGGGGTAGCGGCAGCGCAAGGGGCGGTATTGGGCACCTGCGGTTCGCCGGCCGCCTCTACCTGCGCGCGCATCTGTTGAGCCAGCCGCTGCGACATCGCCTCCAGATAGTCGGCCACGTTCCAGCCGATCTTCTGTCCGCCACCGACCAGTTCGATGCCGCAGACCAGTTCGGGCGATGCCACGAATTGCACCGGCCCTTGCACGCCCAGCGCATCACGCAAGGCGACTTCGACCGCGCTGCGCGCCTGTGCACTCAGGGCGAAGGCACTGCGCACCCGTATCGCATCGGGATCGGCCTTGAACGCCTGGGTCAACGCGCTGCGCACCGCGCCGTCGGCATCCTGCAGGCGCCGGATGAATACCTCGCAGACGCGTTGCTCGAGGTCGGCATCGGCAAGTTCCAGCAAGGCCTTGCGTGTGATCTCAAAGATCTCCTGCTGCGCCTGCGTACGGATGATGCCGTCGATCTGCCGGGCCTGCGCGCTGAGCGTGGCCTGGCGCTTGGCCGCCCAGGCGCTGGCGGCCTCGCGCGCCTGCGCCAGCCATTGCTGCCCCTGCTCCGTTGCCTGCGTCTGCGCCTGGTCGAGCAGCGTCTTGCGCTGCTGCTCGAAACTGGCATTCTTCTGGGCCAGCGTCTCGCGCTCCTGCCGTGCCTGCGCCTGCTGTGCGGCGGCGTCCGCCAGTTCATCGGCGATCCGCTTCTCGCGCGCATCGACGGCCTGCAGGATAGGCCCGTACAGAAAGCGCTTGAGCAGCCACACCAGCGCGCCGAAATTGAGCGCCTGCGCCGCGACAGTGAACCAGTCGATCGGCATGTCGGCTCACTTGCCAGCGGCGGCTGCCGCGGCCGCGACTGCGTAGTTCCAGAACGGGTTGGCGAAGATCAGGATCATCGACACGACGAAGCAGTAGATCGCCGTCGACTCGATCATCGCAAGGCCCACGAACAATGTGCGGGTGATCGTTGCCGAGGCATCGGGCTGCTGCGCCAGCGATGAGAGCGCGCTGGCCACCGAGCGGCCTTCGGCCAATGCCGGCGCAACGCAGCCCAGACTGGTGCTGAGGCCGGCAATCACGATCGAGGCAATTGCAATGAGGGTCATGCTGTCCATGAGAAGTCCTTTGGTGTGAAAACGGATTCAGCGCGCCACGGGTTGTGTCTCGCCCGATGGCCCGCTGGTGTCGCGGGTGGCAGCGGCGATGTAGACCGCGGCCAGGATGGTGAAGATGTAGGCCTGCACCAGGCCGGTCAGCAAGCCCAGCACGGTCATGACGATCGGAAAAAAGAACGGCGTGATGCTCAGCAGGATCGCCAGGATCATGGCGCCGCTCATCATGTTGCCAAACAGGCGCACCGCCAGCGCCAGTGTGCGCGACACCTCGCTGATGATGTTGAACGGCAACATGACCACCGTGGGCTCGGCATACGAACGCAGGTAGGCCATGACGCCAAGCTCGCGCACGCCGAACAGCGGCACGGCGATGAACACCCACAACGCCAGCGCCGCCGTCGTCGACAGCGAACCGGTCGGCGGCTCGTAGAGCGGCAACACCGTGCACAAGGCGGCGGCGGCCACGAACAGAAAAACGGTGCCGAGAAAGGGCAGGTAGCGCCGGGGATGGGGCAGGCCCACATCCTCGATCTGGCCCACGATGCCCAGCACCACGATCTCGACCAGGTTCTGCCAGCGCGAACGCTCGATGTCATGCGACAAGCGGCGCGTGATCAGCCAGGAGCCCAGCACCAGCAACAGCATCAGACCCCAGGTAAAGGCGATGGTGGCATTGATGTGCACGAAACCCCACTGCCACAACACCCACTCGTCCGGACTAAGGCGCATGGCGCACCTCCTGCACACGGCCTGACGCGGGCACTGTTGGCCTGGTCAGGCGCAGCACCAGCGCGCGCGCCAGCCAGAAACCCAGCAGGATCGCCAGCAGCCGCGGCCACTGGTCGCCCGCCACAATATAAATACCGCCCAGCGTCAACGCAACACGCACGATCAGGCTGCCAATGAACCACAGTGCCGGCCGGGGCGACGCCAAACCACGGCGCACGGTCCACCACAAGCCACCGAAAAACACCAGCCCCAACGCAACGCCGGCCAGCAACACAAGCAACAGGCTCAGCGCATCAATCACCGTTGTCCTCCTGCTCACGTCGTATCGCCCGGTCTTCCTTGGCCACCCAGTGCCAGGCGTTGAAACAGCCCAGCGTCAGGCCGGCCACCAGCAAGGCCAGCGTCCAGGAATGTTGCCCGGGCACATGCCGGTCAAGCCAGATACCCAGCGCGGCACCGAGCAGGGTCGGCACCACCACGGACCAGCCGATCAGGCCCATCATGCCCAGGCCGAACCAGACCCCGTGGGCCTGATGCTTGCGCGCCTTGAGCTTGCGCCGCGCGTCGGCATCGACATCCTGCGCCAGCGAGGACGACTGGTTCGATGGCGCCTTATCCACCATGCTGGAAACTCATGAAACGCCGCATCAGGCCGGTCTCGAGACGGTCCATCGCCGAACGCACGTGCTGCTCCTGTTCGTTGATGGCCAGGAACTCGCGCTCAACTGCTGCGCGCAACTGGTGCAGGTCAGTGCCCCGGATCGCACGGCGCACCGATACCCGCACCCGGGTGCCGGTCTTGACCAGCACGCCTTCATCGACCGCCACGCAGATCTCGCCGTCGGCCGCCGTCTGGTAGATCAGAATGCCCGGCCGCAGGGTCGCGACACAGTCGAGCCGATGCGGCAACAGGCCTAGCGAGCCCTGACGTGTCTGGGCCACGATGCGCGAGACCGCGGCCTCGTCGGCAAATACCTGGAACGGCAACAGGATCTCAAGCTGCATCGGCATGGACGCGTTCTCCGGTGGCGGGCGCAAGTGCCTCGTCGACCTTCCCGATCATGTACAGCGCACTCTCGGGCACATCCTTGAATTCGTCGCGAAGGATGCGCTCGCAACCGTCGAGTGCGTCCGCCAGGCTGACCAGGCGGCCTTTCTGCGTGGTGAACTGCTCGGTGGTGAAGAACGGCTGCGTCAGAAAGCGCTCCAGACGGCGCGCGCGCGCCACGATGTTGCGGTCCTGCTGCGACAGCTGCTCGAGCCCGAGCATCGCGATGATGTCCTTGAGTTCGCTGTACTGTGCCAGCGTGCGCCGGATCTCCTGCGCCAGCGTGTAGTGGCGCACACCGACGATGCCGGGCGTGGCCATCTTGGAGCTCGACTGCAGCGGATCGATTGCCGGGTACAGACCTTCGCTGGCGCGCTTGCGCGACAACACAATGGATGCCGACAAATGCGAGAAGGTATGCACGGCCGCCGGATCGGTGAAATCGTCGGCCGGCACGTAGACCGCTTCGATCGCGGTAATCGCTCCGCTGTCGGTGTTGGCAATGCGCTCCTGCAAACCGGCCAGTTCGGTGCTCAGCGTGGGCTGGTAACCAAGGCGCGACGGCATGTGACCCATCAGGGCCGAGATTTCGGAGCCGGCCTGGATGAAACGAAAGATGTTATCGATCAGCAACAGTACATCGCGGTGTTCATCGTCGCGGAAGTACTCGGCCATCGTCAGCGCGGCAGGGCCGACCCGGAAGCGACTGCCCGGCAATTCGTTCATCTGGCCGAACACCATCACCATGTTGGGCAGAACACCGGCCTTCTTCATCTCGCTGTAAAGCTCCTGGCCCTCGCGCGAACGCTCGCCAATGCCACAGAAGATGCTCACGCCTTCGTGGTGACCAACCATGTTGTGAATCAGCTCGGTCAGCAGCACTGTCTTGCCGACACCGGCACCACCAAACAGGCCGGCCTTGCCGCCGCGCTCCAGCGGCACCAGCACGTCGATCGCCTTGATACCGGTCTCGAAGATTTCGGACTTGGTCGAGCGGCGCACCAGGGATGGCGCGCTGTTGTGAACCGATCGCCAGTCGACACCGGCCAGCGGTGGTCCCTGGTCGATCGGATGGCCGAACACATCGAACATGCGCGACAGAATGGCTTTGCCCACCGGCGCTTTCAAGGGACCACCGGTGTCCTGCACCGGCATGCCGCGTGCCAAACCCTGGGTCGGCGTCAGCGCTATGGCCCGGACATGCTGCGCATCGCGCTGTGCCTGCACTTCCATGACGATGCCAGCACCGGCTCCGGCCGTAAGCAGCGTTCGGATCGACGGCAGCTTGTCGTCAAAGCGCACGTCAACGACGCTGCCACGCACCGCCGCGACAACACCTTGACGGGTTGGCCGGGTCTGTTCATCCATGTGCGCGCAATTCCATACCGATGCGGGGCGCGGGCCACCGAACCTTGAACCGTCCGGCTGGCAGCCGCCATCCCGAGCGGTCCATTCTCGGCCTATTCGATGACCGATGGTGCGCTGCAATAGGGGGCGTAGCGTCTGCGATTGATCCATATCAATCAACTTGGACCACTCTGCACCGTCCGCGCAAGGCTGCGGCCGGGCCACTGGTGCTCAGGCCCGCAGTCGGCGCCGGTCCTCGACGCCGGCCGGCCCGTTGTGCAGGTTGGTCAGCACATGCTCCTGTTGCACCAGCCGCCATGACAACATCTTTTGCGCCATCTCCAGCATCACCGGTTGATGCGCCGGATCCCGCGACAGGTCGTTCATTTCCCACGGGTCGTTCGCCAGATCGAACAGCAGCGGCGGCAGGGCTGCAAAGAACACATACTTCCAGCGTTCGCCGCGGATGATGGCCAGCTGGCACTCGTCGGGTGTGAGGTTCAGCGCCGCTTCTGCATCCAGACCGCTATAGGGCCCGGCGCGGAAATCGAGTTCCATATGCGCTTCCTGGCGCCAATGTGCGGGCGGGCGGTGCTCCAGAAATGGCAGCAGCGAACGGCCATCACATTGCGCGGGTATGTCCAGGCCCAGCCAGTCGAGCATGGTGGGCATCAGGTCGATCGACTCGGTAAACGCGTCGACCTGGTCACCCCGGGCGGCATCCGCGGCCGGGCGCGGATCGCGCACGATCAGCGGGATATGAAAGCTCTGGTCGAAATACAGCTCCTTGCCCCAGACATAGTGGTCGCCACCCATTTCGCCGTGGTCGCAGGTGAACACGATCAGCGTGTGCGCGTATTCACCGGTCGCCTTCAGATGCGCGACGATGCGGCCCACCGCGTCATCGACCTCGCTGATCATGCCGTAGTAGCAGGCGCGCATCTGGCGCAGCTCCAGCTCGGGCATGTCGACCAGGTGATGGGGATTGTGTTCGTCGTAATGGTTGGGGCGCGAGAGCGCCTTGATCCACTGCGCCAGCAGCGGGTGCTGCGCGGCTTCCTCGGCTGGTGTGGCCTTGCGCCGTGGCAGCGGTACCTTGGCCGGGTCGTACAAGGCGTTATACGGCTCTGGCGTGATCACCGGCGGATGCGGGCGCAGGAAAACGCAGTGCATGAACCAGTCGTCAGTGCGGTGGTCGCCCAGCCATTCGATGACACGACTGGCCATGAAGTTCGTGTCGCTGTCGTCTGACTTGTACAGGGTCGGGATGAAACGGTGGCCGCGCTCGGCCGGCTTGCTGAAACCCGGCCGCGGCTGGTAGACATCATGCCGGCCTTCGAACACGTAACCCTTGGCGCGCAGGTCGTTCATCCAGGCCGCCATGTAATCGGGAAACAGCAGGCCGACGTGGTAACCCGGCAGCGGCCCCTCGAAGCTGCGCAGCGCCGGGTCCTGTGGATCCAGGCCGCGGGGATCGGCGCTGGTATCGGTGTAGCCAAACAGCATCGGGTCCATGCCGGCCTTGCGCACCTCCTGCGCGATGTTGGTGTGACGGTGGTCCAGCGGCGTGCCGTTGCGACCGGAGCGGTGGTTCATCAGATACAGCCCGGTCTGCAGGCTCGAGCGCGCCGGACCACAAGGCGCGGTCACCGTGAAATGCCGCTTGAACAACACGCCGTCGCGCGCCAAAGCGTCGAGGTGCGGTGTCTTGACCAGTGGGTGGCCGACGGCGGACAGGCATTCGGCGCGCCACTGGTCGGCGGAGATGAACAGGACTTTGCGTGGCGGGGGCATGTCGGGTTTCCTGTGTGCTGGGTGAGGGCTGCAATTGGTCGTTGGCTCGGGCCGCTAACGCTTGTCAGCCAGCCGAATCGGCCGGCTGAAGATCGGCCGCGATCAGCCGGAACTGCTCCAGCGCCGCCTCCAGATCGTCGACGATCTCCTGCGCGATCACGTCGGGTGGCGGCAGGTTGTCGGAGTCTGCCAGCGCATCGTCCTTGAGCCAGAAGATGTCCAGGCTGACCTTGCCTTCAGCACCGGTGATCATGGTGCTGCTTTTCTTGCCGAACGGTGGATTGGCCAGCACCACGTCGAAACGCTCACCGGGGTCGGCGGCCAGTGCGTCGGCCACCACGATGGGCACCGATTTGTCCGAACCAATGCCGTGCAGCATCATGTTCATGGCCGCCAGGCGTGCCGTACTTTGCACCAGTTCGTATTCAGTAAAGGCC
>JAGPBF010000155.1 GCA_018063505.1 Rhodoferax sp.
GTCCACAAGCTCGTCTTGTGGGCAGGCGGTTTGTCCACGGCGGGCGCGTGTCCGCACACCGCTGCCGAACCCACCGTTCCGAGCTTTGGCGGGTCAATTTCAATGAGCACAGGCGGGTCAATTTCCGTGAGCGCCAAAGACGATGGCTTTGTCGGCCCACGCCCAGTTCGCCAAGCCGGAGGATGCGATCAAATACCGCAAATCGGCCTTGTCCGTGATGGGAACCCATTTCGGGCGGGTTGCTGCGATGGCCAACGGGCGTGTACCTTTCGATGCGGCGGCTGCAGCCAGCAACGCGGCCATCGCTGAGACGATGTCCAAGTTGCCGTATGTTGCCTTCGGCGAAGGCACCGACAAAGGTGACACCAAGGCGCGGCCGGAGGTCTGGACCGAGCGCGCCAAGTTCAACGCGGCTGCCGAGAAGATGCAGGGCGAAATGGTCAAGCTGGTCGCGGTCACCAAAGGTGGCAACATCGATGCGATCAAGGCACAGGTTGGCGCGACCGGCGGTTCCTGCAAGGCCTGCCACGACGATTTCCGCAAGGAGTGACCTGACGACGGTCGCGCACCAGGCCTGCTGGCCAGGTGCCTACGCGACCCGCCGCTGCGCAGCACATGTGCAGCGGTTTTTTTTGGCTCCGCAATGGGCTGCTATTGCGCACGCTGTGCTGCCAGCCAGGCAACAAAGCGTTGGTGCCAGGCCGGTGGCAGGCTCTGGCGAAAAAGCGGGAGTTCCTGCTGGTAGAAATCCTGCAGCCACGCCAAAGCTGCATCCACTGGCGGCGTGACCAGTGCGCCATGGATATCGCCGGCGGCCAGCAACAGGCCGTAGCTGGCGGTCGTACCCGGCGCGAGGCGGCAACTGCTCAAGGTCTCGCGGAACCGGACGATGCCCGCCGTGTGGTGGGCAAACTGGCAAGTCAGCCAGAAGCCGGCGGCCTGCAATTCGGGTGGCGCAGTGGCATGGCGTGCGAACAGGCGGTCCAGCAAGGCGTTGCGTTGCAGCATGCTGGTCGACCACGGTGAGGCGACCCAGTCCCGCAAACCGGTGGCCATGGGGGGCACCGTCTGCAACGCCAGCTTCCAGGCGCCGCTGTGGCGCATGACGCTGGTGTGGACCAGGGAGCCCTGCGCGCTGAGCAGCCGCAGATCCGAGCAGCTCAGGCCCACCAGAGTGCCTTGCTGGCGCAGGTTCAGGTGTTGCTCGACGAAATCGCGATCGAGCCGGTCGCCTGCGCGCATGAAAACCAGATATTCGGCGTCGGTGTCGGCCCAGGCCCGCGCCATGGCGGCCAGCTCGGTCGAACCGTCCCATCGGCGCACGCTGAACCGCACCGCTTCATGCGATTGCAGGCTGCTGGTGGCCGATTCCTGCGCCACCGGGCCATCGGAATCGCCCAGCACCACCACATCCACCGTCGGTTCGGCCAGGGCCCGGGATGCCGACGCACGCCGCACCAGATGCTCGCGATTGCGCAGGTATTGCAGTGCCAGCATGCGTTCGGGCTTTGACTTGTCGCGGGTGTCGACCCAGTGCTCCAGAAACCTTTGCGTCTTGGGACCCCGTGCCAGCGGATTGAAGCGCGGTGTATAACGACCGTCGACCATGCTGGCGAATGCATTGCTGCCGTGAATGCGATACACGCCCAGGCACTCGCGCAGGTAGTGGACGCTGCCGGTGTGCAGGAACACGCTGGGGCAGATCACACCGTCCGCGCCGTTGCGGAACTCCCAGGCGGGCACCACCTCCAGGCATTCCATGAGCAGTGCGCGCGAGAACACCAGGCCACATGGAATGGAGTATGGGAAATGCGTGACAGGCTGGTCCAGTGTGAGGCGGTCGGGCAATTGGCTGATGCCAGTCAGGTCAAACCAGGTGCGTGAATCCGTGACGGCGTGTCCCGACTGGGAATTTTCGATCGCCAGGTCGTGGCACAGGAACACCTGGTCAGGCACCAGGTTCAATATGGCCAGATGGGCAGCGACCCGCGCCAGCTTGTTCGGCAGATAGATATCGTCGGAGTCCAGCAGACAGACAAAGTCGCCATCGGCGGCCCGCACACCGGCGCAGAAGGCGGCCGTCTGCCCGCGGTTGTCCTGCAGCAGGGCCTGGAACCGGGGGTCGGATGCGAATTGCGGGTAAACATCGCGTGAACCGTCGGTGGAGCCGTCGTCGACCACGATGACCTGCACCCGCTCGGGCGGATAGTCCTGCGCCAGCGCGCTGCGGATCGCGTTGCCGACCAGCGCGGCATAGTTGTAGTTGCAGATGACGATCGAGAACTTCGGCTGGGCTGTCATGGCGCAGTCTGCAATGCCGATTCGCAGCGATCCGCGGCGGCCTGAATCGTCGCTTGCTGTGTGTACCCTTGGTGGGCCTGTGCGAAGGCCTGCGCCGCCTGTTGCATCGCCTTGTCGCCCAGGGCCGACGCCAGCAAAGCGGGAAAGTGCGCTGCCACGTCCGGCGTGATCAGCCTGGCTGCGCCCAGCGATGCGACGCGGTGCGCCGCCATTGCCTGCTCCGTCTGGGTTGGGACCAGCAGCATCGGCTTGCCCGCCAGCAGCAGCGCTGCGGTGGTGCCGGCGCCGCCATGGCACAAAGCCAGGTCACACTCTGCCGCCATCCGCTTCATGAGCAGGGGCTCGGGCGATATGAACATGTTGCCCCTGCTGAACCGTGCCAGAGTCTGGCGCGTTGCGTGGGCGATATGCACCAGTGCGCGGACCCCGGATTTCTGCAAGCTCTCCAGCATCAGGTCGAGCAGGCCGTGGCCGGACTTGAGATAGGCGAACAGGCGCGGACCGGTGCCGTCCGGCCAGGGCGGATCAACCCCCTGACCCAATGAAAAGATGGGCCCGAGATAGTCTTGCGGACCCCGCTGCGGGTAATGGTCGAGTTCGGCAATGGTGCACATCAGTGTCACCTTGCAATCGCCGAGCGCGCCCATGTGGGTGAGCAGCGGGGCATTGAGCGTCTGCAACACCTGGTTTGCCGTCGCGAATGCGTGTTGCTCCGAATGCGCCAGGCGCACCGGATCCTCGTCTTGCCACCAGCAGAAATGGGGCATCGGGAGGGTGGCCGGGGGAATGCAGAAGCCATCGCCGAAGTTGATCCGGGCCAGATTCAGCCCACGCGTGGCGAGCAAGGCGGTCGGTGCGTGGTCGAGCACCACGGCGTCGGGTTTGAGCACGGTGATCAGGCTGCGCCAGGCGCGGCAGACGCCGGTCAGGGCGGTGGCATTGAGGAAGCCGAAACGCATCAGCATTTCCGGATAGCTGATCGGGTCGGGCAGGCGCGCCACCTTGCGCAGCCACAGCGGCGCCTGGAAGCTCTCTATGCCATGGGGCCGGACCAGTGTCTCTGCGCCCATCAGGTCGCGTACCGCAAACACCACCTCGTGCCCGCGCGCGCGCAAGGCAAGGGCCACCGGCAACAGCCGCGCGAAGTGGCCGTAGTCGCCACCGAGTTCCCAGACAAAGAGAAAACGCGCCATGGGCAGATGCTAACCGGCGGGGCTCGCGGCCTCGGCCCCGGTCATGCGCGTGGACGGTGCGATGGAGGGCCAGACGTGGCAATATGGAAGTTGGCCAGCAACAATTCACCTATCCGTAACGAATTACGAATAGTTAAAATCCCGGTATTCAACAGGAGTCAGATATGTCTACATCCACCCCCGCTTCCACCAAGGCATTCGCGTCCCAGGCCGACCTGGACGACAAGAAGATCACGTTCGAGCAGCTCAGCGCCCATTGCTGGGCCTATACCGCCGAAGGTGACCCGAATTCCGGCGTCATCATCGGTGACAGGTTCATCATGGTCAGCGATGCCACCGCCACGCCGGCCATGGCCAGGGACCTGATCGCCCGCATCCGGGAGGTCAGCGACAAACCCATCAAATATGTATTGCTGACGCATTACCACGCCGTGCGGGTGCTGGGTGCCAGTGCCTATGTCGCCGAAGGCGCCACGGAAATCATCGCCAGCCAGGGCACGCTGGACCTGATCCACGAACGGGGCGCACAGGACATGAAGAGCGAGATGGAGCGTTTTCCGCGCCTGTTCCGCAATGCCGAGTCGGTGCCGGGCCTGACCTGGCCGACCCTGGTCATCGGTGGCGGCAATCCGGCCAAGGGCGAAGCGCCGGGCAAGCTGACCGTGGACCTTGGCGGCGTGCAGGTGCAGATCTGGCATCCGGGTCCGGGCCATACCCGTGGCGATACGATTGCCTGGGTCGAGTCGGAAAAAGTGCTGTTCAGCGGTGATCTGGTCGAGTACCAGGCCGGTGTCTACACCGGCGACGCGCAGCTGGAGGAATGGCCTGCCACACTCGAGGCGCTGCGCGCCCTGCATGCGCTGGCTATCGTTCCCGGTCGCGGTGAGGCGATGAAGGGTGCCGGCGACGTCAACAAGGCGCTCGACTACACCCGGTTGTGGGTCGAGACCCTGTTTCGCTGCGGCAAGGAAGCCGCCGCCGCGGATATGGACCTCAAGGCCGCGATGGTACATACCCGCAAGAGCATGGATCCCTTGTTTGGCAATGTCTTCATTTACGAACACTGCCTGCCCTTCGATGTCAGCCGGGCTTTCGATGAAGCCAAGGGCATCAAGAACCCGCGCATCTGGACGGCCGAGCGCGACCAGCAGATGTGGGCCGCGTTGCAGAACTGATCGGCTGAACCGCGCCGGGCCCCCGGTTCACATCTGAAGCTGGCCCGGCAGCTGGCGTGCCATCGGCGGCAGCACCGACACCTTCTGCACCAGCTCGCGGATGGTGTCGCTGCAGGTTTTCAAGCGGATGCTGCGCAGCTGGGTGCGCACGGTGGAAATCCGCACACCATGGTTGCTGGCGATCTGCGCCGGTCGCAAGCCCTTGCAGACCTGCGACAGCACCTGGCCTTCGGCGCTGGTGAGTCCGCGCTCGCGGGCGAACAGCGCCATGGTCGAATCGTCGCAGAGATGCTGCTTGGCAAACACCAGCAAGGCATAGTGTTCCGGAACTGCCGATCCCAGCGACGGGTGGGCCTGTTTGTCGCCGGCGGGGTTTTGCGTGCCCAGTGGCAACACGGCCACGGCAGCAGCCTGGCCCGCTTCGCCCAGACTCAGAAAGTCGCGCAGGCCGGACTTGGTGCGCTCCAGCGCGCGGCGAAACTGTTCGGTATCCGCTGGCCGGTAACCAATCACACGTCCATGCAGCACCCGCAAGCCATGGCAGGGACGCGCCGAGGGGGTGTCGCCCGGCGCTTGCGCCTGCAGCGCGGATTGCCCCTGTGCGTTGGCAAAATTGACGGCGCCACTGTCGGCATCGACGACAACCAGGCCGTAGTCGACCAGATTGAGCGTCTGGCGCAGCAGGCGCAGTTCTGACAGATCGAAGGTCAGTGCGGGTGCGCGTGTGCCGATGGGCAGCGACAGGTTTGTTGTCTGTTGGTTCGAATGTGTCATGGTCCTCTCCCTTGTTTTCGCACCCGGCTCACGATGGTGAGCCTGTAGTGGTGCGTGGTTTCAAGGGTAGAAAAAGAAACCGCGCTGCGGATGTAAACCTGACCGGCAAATCCTGTGACGCCTGCACACTGCAGGCGCGCGCGCCACCAGGCCTACCAGCGTTGCGGCAACTTGCCGGTCAGCACCAGGTGGTGGTCCTCGACAGCCAGGTACCCCCCCTGGCTCAGGTCCTTGAGGATGCGGCTGACCATTTCACGGCTGCACCCCGCGCGGCTGGCGATCTCCTGGTGGGTGATGCGTTCGGCGACCTGGCGTCTTCCATCGGGCATGGGTACGGCCAGTTCATTGAGCAGGCGGGTCAGGCGTCCGTAGACGTCGATGAAGGCCAGGTTGCGCACGTCCCGTGTGGCCAGGCGCAGGCGATGGATCATCTTGGACAACATCTCGAAGGAGAATTCCGGACATTGCCCGATGAAGGCCAGTATCTCGGCCCGGCGTACGACCGCGCACACCGTCGGTTCGAGCGTGATGACACTGGCCGAGCGAGGCCCGCCGTCCAGCGCCATCTCGCCCACGTATTCGCCGGCCCCGAAGACGCCGAACGTGATTTCCCTGGCGTGGTCGTCCATGCAATAGACCTTGACCCGCCCGCTGAGCAGTATGTACAGGGTATCGCCGAGGTCGCCTTCGTGGATCAGGATCGTGCCCTTGCGAAAGCGCCGCACATCGCCCCGTGACGCCAGCGCACGCAGTGTGGGTGGGTGGTCCGGATTGGCAACGAACAAGTCCAGGTCGCTGGGCATGTGGCTCCTCCTTATGGTCGATGACAGGGCAAGCCCACTGTAACAAGGCAGCGACGGTGGGTCTGCGCGTCAGGGCCTGCGGAGCCGGACGGCATCATTCAAAAGTGGTACGCGCGTCAGCGCTGTGTGGCCAGTTCGCGCGCGTCGCGCTCATAAGCTGCCAGTCGGGCCACGGCGCGGCTGCGCTGTTCGGGGCTGGCACTGTTGTGCAAGCGGGCGTAGGTCTGGCAGTTCTGCGCGATGGCGGCTTCGGACTGGCTTCGGTAAAGCGGGTCGGGCGAACGGCTGACACGTTCCATGTACGCGCGAATCGCCGTCAGGGATTGCGCAGGATCCGCGCCTGGCGCGCCGTTGTTCGGTGCGATGGCGCGCAGGGTGGACAGCATGTCCATCTGGCGGCGCACGCGCTCGGCATAAGCCCGCTGGGGATCGAAGGCGGAACTGGCGATGGCGTCCTGCAAGACCTTGCGCTGGCGCTCACCGAGCGTGCCGTAGAACTCTTGGGCCCGATCGACCTCGGTCGCCAGGCGCTTGTCCAGCCGCTCGGCGCGGTCCGCCGATCCGCGGGTACGGCGCCATTCCTTGTTGCCCTTTTCAAAGCGCTCCTCCAGGTGTTTGAGTTGCGCCGGGCCCAGCCGCATGGCCAGTGCCACCGCGCCCGGTTCGGCCTGGGTGACAACGGCGTCGAATCGGCTGCGAAGCTCGCCATACACGCGGCAGACCTGCTCGGGTGTGGTGTCCGCAGATGCCATCTTCTGCAACTGCTGCAGCAGATCGGCAATCCGGGGCAACTCGTTGCTGCGATGCCATTCGTGCAGCCGCGCAAGGTCTGCGCGCAATTGCAGCGACTGGACTTCGTTCAGGTCGGCGTATCCGTCGACCCACCAGTAGCCCAGATCGGGCAGGTTGTTGTAGGCCAGCTTGACCGCGCTGCAGCCACCGAGCACGGCCAGCAGGGATGCGGCCAGCAGCAGACGGATAATCCTGCTCCAGGACATAACCAGTCGATGGGAACAAGATATGGCAGCAGGTGCGGGCATTGTGGATGTGGTGATCATGGCAGCGGGCAAAGGCACCCGCATGAAAAGCAAGCTGCCCAAAGTATTGCATCCCCTGGCGGGTCGTGCACTGGTACACCATGTATTGGCCACTGCTGCCGAGGTTGGCGCACGCCATGCGGTGCTGATCACCGGCCATGGCGCCGAACAGGTCGAGGCCGCCTGCGGCCCGCAAAGCGGCGTCGGCGCAGGCCTGCAATTGCAGTGCGTGCGCCAGGAGCCCCAGCTGGGAACCGGTCACGCCGTGCAACAGGCCGTGCCGGTCTTGCCCGACGACGGTATCGTGGTGGTACTCAGTGGTGACGTGCCGCTGACCCAGGTGCAGACGCTGCGCGAGCTGATCGCCTTGTGCGGCGGCGACAAGCTCGCGCTGCTGACGCTGCAACTCGACAACCCGATGGGATACGGGCGCATCGTGCGCGACGGTGGCAGCGACAACGCGCCGGTGCGCTCCATCGTCGAACAGAAGGACGCCAGCGCAGAGCAGCTGGCCATTCGCGAAATCTACAGCGGCATCATGGCGGTGCCGGCGCGCCTGCTCAAGGCCTGGCTGGGCCGGCTGGAAAACAACAACGCGCAGAAGGAGTATTACCTGACCGACATCGTCAAGTTCGCCGTGGCCGATGGCGTGCCGGTGCTGGCACACCGCATCACCGACGCGGTGCAGGTGGCCGGCGTCAACAGCCCGGTGCAACTGGCCGAACTCGAGCGGGCCTGCCAGTTGCGCCATGCCAACCGGCTGATGGAGCAGGGTGTGCGTATTGCCGACCCGGCCCGGTTCGACCTGCGCGGCGAGCTGCAATGCGGGCAGGATGTGGCGATCGACGTGAACTGCATTTTCGAAGGCAAGGTCGTGCTGGGCGACGATGTGCGCATCGGCGCCAACTGCGTCATCGCCAATGCCCGCATCGAGGCCGGCGCGGTGATCCACCCGTTCACCCATATCGACGGCGAGAAACAGGGCGTGAAGGTCGGCGAAGGTGCGCTGATCGGGCCGTTCGCGCGGCTGCGCCCGGGTGCCGACCTGGGGCCGCAGGTGCATATCGGCAATTTTGTCGAGGTCAAGAATTCGACGCTGGCGCGCGGCGCCAAGGCCAACCACCTGGCCTACCTGGGAGACGCCACCGTGGGCGAACGCGTCAACTACGGCGCCGGCAGCATTACCGCCAATTACGACGGCGCGTTCAAGCACCGCACGACCATCGAGGCGGACGTGCATGTGGGCAGCAACTGCGTGCTGATTGCGCCCGTCACCATCGGTGCCGGCGGCACCATCGGTGGCGGCTCGACCATCAGCAAGGACACCGCGGCCGGAACGCTCAACGTGGCCCGTGGCAAGCAGGTGGCGATTCCCGGATGGAAGCGACCGAGCAAATGAACACTGCCGGGGCGCTCCCAGCGCACGCGGACCGCGACGCGCAGGGTGAAGGCGCTGCAGACGACGCTGGCGCCGGGCCGGAGAATGTCGCGCAGCGGCTGGTGCAACTGGAACGCGAACTTGCGCAGGCGCGCCAGGCGATGGAAGACTTCACCTACTCGGTGTCGCACGACCTGCGTGCCTCGCTGCGCCATGTCAGCGCCTTCGTGCGTATTGCCCGTGAAGACCTCGGTGATGCCGCCGATCCCGACGTTGCCGCCCACCTGGACATGGCCGCTGGCGCGGCGGCCCAGATGGGTCGTCTGATGGACGGTTTGCTGGAGCTCTCCAGGATCGATCGCGCCGAACTGCAGGCGGGCAATGTGGACCTGGCGCGGCTGATCGACGATATCCGCCTTCAGCTGCAGGATCAGACGCAAGGGCGCGACATCGTCTGGCAGGTCGCACCCGATCTGCCGCAGGTATACGGTGATGTGGCGTTGCTGCACCAGATGCTGGCGCAATTGCTGGGCAATGCGCTCAAGTTCACGGGCAAGACTGCGCAGCCCTGCATCTCGATCGGCGGGAGCCGGCGCGAGGATGGCTGGGTCGAGATCGCGCTGCGCGACAACGGTGCGGGTTTTGACCCGCGACTGCAGGATCGGCTGTTCCGCGTGTTCCAGCGATTGCACAGCGCCAAGGAATTCGACGGTATCGGCATCGGGCTGGCCGTCGCGCGCCGGGTGGTCGAACGCCATGGCGGCAGCATTGCTGCTTCCGGTGAGCCCGGCAAGGGCTGCTGTATCAGCTTGAGCCTGCCGCCGGCGCGCGCCTGAGCGGCAGACGCGCGCCGAATTTGGCGCGCTTGACGCTGAAGAAGGCCTTGACGTTGCGCACGTTGGCGTCGACCGTGAACAGGCGCTGGGCGATGGCGTGGTAGTCGGGCATGTCCAGCGCGTGAATCACGAGTATGAAATCCGGCCCCGGCGACACCCGGTAACACTGCTGCACGCTGTCGTCGGCCTGCACCCGCAACTCGAACGCATCGAGTAATTCCGCGCCCTGGCGGTCCATCGCAATCTCGACGATGGCAGTCAGCCCATGTCCCAGCACCGGCGCGAGCTGGTCCGGCGACAGCAAGGCCACTTGCTGCGCGATGATGCCGGCCTCGCGCAGGCGTTTGACCCGGCGCAGGCAGGTGGGCGGTGAGGTGAAGGCCTTTTGTGCCAGTTCCAGGTTGCTCAGCGACGCGTCCTGCTGCAATACCTCCAACAGGCGCAGGTCTATTTCGTCCAGTTCTATATGCTCCATAAACTCATCATGAATGAAATATTTGGTCATATCAAGGAACGTGTGAAATGAACAATCGAATTTGTGAAAAATTTGGCTAATAATTCTCCGCAACTGCCCGTACGATCGCGCCACAACTTCTGGAGCAAGCCATGTGTGGCATCGTAGGATCCGTTTCTACCCGCAATATCGTCCCTATCCTGGTACAGGGACTGCAACGGCTGGAATACCGTGGTTATGACTCCTGCGGCGTCGCGGTCTATGCCGATGGCCTGC
>JAGPBF010000156.1 GCA_018063505.1 Rhodoferax sp.
GACTGCGCGGGATCTCGAGCCATTCATCGGACCCAGCGGGAGGGTGTCCGAAGTACTCAATCGAAGGAGGCGATTAAGCCTGCGTATGATCAAGAGCCTGCACGACGGACTCAACATTCCTTACGAAAGTCTGCTCGCCGAGGCCCCTTGACTACTCTTGATTGTCGTTACTGATTCTCGAACGCAGGACCGCGCGACGTTATGGCAGTGGATGACCGTACTGCGGCGCCGAGACCGACCTGCTGGACCGACATCGTTGGCGGGCGTTGCCAGCCTGGCTCCAAGTGGGGCCGTACGGTTTTGGAGGGAACGGACGGCTGTACCTATGGGCAATCTGGTCTGTCCTTGCTCATGTGGTTTCGTTCGCGGTCGCCGAGTTCCCCACTACTGAATTGGCGACAGCGGTTCCTTGAACCGTACCCGCATCCGACGATAGATCTCCCTGAGACCGCTCGTTTGATTCGTGTTCCACCACTCAAAATTCACATACCCGCCTTCTGCACGAAAAGTTGGACCAATGATGGAACCATAACTGTCGCCAGTCGGTTCTGGTTTGGTGAATCGGGCTTTGTAGATCAAGTCACCAGCCTGTGAATATTTCTCGATGATCATTTTTGAGCCATCGGAGCCATCGGAGCCATCGGAGCCGTCAGCGTTGGAGGCAAACCAGATTTCAGAAGATTCGCAGAGCCGAATGCTGCCCCGGCGATATGCCTTGTTACGTGCAGTAGGGTCGTGCGAGAAGGAATAGAAACTCGATCCAGGATGCTCGACAAAGATCATTTGTTGACAATTGTCATTTCGTATCCGGTCATGGGAGACTTGCGTCCATTCTTCCGAATTCATCCGCTGAATCGGATTGGCCACTTCGCTTGTCAGCACCTCTTTCGAGTCAACCAGGCGGATTGCCAGGAGTGTCTTCGAAGTAGGCGCCATCGACTTGCTCGACGCGTTTGTATTCCTTCCAACCGCAGTCGGCGGACACCTTGTTCATTTCCCATTGGTCGCGAATATTGCCGAAGTTCGGAATCAGCCAGCCCAACACGGCTACCGACAAGAACGTTGATGCGAAAAGGCGGCGACGGGTTGACGGGCTTTCGACATTCGCCAGTCTTGTCGCCCATGTCGCACAGCGGCGGCTGATGTCAAACAGAACGCCGAAGCAGATGATGAAACCGAAAGCTGCAATGAGACCCATGGTGCGCTTTCTCTCATAGCCACGGAATCGCAATCCGCGGTGCCGAATGAAATGGCCTCGAATTCAACATGACGACCCCGGCTTGGTCCGGTTGAGTTCTTCAATTGTTTCGACGAAGATCAGCACCAAGGATCTCGTTGGCGATCGGTTCCCGTCTCATATCCAAATACACCCATCCGTCACTTGATCCCCGCCCGCATGAAGCTCTGCACGAACTGGCGTTGGAACAGCAGAAAACCAACCAGCAGCGGTGCCGAGGTCATCAGTGTGGCGGCGGTAATCACAGACCAATCGACACCCTGATCGGTGGACGAGAACACCTGCAGGCCCACCGTCAGCGGGCGCGCGGCGACGCTGTTGGTGATGATCAGCGGCCACAGGAAATTGTTCCAGTGGAAACTGACCGACACCAGTGCAAACGCGGTGTAGACCGGCCGGGCCAGCGGGATGTAGATGCGCCACAGGATCTGCATCGCACTGGCGCCTTCCACGCGGGCGGCTTCGTCGAGCTCCTTCGGTATACCCATGAAGGTCTGGCGCAGCAGGAAGATCGCGAATGCCGAGGCGAAGTATGGCAACCCGATGGCCAGCAGCGTGTCGACCAGGCCGAGTGCCGCCATGGTCTTGTAGTTGGCCACCAGCAGGATGTCGGGCATGATCATCAGCTGCACCAGCACCAGTGCGAACAGCACGTTCTTGCCGCGGAAATGGTAGCGCGCAAACGCGTAGGCGGCCAGCGTGCTGAGCACCAGCTGGCTGGCCAGGATCATCGCCACCAGCAGGATGGTGTTGAGGAAATACTGGGCGAATGGTGCAGCCTCCCAGGCACGGGCAAAGTTGTTCAGCGTCAGCGGCGCCAGCAGCTCGAAGCGGGTCGAATAGGCCGGCGGGTGAAACGCGGTCCAGACCGCGTAGGCCAGCGGCAGGATCCACATCAGCGCCAGCAACCAGGCGGCCAGTGTGTCGAGCCAGGTGGGGTCGTTGTAGACCAGGCGGGTGGGGGCGCTGCGCTTGGTCACGCGGAGACCTCCGCACCGTGCGCCGCAGCGCCATGAAACTTGGGGACGGCCCGGCGCGTCATTTGTAGTGCACCTTGCGATCGAGCACGAAGAACTGGATCAGCGCCACGCTCGCCAGCACGGCCAGCAACACCACGGTCAGCGCCGCAGCGTATGCGGTGTCCCAGAACTTGAAGCCCACTTCGTACAGGTAATACAGCAGCAGCGTCGACGCGTTGTCGGGCCCGCCGCGCGTGAGCACGATGATGTGGTCCACCATGCGCACCGCGTTGATCACGGCATTGACGATCACGAACAGCGTGGTGGGCATCAGCAGCGGCCATTGCACACGCCGAAAGAAGTACCAGCGTGACGCGCCTTCGATCGCGGCCGCCTCGCGCAGACTGGGGTTCAGGCTCTGCAATGCGGCCAGGTAGAAGATCATGAAGAAACCGGCTTCCTTCCAGACCGCCACCACAGTGACGGCGCCCAGTGCGGTGCGCTGGTCGCCCAGCCAGTTGTGCGAGGGCAGGCCGAAGAATCCGGTGATCTGCTCGAGCAGGCCATACGAGGGTGTGTAGAAAAACAGCCAGATATTGGCCACCGCAATCATCGGCAACACGGTGGGTGTGAAGTAGGCCATGCGCAGAAAGCCGCGCCCCGTCATGCGCTCGTTGACCCACAAGGCCATCAGCAGCGCCAGCCCGATCGACAGCGGGATCGTCGCCAGCGCGAACCACAGGTTGTTGGTGGCAGCCTTCCAGAATACCGGGTCGTCGACCATCAGCGCATAGTTCTCCAGCCCGACCCAGACCCCGGGTCGCGATCCCTTGGGCGTGGAGTACAGGCTGTCGATCAACGTGGCAACGGCCGGGTAATGCGTGAAGGCGACCAGCAGCACGAAGGCCGGCAGCAGCAACAGATACGCATGAAGGGCTTTCATGCCGGAGGATGGAGCAGACACGGGACAGGTGAAGGCCAGGGTTCGGATCGAAAAATTCAACAGGCGTCGGCGTCGGTGCGTTCGCGCGCACCGGCGCCGTTCACGGCAGCCGGACTGGCTCTACTTGTAGCTGCGCAGGATGCGATCGGCTTCCTTCTGCGCGTCCTGCATCGCGGCGGTCGGGCTCTTGGCGCCGGTCAGTGCGGCCTGCAGGCCGTCGTTCAAGGCCTTGGTCACGCGCTGGTTGTCGTGCGTCGAAAACTCCGACAGCGCAAACGGCAACTGGTCACGCGCCACCAGCGCGGGCGGAAACTCGGCGCCGTACTTGCGCAGTGGTTCGGTGTCATAAGCGGCGCTGGACGTGGCCACGTAACCGGTCTCGATGCTCCAGCGCGCGGCGCGTTCAGGTTGCGTCACCCATTTGATGAACTTGAACGCGGCCTCCTGCTGGGCCGGCGTCGACTTCTTGAAGATATAGAAGTTGCCGCCGCCGGTGGGCGAGCCCTTGCGCTTGTTGGCAGGCAACATGGCCACGCCGAAGTCGAACTTGGCGTTGTTGCGCACGTTGGTCAGGTTGCCGGTGGTGGTCCACATCATGGCGACTTTCTTTTCGAAGAAGTCCTTGGGTGTCGTTCCCCATTCCACAATGCCTTGCGGATGCACCCCGCTCTTGGCCAGGTCGACCCAGTACTGCAGCGCCTCGATCACCTTCGGGTCGTCGAACTTGACGGCATTGCCAGCGTCGTTGGCCATCACCACATCGTTCTCGATCGCCAGCGCCTGGAACAACCAGTACGGGAAGCCGCTGGACGGGATCTGGACGCCGTACTGGCTGACCTTGCCCGAGCTGTCCTTGACGGTCAGCTTCTTGGCGTATTCGGCCATCTGGGCCCAGGTCGTCGGTGGCTTGTTCGGGTCCAGGCCGGCAGCCTTGAACGATTCCTTGTTGTAGTACATCACGATGGTCGAGCGCTGGAACGGAATGCCCCAGGTCTTGCCACCGGTCTGGCTGTTGAGCATGAAGGCCTTGTAGAAGCCGTTCATCCAGGCCTTGTCGTCGGCGGTCTTGACGAAGCCGTCGATCGGGATGATGGCGTCTTCGTCGATCAGCGTGAACATGTCGGTCGACAGCAACACCGAGGTGACCGGTGGCGTGCCGGCCTTGTGGGCGGTCAGTGCCTTGACGATGGTGTCCTGGTAGCTGCCGGCATAGATCGGCGTGACCTTGATACCCGGGTTTTCCTTGGTGAAGTCGGCGGCCAGGTTGTCGATATAGGTCGCGATCGCGCCACCGACGGCTACCGGGTAGAAGAAGGAAATCTCGGTCTGCGCCTGCGCCTGCGCGCCAAATGGCAGGGTGGCGGCGGCAATGGCGGTGGCGGCCAGTAACCGGTTGAAAGACTTGCGTTGCATGCGTGTGTTCTCCTGGTGGTTGGGGGATAGGGCAGTGAACTGCCGCGGGGTTTCAGGCAGCGCGACTGCCCAGGCTGTCGAAAAAGTGTTGCTCCTGCGCGGTCCACTGCAGCATGACCTGCGCACCTTCGGCCAGTTCGCTTCGGCCGTCCGCCCGTACCGTGACCAGTTCGTCGCCGACGGCGCAGCGCAGCACCAGGTCTGAACCCAGGTACTCCAGGCTGCGCACCTGCGCCGGTACCGAGCCGCCCAGCGTGATGGCCTCCGGGCGCACGCCCAGGGTCGTGCCGCTGCCGCCCACCGCAATGTCGCTGCCGGCGATACGTCCGTTTTCCAGCCGCAGCAGGTTCATGGCCGGGGTGCCGATGAAACGTGCCGCAAACGTGGTGGCCGGGCGCGAGTACATCTGGCGCGGCGCGGCGGCCTGCTCGATGCGGCCCTTGTTGAGCAGCACCACCTGGTCGGCCATGCTCATGGCCTCGGCCTGGTCGTGGGTCACGTAGACCACGGTCAGGCCCAGGCGCAATTGAAGTTCGCGCAATTCGTGGCGCATCTCCTGGCGCAGCTGCGCGTCCAGGTTGGACAGCGGCTCGTCCATCAGGCAGATCTTCGATTGCGCCACCAGCGCGCGGCCCAGCGCCACGCGTTGCTGCTGGCCGCCGGAGAGTTCGGATGGCTTGCGCGCAAGCAGTTTGTCCAACCCCAGCAGTTCGGCGGTTTCCTGTAGACGCCGCGCCGCTTCGGCCTTGGGCACCTTGCGCACCGACAGGCCGAAGCCGATGTTGTCGGCCACGCTCAGGTGCGGAAATAGCGCGTAATTCTGGAACACCATGGAGATGCCGCGCTGCGCCGGTGGCAGGTCGGTGACATCGCGGCCTTCGACCACCACGCGGCCGCCACTGGCGGCCTCCAGCCCTGCGATGATGCGCAAGGTGGTGGACTTGCCGCAGCCCGATGGGCCGAGCAGCACGCAGAAGCTGCCCGGTTCGATATCCAGCGTGATGCCATCGAGGGCCTTGGTGTTGCCCCAGTGTTTGGTGACGTTTTCGAGTCGGATCGATGACATGGCGGAAGTATAGGGGGCTGAATTGACATTGCGGTGACGCTTTTGCTGCTGGCCGGCGCCAGCGCCTCCATACAATCCGCAGACAGCCGGCAAGCGGTGTTTGGCACGCTCGGGTGCGTGTACGCGGAGCAGCCGGGTTTTGTGGCTTTTGTTCATGCTGGGACCTTCATGACACATCCTGTTCTTGCCCGTTCCCGGCGCGTGCGCCGCACGCCGTTCACCGAGCGCGTCACTGCCGCCGGCGTCAAGGCCTATACCGTCTACAACCATATGCTGCTGCCGGCGGTGTTCCGCTCGGTCGAGGAGGACTGCCACCACCTCAAGACTGCGGTGCAGTTATGGGACGTGGCCTGCGAACGCCAGATCGAACTGCGCGGCCCCGACGCCGAGCGGCTGCTGCAGATGACCAGCCCGCGCGACATCACGCGCATGAAGAACGACCAGTGTTATTACGTGCCGATCGTCGATGTCAACGGCGGCATGATCAACGACCCGATCGTGCTCAAGCTGGCCGCAGACCGGTTCTGGGTATCGATCGCCGACAGCGACCTGATGTATTACTACAAGGGACTGGCCGGCGGTTTTGGCATGGATGTGCAGGTGTCGGAGCCCGACATCTCGCCGCTGGCGATCCAGGGTCCCAAGGCCGATGTGCTGGTCGAGCGGCTGTTCGGCCAGGCGATCCGCGAGACAAAGTTCTTCCGCCACAAGACCATCGAGTTCCAGGGCCAGGACATGGTGATCGCGCGCTCTGGCTGGTCGCGCCAGGGCGGGTTCGAGATCTACGTCGATGGTGCCCAGCACGGCCCGGCCTTGTGGGACCACATCATGGAAGCCGGTGAAGACCTGGATATCCGCGCCGGCTGCCCCAACGGCATCGAGCGCATCGAGGCCGGGCTGCTGAGTTACGGCAACGACGTGACGCTGGAGAACACCCCGTTCGAAGCCGACCTGGGGAAATACGTGCAACTCGACGCGGTGCCGACATGCCGTGCGCGCGAGGCCTTGCTGCACAAGCAGGTGCCCGAGCGCCAGCTGCGGCCGGTCGAGATTTCGGGCGATCCGCTGCCGGCGTGCACCGAAGCCTGGCCGCTGACGGTCAAAGGCAAGCCGGCCGGCCAGATCGGCTCGGCTGCGTATTCGCCGGCATTCAAGAGCAACATCGGCATTGCGATGGTCGAGGCGGCATATTGGGATCCGGGTAGCACGCTGGTGGTGGAGACACCGGCAGGCCCGCGCGACGTACTGGTGCGCGCCAAGTACTGGATCTGAGCCCGCTTGCCTGGGCGCGTGCGCTGCAGGCGCCTGGTGGCTGGTCCTGCTGCCGGCTCAGGCCGGGTTCGAGCGCAGTCCGTACAGCTGCTGGCCGATGATCAGAAATTCGACCCGTGCGAACATTTCGCCTTTTTCATCCGCGAAGCTGTATGCCACAGCTGCCACGGTATCGCCGACCTTGGGTTGCGGCACCTTCCAGGCATGGATGCGGGTCATCGGCGACAACTCGATCGTCCAGTCGCCGCGGCGATGGGGCAGTCTGGCGCCCGCCAGCACCCTGGAGCCGTCGACATTGCCCGACTGTGCCGGTGCCGCGAGGCTGGCCAGATTCGCTGGCAACGTTGCATCGGCGGCAACGGTGATCACGATTTCTGCATGCGGGTTTTGCCACTTGACGGCCTTCACCTTGCCACCGAGGTACAGTGGCTTGGACTCGTCGAAACTCGACCAGCCATGGTGCGCAAGGCTGGGGGTATGCCAGCCGGCGAGGGCCAGTGCCGGGCCGGTCAAAACAATGTGGCGACGTTGCATGGGGTCCTTTGGTCAGACATAGGCAATCCAGCGGCCACAGGCGATCACGGCAATCCAGATCAGGATGGACAGTGCGGCCTGCAGACGCGTCCTGCGGTTGGCCGGCGCGATAGGGCCGCGGGCATGCAGCACTGCGGCGTTCGTGCCGGCAACAAACAATAATCCCATTTTGAGAACGAATGCGGGGTTGGCAATGAAATCCCCCACATTGCTTGTGAACATCGTCAGCCCGGATGCGGTGGCCAGCGCGAAACCGAGCAGCGTCCAGGGCAATACGCGGCGCAACAGTTGCTGCAGATCGATGCCACGCAACCAGCCAAGAATGGCCAGGTCGACGACCCAGAGCGTGCCGAACACCAGCGCCAGGCCGATGATGTGCAAGGTTTCGAGCGTGGGATAGGCGTAGGGATTCACCCGCAGCCAAACCACCGGCGCCCACAGGTGCAGTGCGTCCAGGGCCGCCGGTGGGGTGGCGCCGCCTACGGACATACAGGCCTGCCGCCGCTGCCCGGCGCTACTTGAGGCTGCCCGAGAGGAACTGGCCGAGCCGTTCGCTCTTGGGGTTGGTCAACACGTCGGCCGGAACCCCTTCTTCCTCGATGCGCCCCTGGTGCAGGAAGATCAGGTGATTGGCCACGTCGCGGGCAAATCCCATCTCGTGCGTCACCACCACCATGGTGCGGCCTTCCTCGGCCAGTGTGCGCATCACCTTCAGAACCTCGGTCACCAGTTCCGGGTCGAGCGCGCTGGTGGGCTCGTCGAACAGCATCACCTCGGGCTCCATCGCCAGCGAACGGGCAATCGCCACGCGTTGCTGCTGTCCGCCGCTCATGTGGGCCGGATACCGGTCTTCCATGTTGGGCAGGTCGACCAGCGCCAGGTACTTGCGCGCGGTTTGAACAGCTTCGTCGCGCGGCACCTTCATCACGTGCACCGGCGCCTCGATGATGTTCTGCAGCACCGTCAGGTGGGCCCACAGGTTGAAATGCTGGAACACCATGGCCAGTTTGGTGCGTATGCTCTGCAATTGCCGGGCGTCTGCCGCATGCAGCTGGCCGGACTTGTCGGGCACCAGGCGCAGCTCTTCACCGGCCACGATGATGCGGCCCTGGTTGGGCTTCTCCAGCAGATTGATGCAGCGCAGGAAGGTGCTCTTGCCCGAACCCGAACTTCCGATGATGCTGATCACGTCGCCGCCGTGGGCCTGGAGCGACACACCCTTGAGAACTTCGTTGGCGCCGAACTTCTTGTGGATGTCGATGGCCTGCAGTTTCAGGGTCTTGTCATTCATGGTCGGCAACTCGGTCGGAAAATAGGTGCGCGCGCTGCATCAGGCGCCCAGCAGGCTGCCGGTGCGAAACGGCACGCTGCCCGCGACGTTGGCGATGTCGTCATTGGGAAGCACATAACGATCGTCGGTACGGGCATACATCAGGCCGTCGACCTCGGCGCGCACGGTATGGGTGGTATTGGCAATCGGATCGATGATCTGGGCGACCGCGTCGCCCATGCGCAAGTTATCGCCTGGTACGGCACTGAACACCAGCAGGCCGGCTACCGGCGCCTTGACGGTTTGCGAGCCGGCCAGCGGCGTGGCGACACACAGGGCTGGCGGCAGATGCGGCATGTCGTCGCCATGAACGATGCCCTCGTACTGCAGAAACCCGAAGATCGCCGCCGCGTCGGCCTGCCCGAGCGCGTGCGAGACCTCGGCCTCGCTGCGCAACTCGACCGTCGCGCTGGCACAGGCCTGCGGCAGCGGGTGGGTATTTCCGTCGCGCGCGATCTGCCTGGACAACTTCCACCACAGGCCGGAGAAACACTCGTCGAACGACACGCCGCCGGCGTCCTGGGCCAGCAACACCGCGCGCGCGCCCAGCAGGCGTGTCAGCGGTTCCAGCCGTGGCCAGCACGGTGTCTCGGTATAGATGTGCAGCACGGCTTCGCAGTCGCAATGCAGGTCGAGCACCAGGTCGGCATCGATCGCCAGCGAGACCAGCGTCTTGCGCAGGCTTTGCAAGGCATTGGCCGGTTGCCACTGCACCAGGTGCGCGCGTAATGCGTTGCGTACGATCGCCACGTTGTCGGCACTGTCCGCGCCCAGCAGATCCTTGACCTGCGGGTAGATCGCCGCCGCCAGATCGGGATAGTTGCGGTTGAAGTTCTCCGAGCTGCCCAATTCGAAGCGGCCCATGCTCTTGTGGTCGAGTCGCTGCGCCAGCCCGATCGGGTTGGCGACCGGCACCAGCACCACTTCGCCAAGCATCCGGCCCTGTTCCTCGGCGGCCGCAAGCAGCGCACGCAGATGAAAGGCAGCCAGCATGCCGGGCAGTTCCTCCGCGTGCAGGCTGGCTTGAATATAGGCCTTGGGCGCTGCGCCGGGCTGGCCGAAATGCAGGCTGCTGACCTGGGTCTGGCGGCCCAGGCTCGGGTGTTCCAGCAAGTGGTCGATACGGCGCATGGGGGACGGCTCGTGGCAGTGGTTCGGCTCAGTTCCGGCGTGGTGCCAGATGCGCCAGGAATTGGCGCTCGGCCAGCTTGAACATCCCGATCAGGCAGAAGGTGCCGATCAGGTACAAGGCCGCTGCGGCCAGGTAGGCCTCGAACGGCAGGTAGAAATCAGAGTAGATGCGGCTGGCCGCCGCGGTGATGTCGAGCAGGCCCGGCACGGCACTGGCCAGGCTGGTGCTGTGCAGCATCATCACCACCTCGTTGCTGTAGGCCGGCAGTGTGCGGCGCAAGGCGCTGGGCAACACGATGCGGAGTGTCACGCCCAAACGGCTCATGCCGAAGGCC
>JAGPBF010000157.1 GCA_018063505.1 Rhodoferax sp.
TGCGCGGCGACCGCGATCGGGTGTGTGATGTAAGGCTCGCCGCTATTGCGAATCTGCCCCAGATGCGCTTCGTCGGCAAACTTGTAGGCCTGGCGAACCTTTTCGACATCAGCCGCAACCAGGTAGTCGAGTCGGGACGTGAGCGCAGCAAAACTGGCCGCAGCCGCATTGGCCGCGGCCGGACTCATGGCGCTGGCGCCGCCGCGCGGTTTGCGGGACCGTTTGGCGGGTGCCGCGGGCAGATCAAGGAAGTTGCTCACCCCTTGAATATAGCGCGCGTGGTCAAAGCCGCTGCGCCCAAAAAAAATGGCACCGTCAGCGGTGCCACTATGCCGGGGATGAAGCCGGTGTCAGATGGGGACCTTCTTGAGCATTTCCAGGCCGATCTTGCCGGCGGCTATTTCACGCAGAGCCGTCACGCCCGGCTTGTTCTTGCTCTCAATCTTGGGCGCATGGCCCTGGCTGAGCATGCGGGCGCGATAGGTGGCCGCCAAAACCAGCTGAAAGCGGTTTGGGATCTGGGCGAGGCAGTCTTCGACAGTGATACGGGCCATGATTTCTCCGGGATGCTGGTGAGCGCTAGGGAATGTTCAACGCACTGAAAGTCCCTGCGCGGGCGCGGCGTTGGACCGCTAACTTGAGCCGCTGCGCATGCACGATGGACTTGAGGTCAAACAGTGCGCGGTCAAAAGAGTCGTTGATTATAACGAAGTCAAAGTGGCGCACCTGCGCCATTTCCGTTCCGGCGTTGCGCATGCGCAGGTCGATGGTTTCGCTGGCGTCCTCGCCGCGCCGTTCCAGCCGCGCGCGCAACTCTTCCAGGCTTGGCGGCAAGATGAAGATCGACACCGCATTGGCAAACACCTTCTTGATCGACAGCGCCCCCTGGAAATCGATCTCCAGCACCACGTCAGAGCCCTGGTCCATCAACTGCGCGATGGCCTGGCGCGAGGTTCCATACCGATGGCCGTGGACGGCGGCCCATTCCACAAAACCATTGCTCTTGATGATGGCGTCGAACTCTTCGTTCGACACGAAAAAATATTCCCGGCCGTCTTTTTCCTGGCCACGGGGCGCCCGGGTCGTATGGGAGATCGACGGTTTGACGTGTGAGTCAAGCTCCAACAACGCCTTGACCAGGCTCGACTTGCCGGCGCCACTGGGCGCCGCTACGACAAACAGGTTTCCAGGATAGTCCATGAAGTTGCTGGTGCTATTGTGTCGCTGGCTGGGCGCAGTCCTGCCCTGCCAGCGGGTCTTTATTCTATGTTCTGCACCTGCTCGCGCATCTGCTCGATCAAAACCTTCATGTCGACCGATACATGGGTCAGTTCGAGCGCCGCAGATTTCGAGCCCAGCGTATTGGCCTCGCGGTGCAGTTCCTGGATCAGGAAGTCCAGCCGTTTGCCGATCTCGCCACCCTTGCCGATCAGGCGTTCGATCTCGTCGAGGTGCGCATCCAGGCGGGTGATTTCTTCTGCCACGTCGATCCGGATCGCAAAGGCGGTCGCTTCCGACAAGGCGCGATCCTGGGCTGCTTCGGGGGCCGATGGCGACGTGCCCTGCGTTGCGGCCATGGCCTCGTTCCAGCGTTCCAGGAAACGCTGGCGCTGCGCTGCCACCAGTTTGGGAATCAGCGGCGTCGCCTGCCGGGTCAGGGCCCGGATATCTTCGATCTTCCCGGTCAGCGCAGTCGCCAGCTTTGCGCCTTCGCGCTTGCGCGCCTGCAGCAGTTCGCGCAAGATTTTCTCGGCCAGCGTGGTCAGTTCCGGGCCCCAGTCGCGGGGACCCGACTGTTCGGTCGACGCCAGTCGCAATACGTCCGCCACCCCCAGGGGCTGGATGTCGGGCAGCCAAGCCTTGATGTTGTCGTGCACCGACCCCAGGCGTTGCAGCAGCCGGGCCGAGGGCTCGACAACCAGCGTGGCAGACCCGGATTCGACGGTTGCACGGACTTCGACCTTGCCGCGTTTGAGTTGGGCCGACAACATGTCGCGCAACCTGGGCTCGTACTGACGCAATTCCTCCGGCAGCCTGAACGACAGATCGAGAAACCGGCTGTTGACCGAGCGGATTTCAATGCCCAGCCAGCTACCGGTGGGGCCTTTTGCCTCGGCCGAGGGTGGTGGCGCAGCGCTGCTGCCTTGGCCCGCGGCATAGCCGGTCATACTGTAAACTGGCATCGAATTACCTGCTCCTGTCGTTCTTTGATGGGGTCCGTCGGTGTTGCCGGCGGCTCGGGTCCAGGCTCAGTTCAGAACCCCTTTTTTTGGTATGTCCAAGGTCAAACCCGCTGCGTTGCCACCGGATACCGTGATTGGCGGTTACCGCATTATCCGCAAACTTGCTGCGGGCGGTTTCGGCGTGGTCTACCTTGCGCTCGATGGCGATGGCCAGCAGATCGCGGTCAAGGAATACCTCCCTGCCTCGCTGGCCTCGCGTGCCGCCGGAGAGTTGGCGCCCGAGGTGCCGGCCGAGAAGTTGTCGCTGTACCGCCTTGGCCTGAAAAGCTTTTTCGAGGAAGGCCGCGCGCTGGCCCAGATATCGCATCCCTCGGTTGTCAGCGTGATGAATTTCTTTCGCGAGAACGAAACCGTCTATATGGTGATGAACTACCTGGAAGGCGCAGCCTTGCAGGATTTCATCATCACCGCACGCGACCAGAAGCAGCAAAAGGTGTTCCGCGAGTCGACCATTCGTTCGCTGTTTGACGAGATTCTGCGTGGGCTGCGCATCGTGCATCAGCACAAGATGCTGCATCTGGACATCAAGCCCGCCAACATTTTCATCACAGACGACAACAAGTCGGTGCTGATCGATTTCGGCGCTGCGCGCGAGGTACTGAGCAAGGAAGGCAACTTCATCCGCCCGATGTACACCCCCGGCTTTGCCGCCCCCGAGATGTATCGGCGCGACTCCTCGATGGGGCCTTGGACCGACATCTATGCGATTGGCGCCTGCATGTATGCCTGCATGCAGGGTTACCCACCCAACGAAGCGCCGCAGCGACTGGAAAAAGACCGCATTGCCACCGCACTGACGCGGCTGCGCGGCATCTATTCGGACAACCTGATCGAGGTGGTCGAGTGGTGCATGGCGCTCGACCCGCTGTCGAGACCGCAGTCGGTGTTTGCGTTGCAGAAGGAACTCAGTCGCGAAGGTGAGCGCCGCTACACCAAGCTGTCGGTTGCCGAGAAGGTTCGCCTGCAGTTTGACACGATGGTCACTGATACCAAGAAGAACACCAAAGCGATGGCCAGTTCCGTGGTCAAACCGAAATGAAATTCTCTGTATTCCAGGTCAGCCGCAAGGGCGGTCGCCAGCTCAACGAAGACCGTATGGGCTACAGCTACACCCGCGACTCCAGCATTCTGCTGTTGGCCGATGGTATGGGTGGGCATCCGGAGGGCGAGGTCGCGGCCCAGCTCGCATTGGAGGCGATTTCGGCGCTGTACCAGAAGCAGGCCAATCCCACGATCGAGGATGTGCCGGCCTTCCTGACATCCGCCGTTATGGCCGCCCACCGGCAGATCATCCGGTATGCCATCGAGAAGGGCATGCTCGACACGCCGCGCACGACGGTGGTGGCGGCGGTGGTGCAGAACGGCACGGCGACCTGGGCGCATTGTGGCGACTCGCGCCTGTACCTGGTGCGCAACGGCAAGCTGGTCGTACGCACGCGAGACCACTCCTACCTCGAGCAGCCACCCAAGAACCACGTGCCCACACGCATGTCAGAGCACACCAACCGCAACATCCTTTTCACCTGCCTGGGCTCGCCTGCCAAGCCGGTGTTCGACATGGCTGGTCCGGTGCCCTTGCAGCAGGGCGACAAGCTCATGTTGTGTTCCGACGGCCTTTGGGGCACCTTGTCGGACGACGAGATCGTCCAGCAGATGGGCGCGGGTGCCGTGGGCGATGCCGTTCCCGGCATGGTCGAGATGGCCTTGCAACGCGCCGGAGCGACCAGCGACAATGTCACGGTCATCGCCATGGAGTGGGAAACCCCGGACGATTTCGCGCCGACCAAGGACGATGTGTCAACCGAGGACATGAATGACGGTGCCTTCGCCAGTACTGTCCAGTCAGGCGGACTGGAAGCCGACGAAGACGACCTGGACGACGCGGCGATCGAACGCTCGATTGCCGAAATCAATGAAGCCATCCGGCGCACTGCCGCCAGACGGCGCTGATACCCCTGGGTGGCTTGAGGCCACCCCCAATTCAGGATATTCACCATGACTGACATCGAACGCAGTGGCAATCGCGCCGCTGGACAATTGCGCCCCGTGCGCCTGACCCGTGGCTTCACGATTCACGCGGAAGGCTCGGTGCTGGTCGAGTTTGGCGCGACCCGTGTGTTGTGCACCGCCTCGGTTGAAGAGAAAGTGCCGGGCCACAAGCGTGGCAGCGGCGAGGGCTGGGTGACGGCCGAATACGGCATGTTGCCGCGATCCACGCACACACGAAGCGACCGCGAGGCCGCACGTGGCAAGCAAAGTGGCCGTACCCAGGAGATTCAGCGTCTGATCGGCCGTTCCCTGCGCGCAGTGTTCGACCTCAAAGCTCTCGGTGAACGCACCATCCAGCTCGATTGCGACGTGTTGCAGGCCGATGGCGGAACCCGCACCGCCAGCATCACCGGCGCCTACGTCGCCGCACACGATGCGGTATCACGCCTGCTCGCCTCGGGCAAGCTCGCATCGTCGCCGATCACGGCGCCGGTGGCGGCCATATCGGTGGGCATGTTGCGCGGTGTGCCGCTGCTGGACCTGGACTACAACGAGGATTCAACGTGCGACACCGACATGAATGTCGTCATGACCGGCGCCGGCCATTTCGTCGAAGTCCAGGGTACGGCCGAGGGCGCGGCGTTTTCGCGCAAGGAGATGGACGCGATGCTGGCGCTGGCCGAACAAGGCATCGTCGAACTGATGGACCTTCAACGCAAAAGCCTTGCCGCGTGAGCATCTCGTCTGCACCAGGCCCTGTCAGCCAAGCGAGTGGCATCGGCCCCCGCATCGTGCTGGCATCGAACAACCGCGGCAAGCTCGCCGAGTTGCAAGCCATGTTTGCGCCGCTGGGTTACCAGCTCGTATGCCAGGCTGATCTGGGGGTGCCGGAGGCGCCGGAGCCGTTTCGCACCTTCGTCGAGAACGCATTGGCCAAGGCCCGCAACGCATCCGCGTTTACCGGCCTGCCGGCGATTGCCGATGACGCAGGCCTGTGTGTGGACGCCTTCGGTGGCTTGCCGGGCGTGGACACCGCGTTCTACGCGACGCAGTTCGGCTACCCGAAAGGTGACGACAACAACGTGCGCGCCTTGCTCGAACAGATGCAGGCGCAGACCAATCGGCGTGCGGCCTTGGTATCGACCCTGGTCGCGGTGCGCAGCGCGTCCGATCCGGAGCCCTTGATCGCGTCGGGCCGCGCGGTGGGTGAAATTGCACGAGAACCCGCGGGTACAAACGGCTTCGGTTTCGACCCTGTCATGTGGCTGCCGGAATTCGGCCAGACTTTTGCGCAGTTGCCGATAGCCGTCAAAAACGCGAACAGCCATCGTGGCCGCGCGGCACGCCAGATGGTCGAACTGATCCGGGAGCGTTGGGTCTGAGCCATGGCGAATCCTGACGTCATGCATTTGATGCGGCCGGGCAGCCTGCAACTGACCGCCTTGCCGCCGCTCTCGCTGTATGTGCATCTGCCATGGTGCCTGAAGAAGTGCCCGTATTGCGATTTCAATTCCCATGAAATTGCCACCACAGGCCTGCCAGAGCAACAATATCTCGATGCGCTGGTGGCCGACCTCGACGCGGCGCTGGCGCTGGTATGGGGCCGCACGGTGCACAGCATCTTCATCGGAGGTGGCACGCCCAGCCTGTTCTCACCCGAGGCGATCGATCGCCTGCTGGCCGACATCCGCGCCCGGCTGCGTCTGTCACCGGCATGCGAGATCACGCTTGAAGCCAATCCAGGCACCTTCGAGCGCGATCGTTTTCGGGCCTTTCGCGGTGCCGGTGTGACACGGTTGTCGGTGGGGGTGCAAAGTTTCAACGACACGCACCTGAAGGCACTGGGCCGCGTGCATGATCGCGCACAGGCGCTGGCCGCCGTTGAAGAGGCGGCGCAGGCATTCGACACATTCAACCTCGACCTGATGTATGCCTTGCCCGGACAGACAATGGAAGGCCTGCGTGAAGACCTGTCGACGGCATTGGCGTTGGGCAGCCCGCATATCAGCATCTACCATCTGACGATCGAGCCCAACACCTACTTCGCGAAGTTCCCGCCGGTGGTGCCTGACCAGGACACCGCGTACGAAATGCTCGATCTGGTGACGGCTGCGACAGGCGCGCAAGGCATGGAGCGCTACGAAGTATCGGCGTATGCCAAACCCGGTCACCGTTGCTGGCACAACCTCAACTACTGGCAGTTTGGCGATTACCTGGGCATTGGCGCCGGGGCCCACAGCAAGCTCAGTTTTGCGCACCGTGTCGTGCGCCAGGTGCGCCATCGGGAGCCCAGGCTTTATATGGAAAAGGCCCGTGCCGGCGACTGCATTGCCAGCCACCAGGAGGTGGCTCGTGCGGATCTTCCGTTCGAGTTCATGCTCAATGCGCTGCGCCTGAAGGACGGTTTTGAACTGGCGTATTTCGCCGAGCGTACCGGCCTGCCGCTGAGTGCCATCGCGAAGGTGCTCGACGAGGCTGAGCGCAAAGGCCTGATCGGCCGAGATCTTGCGCGGGTCTGGCCGACCGAGCGCGGATTCGATTTTCTCAACGACCTGCAAAGCCTGTTCCTGGCCGAGTCCGCGTCAGGCTGAGCCGCGTTGCCCGCCCGAGCTTGTCCGCGGTATAGTGGCCCGGCAACTCTGGGGGGGCGTGGGCATGTTCTCGGTATACGGTTCGACGGGACGCCTGTTTCGCGGCACGCTGGACCAGATGCGCCAGATCGACAAGGTGCGTGCGTCGGACCGTACCCGTGCGCTGGAGCCCATTGCACGCGACGGCCATGACAGTGCCGTGCGCGAGGCCGTTGAATACGGCGCTCCGACGGTAACAACCCAGCAGCGTTCGGCGATCGCCGCCTACGCGACAACGCAGCAGACTCCGGCGCAACACGGCTGGTATGACCAGGCGGTTTCCGATGTGATGAGCCGAACAGTGTTGAGCTTGCCGGCGGACACCAGCATCCACCAGGCCTGGCAGCAAATGCAGCACCACGGCCGTGGCCAGGCACCGGTCGTCAACGAAAGCGGCATCCTGGTGGGCATGGTTACCCGGGCTGATCTGGTCCGGCTTGAGCAATGGCCCGGCCCAAGTGCGCAGCAGCAGGCCTGGGATGACTGGCGTGAGCAAGCTGTCGAGTCCATCATGGTCACACCGGTGCCCAGCGTCGCACCGCAAACCGATCTCCGACATGCCGCCGGTGCGCTGCTCGATTCAGACCTGCCGGGTCTGCCAGTCGTTGATGACGACGGGCAGGTGGTGGGATTCGTGTCCCGTGGCGATGTCCTGCGTGCGGCGCTCAGGGATGCCGGCCTGAGCGTCTGGGGATGAAAGGTGTCATCACACCGATAGTGGCACGCTGCTGCCAGCGAACGCGGCGGTCGCGATGAATCGCGGCGCAGGGTGATCAGATCAGCGCGCTGCCGGGGCGCTCGCCTTTTTCATAGACGACGTGGGCGCGACCGACCAGCAAGGTATCGATCGCTCCGAGGTTGCTGCTGTCCTTGTTGGTGTACGGCAGTCGGTGCAACAGGTAGCGCATGGCATTTAGCCGGGCGCGCTTCTTGCAGTCAGACTTGATCACCGTCCAGGGCGCATCGGCCGTGTCGGTTTCGAAGAACATCGCTTCCTTGGCTTTGGTGTAGTCCTCCCACTTGTCCAGCGAGGCAAGGTCCACGGGGCTGAGCTTCCATTGCTTGAGTGGATGCAATTCGCGTTCCTTGAATCGCCGGCGCTGTTCATCACGGCCCACCGAGAACCAGAACTTGACCAGATGTACACCACTGCGCACCAGTTGGCGTTCGAATTCAGGAGCCTGGCGCATGAATTCATGGTATTCGTCATCGGTGCAAAAACCCATCACCCGCTCGACGCCAGCGCGGTTGTACCAGGAGCGATCGAACAACACGATCTCGCCGGCGGTTGGCAGGTGCTGAACATAACGCTGAAAGTACCACTGGCCGCGTTCGACGTCGCTGGGCTTCTCCAGTGCCACCACGCGCGCGCCACGCGGATTCAGGTGCTCCATCACGCGCTTGATGGTGCCGCCCTTGCCGGCCGCGTCGCGCCCCTCGAACAGGATGACGATTCGCTGGCCCGTCTCCTTGACCCAGGCTTGCAGTTTGAGCAATTCGACTTGCAGGCTGTACTTCTGGTCTTCGTAACTTTTGCGCGACAGCAGATTCTTGTAAGGATAGGCGCCGCTGCGCCAGTCGCGCGCCAGTGCGTCGTCTGCCGCCAACTTGGCGTCGCTCTTGCCATTTTCCCCGCTGTGAAGCAGCTTTCGCACCTCGTCGATGTCCTCCGGGGAGCTTCCTTGCAGCAGAGTCTTGAGCGCCAATCCCTTGTTGCTGGCCTTGTCCACAATGTCCCGCACCGCAGCGACCATGGCACCCTGGGCCGACTCCTGCGCTTGTCGCGCGACCACATGCTTGATCTGTCCGGGCTGGGTCACTCCAATAGTGTCACCCGACGAAGCCTTGCGAGGACGCGGCGACGTGTTGGCCGTCCTCGTTCGTCGTGTCTTTGGGGGGGCGCGCTCTACAGTGGTCATTTGCGTCTTCATTCGTAACGTCATTGACCATTTTGCGAGCATGTCGGCCGAAAATCGTTGATCAATATCAAGGCGACACCGCACTTGTTACCATCCAGGGCACTTGCCCCACCTGGCTCCCGCCACCGTCCATTCCTGATTCACCCGCCCATGCGATTCGAAGGCACCCTGCGATCCTGGAATGACGAACGCGGCTTCGGCTTTATCGCGCCAACGCATGGCGGGCAGGATGTCTTTGTCCATGTATCCGCATTTCGCGCGCGTGGCACGCGGCCGGTGTTGAACCAGCGGGTGTCGTTTGAAGTGGAACGTGGACCCAATGGCAAGAAGCGGGCCTGCCAGGTCATGGCTGTGCAAGCCGTGCCAGTGGCTGGCCGACCCCGCAAGCAAAAAGCACCCACGCAATGGGCAGGCGCCAGCCTGTTTGCGGCGCCGGCGTTCCTGGTGTTGTACTTCGGGGTTGCGGTGGTGTGGAAAGTGCCGCATTGGGTCGGCATCGGATTCCTGATCCTGAGTGCCGTTTGTTTGCTGGCCTACGCCGCCGACAAGTTCGCTGCGCGTTCTGGAGGCTGGCGCACGCGGGAAAGCACGTTGTTGCTGCTGGGTTTGCTCGGCGGCTGGCCCGGTGCGCTACTGGCGCAGCAGTGGTTACGCCACAAGTCCGCCAAACCGTCCTTTCGCAACGCGTTCTGGCTGACAGTCGTCGTGCACACAGTGGCGTTTGTGGTGCTGAGTTCGCCGGCGATCGGGGCCTGGCGCCTGCTGGTGCACTGACGTCGATGCGGCGATTCTGAGTTTGCCTCAGGTATTGGGCCATGGGCGGTTTCATGAGGCATCTGGCGGAAGCTGTGTCTTTCGTACCACTAGCATTCATGCGGGTTGCAGTGGCATTTTTGGCTAGTACCCTCATCCGTACCCACATAAGGCGATGAGTACCCTGTCGCGCTGTAACTTGCGGGTGACCTGTCGGAACGACCGGCGATCAATCCCGCCACCGCGCCCCCGATGGCCCGCCATGCCCTCAGATCGCCCCGTGGCAGCGTCCGGTGCCGCTGCCCTATTCGTCCACTCCACAGAAACACTTGGTCCCGCCTGTCGATTGCCATATGCTTGCAGGGGCATCGGGTGCGGGATTCCGGACTAGGGGGGGGACACCCCACGGGCTCGATGGATCGGGTCTCGGGGTGGTCACCCGAATCCTGCGAATCGTTTTTCAGAAGTCTTGAAAGTCATTGACTCACGGATCGATGGTGTCTAAGTCCAGAAAAATCTGAAAAATTTGGAGGCCAGAAACATGAAGCGTTATTCGAGCCGTTTTCTCTGTGGCATTTTGGCGATTGCCACTTTTTCAGGATGTGCCATAAACCCACCTCCAAAAGTCGATGTTGTGAGAAATGCGGAACGCTTC
>JAGPBF010000353.1 GCA_018063505.1 Rhodoferax sp.
GATGGTATAGGACTGTTCGGGCGTGTGCTTCATGGCACCGGCCGCAACGAGATCCATCTTTGCCTGAGTCTGTTCGCGAGTCACCATCGGGCCGTCTCCGGAAACGAAAGCCAGGAAAAATCAGATCGCGCCGCCGCAGACCGCGAGAGTCTGCCCGGTCACATAGCTCGAAGCCTGGCTGGCGAAGAAAAGTGCCGGTCCGATGATTTCCTCGGGCTGCGCGGCGCGTTTGAGCATGGTCGCGCCCTCCGAATACTCGAGGAAACCGGCGGACTGCGCGGCAAGATCGGCCAGCATTTCGGTCAGGAACGGCCCCGGCGCAATGGCATTGACGCGTATGCCGAGCGCCGCCCATTCGTCAGCCATGCTGCGCGTCAGCGCGACCATGGCGGCCTTGCTCGAGGTGTACAGAGCAATATGGCCGCATGAGCGCAATGCGCCCATGGTGACGATATTGACGATCGTGCCACCGCCGGACTTGCCCATGCGCTCGGCTACCAGGGCCGCCAGATGCATGGGGCCACGGGTGTTCACGCCATAGATTTGATCGAACATCTCCGCGCTGGTCCGGGTGAGGGGCGTCATGAGCTGCGTCACGCCCGCGTTGTTGACCAGGACGTCGCAACGGCCGAATTTCCGGTAGACGGTTTCCACCAACTGCTCCAGTTGCTGCCAGTCGGCCACGTCGCAGGCGACCGCGAGGGCCTGACGTCCCAGGGACTCTATATCCCTCGCGACGTCTTCGCAGGCAGCAAGGGAGCGGCTGGTCACGACGATATCGGCACCGGCAGCCGCGAAACCCAGCGCGATGGCCCGGCCGAGCCCGCGACTGCCCCCGGTGACGATCGCAACCTTGCCTTCCAGGTTGAATAGTTCCTGCGGAGTGTGCATCGCCGAACATTCCTCGCTTGTAACAAACATCCCATGCGCTTGCTTTGTTTTTTTGGCGAGTATAGCATGCTGATCGCGCAGCAACGCAAGGTAGCGACAAGCCTTTCCCGCTGACGGAGCGCTCGCGGCTGCGACTCGATCCATCCACCGCAATCGGGGCATGCCAGGCCAGCAGATGAGCAAACCGAAAACGGCAATCCGCAAGACCGTCCAGCGCCGGACCCAGGAAGAGCGTAGCGCGACGACACGGGAAAAAGTGATCAATGCGACGATCGACTGTATCGTCGAGGAAGGTCTGCACAACGCCACGGCGGCGCGGATCGCCACCCGCTCGGGCGTCACCTGGGGCGCGATAGTCCATCAGTTCGGCGACAAGGATTCGGTGCTGCTCGCGGTAATCGAACGCAATGCCGAGGTCTTTCTCAACTATCTCGCAAGCGCACTGGAACACGTCGGACCCACGTTGCCGGAGCGGATGCACACCCTGATCGACGTGACCTGGAAATACATCAACGAACCGGCCGCCCTGGCATTCAACGAACTGGTCATCTACAACCGCGTGAGCACAAACCCGCGGTTGATGCAGCAGCAGGAGCAATTGACGAATCGCCAGGCCGAAATCATGTGGGGCCGGTTTTTCAACGAATTCGGCGTGGACCCGGCCGTACTGGAGAATGCCCGCAATTACACTCTCGCGACTCTGCTGGGACTTTCGATACTGCGCCTGATGAGTCCCCGCCCCCACGCCTATGTGAACGAGATCGCCACGCTGAAAAAACTTGCGGTGCAGATGCTGGTCCATCCGGACCCTGCGCCGGCGAAACGAAATGCCCGCAACCGATGAACCTTCCGCCATGAAGTACCGCCCATGAAAGCAGCGCTGGCCCTTGACTTCGGAAAACTGAGCGTCGAGGACGTGACACTGGAGCCGCCCCGCTCCGGCGAGGTGATGATCAGGATGGCCGCGACCGGGGTATGCCACTCGGATCTTTCGGTGCTCCACGGCGTCGTGCCGATGCCACTGCCGCTGGCACTGGGACACGAGGGAGCGGGGGTCGTGCAAGCGGTCGGTCCCGGCGTGACCACGGTCGCCGCGGGCGACCACGTGACCTTGTCTTTCATTCCCGCTTGCGGGCAGTGCTATTTCTGCGATCACCATGAGCCTCACCTCTGTGCCGCGGGCTCGCCCGATGGACGCATGCTGGATGGCAGCACCCGCCTGCACCTGCGCGGGCAGGAAATCGGCGCCATGGCGATGCTGGGCTGCATGGCCGAGTTCGCCGTGGTACCTGCGATCAGCGTGATGAAGATCGATCGTGCCATTCCCCTCGACAAGGCCGCCCTGGTGGGCTGTGGCGTGATGACCGGCGTTGGAGCGGTGACCAGCACCGCCAGGGTGCGCTCCGGCTCCACCGTGGTGGTATTCGGTTGCGGCGGTGTCGGCCTGTCCGCCATCCAGGGCGCCAGGCTGGTGGGCGCCAGGCGCATCATCGCGGTGGACCCGCTGGAGTCCAAGCTGGAATACGCCAGGCATTTCGGCGCCACCCATACCGTGAATGCCAAGGACGACCCGGTCGCGGCAGTCAGGGAATTGAGCGGCGGTTGGGGTGCGGACTACAGTTTCGAGGTGACCGGCAAGACCGCCGTCATGGAACAGGCCTACGCGGCGACACGCCGCGGCGGGACCGTCTGCATCATCGGGATCGGCAGCTACACCGAGAGCTTCCCCCTCAATGCCTGCGCCTTTTCCTCCGATGCAAAAACGGTCGTCGGCTGCATGTACGGCAACGCCAACTTCAAGGTGGACATGCCCAATCTGCTGGAACTCTATATGGCCAAGCGTCTGGATCTGGACGCGATGATCAGCCGCACTTACACGATCGACGAGGTGCCGCAGGCCTTCGAGGACCTGCAAGCCGGCCGCAACGCCCGTGGAGTGATACTGTTTTGAGCCAGCTGATCGCAACCGATTCCGGCGCCGGCGCGCCATCGCCGGCCGCCATCTACAGCCAGCTCTACGGCTTGCTGGGCGAGTGTTTCTGC
>JAGPBF010000158.1 GCA_018063505.1 Rhodoferax sp.
AGGGCGGGATGGTTCAGGTAACGCGCGGTCACCCGGACCTCGTCGATCATGAAGCTGCCTTCGACCAGGTCGTGGTAACGGATGGTCGCGCCCATCTCGTCGAGATTGACCGGGAAATAGGTGTATTGCATCTGCCCGGCCAGTGTCTCGCGCAGCGAGGGGCCGAAACCCCGTGGCGCGTAGACGTCCCATTCATGGCCGGCCTCGAACAAAGGCGCAAAAAAGGGAAAACCCTGGATATGGTCCCAATGGGTATGACCAATCAGCAGATGGCCGCGGCGGCCTTCTTCCCCCTCGGTCATCAGCGCAATGCCCAGAGCGCGCAGCCCGGTTCCGGCATCGATGACCAATTGGGTTCCGCGCCGGGTGCGTATGGAGACGCAGGAGGTATTGCCGCCATAACGTACCGTCTCCGGTCCGGGCGTTGCAATCGAACCGCGTGTCCCCCAGAACTGCACTCGCATCCATTCCTCCATCGCGGCAGTGTCAGCGGGAGTCTCGCACATTTGCAACCGCGGCGGTTGCACCGGGTAGCTGCAATTGGGGACGCTTGCAGTCGATGCGCTGTGCGCCAGTTGCTGCGCACGGTTGCGCAGTTTGCGCCTGCCATCTGGCCCGTGGCGGGCCCGTGCGTTTGCTGCCATGCGAGCGCCAGGCTTGCAGGTCAACGGCGCCCTGCGCCCATCGGGCTGGAGCGGGATGCGGGAATCGAACCCGCGGCACTAGCTTGGGAAGCTAGGGTATTGCCACTATACGAATCCCGCGGCAAGCGGCGAGTTTACGTGATCGGGTGCCCGTCCTTGGCACGGAGGGCAGTGCCGTAAAATCGACGGTTTCCGCTGAAATTTCGCAATGGCGCAACGCCAGTTTTCCCCATCCACGAGTTTCAACCGTTCCCCATTGGTTCAGCTGCTTGCCAGTCTCGAGGTCAGCCCGGTCGCCGATGCGACGCAGTCGCTTGCAGAAAAATTGAGCCACTGGGTCGCCTGGACCGACGCCATCTCCTTGTCCGCTGTGCTGGGCACTGCCGAGCCTGGCGATGCCGATGTGCCGGACCGGGAAAGTCCGCCCGGCATTGCCGCGCTGGCGCAGGAATGCGAGCGGGTGCGCAAGGCGCTGACCGAGGCGATCAGCAACGATCGCATGTTCACAGCCAGACCCAGGCAGGTTGGCGAAAACACGCCGATGACAGCAGCCGATACCAAGGCCGAGTTTGCCTTGTATCGCCGCCAATACCTGGCGCACCAAAGGACGATGGAAGACCGTGTTGGTGCGTTGCGCGCGCGGGTCCGTGCGACGGCGTCCACGGCGTCTCCCGCACTGCGGCAATTGGCCGCGCTCGATGCCGTGCTCGATGACGCCTTGGGTTCGCACCAGCGCCGCACATTGGCGAACGTTCCGCATTTGCTGGAGCAGCGGTTCAAGGACCTGGCAGGCACAAGCCGCGCGCAGGTCGTGCCAACGCAGGGTACGCTTGCGGCGGAGCCGCAAGGCACGCCCGCAGACATGGGAGCCACGCTGAAGGAACTGTTGCTGGCCGAACTGGGAATTCGGCTGCAGCCCATCGACGGAATGATGGAAGCACTGGGCAACATAACTACTGGGCAGTCATGAATAGAAATCTCGGCCTGGCCGCATTTGTCGTTGGCCTGGGTGTGGTCGCATGGGTTGCTTATGGTTATCTGGGCACCCATGCGCTGGCGCTGACGGTGACGCTGCTCATTGGCGCCTTCTACCTGATGGGTGCGGCCGAGTTGCTGCGTTTTCGGCAGGCAACTGCCAGCCTGCAAGCCGCACTGGCGGCCCTGCCCGCGCAGTTGCCGCGGCTGGGCGACTGGCTGGCCACGCTGCATCCGTCGCTGCAGAACGCGGTGCGTCTGCGCATCGAAGGCGAACGTGTGGGTCTGCCGGGCCCGTCGATCACCCCTTATCTGGTCGGGTTGCTGGTATTGCTGGGCATGCTGGGGACCTTTCTGGGCATGGTGGTCACACTCAACGGCGCGGTCATGGCGCTGGAAAGCACGACCGATCTGCCCACCATTCGCGCGGCGCTGGCGGCGCCGGTCAAGGGGCTGGGGCTGGCCTTCGGCACCTCGGTTGCCGGCGTGGCGGCGTCAGCGATGCTGGGCCTGGTCTCGGTGCTGTGCCGACGCGAGCGTTTGCAGGTCGCGCAGGGCCTGGACTCCCGCATTGCGACCAGCCTGCGGCACTTTTCGCGTGCGCACCAACGCGAGCAGACCCTGGAGAGCCTGCAGCAGCAGGCCCGGGTGATGCCCGAGGTGCTCGAGAAGATGCAGGCGATGCTGGCGCAGATGGAGCGCCAGCATGAAGGTCTGGGCGAGCGCCTGCTGGCCGGTCAGGAGCGCTTCTACCAACAAGCCCAGGGCGCCTACGGCGAGCTGGCGTCGTCGGTCGGGCAATCGCTCAAGGACAGCCTGGGCGAAGCCGCCCGTGTTGCGGGCGCCACGATCGAGCCGGCCGTGCAGGCCACGATGGCCGGTATCGGCCGCGAAACCAGTGTGTTCCAGGACAAGCTGGCGGTCGCGGTGACGCGCCAGCTCGACGCTCTGGCATCGCGTTTCGATACAACCGTCACGACCGTGGCCGATGGCTGGACCAGCGCGCTGGAACGTCACCAGGGCAGCAGCGAGGCCCTGACCGCAGATCTGCAGCGGTCGCTGGCGAACTTCAGCGAAACCTTCGAGCAACGCGCAGCATCCTTGCTGGCGTCGGTGGACGAGCGGCAACTGGCTGTGCACAAGGAGATGCAACTCGCCATGTCGGCCCAGGCCCGGCAGGCGAGCGACCTGCATGTGCAGATCGCCGACACGGCCGGGCGCCAGCTCGGTGGCGTGGCCGAGCGTCTGGGCAGCACCGCAATGGCCATGGCGCAATCCTGGCGCGAGACCGTCGCCGCAATGCAGACGGAAATGGCTGCCGGAGACCGGGGCAGACTGGACGCCTGGACCGGCTCGCTGGAAACGATGGCCCAGTCGCTGCAGGAACAGTGGCAGCGGGCCAGTGCGCAGTCGCTGGCCCAGCAGCAGCAGATCTGCCAGACTCTGGAGCGCACTGCCCATACGGTGCAGACCCAGGCCGAGCAACACGCGCGCGACACCATCGGCGAAATGTCACGGCTCATCACCACGGCGTCCGAGGCGCCGCGGGCTGCAGCAGAAGTTGTCGGTGCCTTGCGCCAGCAGCTGTCGGACAGCATGGTGCGCGACAAGGACATGCTGCAGGAACGCAGCCGCATCATGGCGACCCTGGGCAGCTTGCTCGAAACCGTCAACCAGGCTGCGACCGAGCAACGCAGCGCGATCGACGCGCTGGTCAGTTCGTCGACCGCCATGTTGCAACAGGCCGGCAGCCAGTTCGGCCAGAAGATCGCATCAGAGTCCGGCCGGGTGGCCAGCGTTGCCGCAGAGGTCGCGGCCAGTGCCGTCGAGATGGCCAGCATGGGCGAGGCTTTCGGCGTGGCTGTGCAGATGTTCAGCGAATCGAACCAGGCCTTGACGACGCATTTGCAGCGGATCGAAGTGGCGCTCGGCAAATCGACAACACGCAGCGATGAGCAGCTCGCCTATTACGTGGCGCAGGCGCGGGAGATCGTCGATCTGAGCATCTCGTCACAGAAGCAGATCGTCGACGACCTGCAGCGGCTGGCGATTCGCCAGTCGCCATTGCGCAGCGAGGTGGCGTGATGGACGAGCTCGACGCAGGTTCGGAGCAGACAGCGCCTGTCTGGGCAGTGTTTGGCGACCTGATGTCGGGCCTGCTGGGCGCATTTGTGCTGCTGCTGGTGGTCGTGGTCGGCGTGCAACTGGAACTGGCCGGCTCCCTGCAGGCGGAAGTCCAGAAGCGGCAGATCGAGGAGCAACGCCGCATGACCCTGGAGAAGGCCCTGGCCGGGCCATTGGCCAGCGGGCGGGTGACGCTGAACAACGGCCGCATCGGCATCAGCGGCAGCGTGCTGTTCTCGCTGAACTCCGACCAGTTGCAGCCCGAGGGACGGCAATTGCTCAAAAGTCTGGCCGCGCCGCTGGCCACCTACCTGGCCACGCGCGACGAATTGCTGATGGTCAGCGGTTTTACCGACGACCGGATGGTGCGCGACGGCAACCGGCATTTTGCCGACAACCTGGAGCTGTCGGCCCAACGCGCCCTGACGGTGACCCGGGCCTTGATCGACGAAGGCCTGCCATCCGGGTCGGTATTTGCCGCGGCCTTTGGACCCGAACAACCCGTGGCGTCCAACGACGATGCGCCGGGCCGATCCCTGAACCGGCGTGTCGAAATGGCACCTGTGCCCAAGTCCAGCAATGAGCGCCCCGGCACCGGCAAGTGACGGACCTGTCGATGCGACCGGACATTCAGGTCCGGGGCGTGACGCTGGCGTCCAGGCGCAGATAGCCGCATGGCGTGACCGTGGTGCAGAGCGGCTTGACCCGCTGCGGTTCCGTTACATCGAAGCCCTGGCCCGGCGGGCCGCGACCCATCAGGGCCTGCTGCGTCAATTGCTGGATGGCAAACTGGTGCGCGCACTGGCAGCGCTTGGTGCGACATGCGACGCCGCGCCGGCCGCGCTGCAACCGGCGCAAACCAGCGTCAACCTGGGACCGCTGGGCCGGCTCGTGGGCGACATCGATGGTCTGGGCGCGGAACCGGCGCAGGGTGGTGGTGCAGCGCTTTCGTCGGCGCCGCTGGCCGGCGCTGCGTTGCCCGACCTGAAAACCTTGCAGCGTTTCAGGGACACCTGGACCAGGCTCAGCGTCAACCGGCAGCTGACCCGGTCGCTGGACAAGATTCCCGAAAATCCGGGGCCGCTCAATTCCCATCTGCTGGTGTTGCGCATGTTGCGCCGCCTGCAGGAAATCTCGCCCGCATACCTCGACCATTTCGTCGCGCATGCCGATGCCTTGTTGTGGCTGGACCGCGCCCGTGTGGGCCCTGCCGTGTCGCATGGCAAGCCGGGCCGCCAGGACGGCGCGCGCAAGAACAAGCCTGGTGCAGGCCGATACGGTTGAGGCTGGCACAGGGCGCTCGTGCCGGGCGTCAGCCGATCACGTAAACTCGCCGCTTGCCGCGGGATTCGTATAGTGGCAATACCCTAGCTTCCCAAGCTAGTGCCGCGGGTTCGATTCCCGCATCCCGCTCCAGCGCATCCCGGCGATCAGAACCCGTCACTTGCCGGCGGCCAGTGCCTTTTCGATGGCGCCGACGACGGCCTTGTCCTGCGGTTCGACCTGGCTGGCGAAACTGCCCACGACCTTGCCGCTGCGGTCGATCAGATACTTGTGAAAATTCCAGCCCGGCGCTGTTCCGGTGGCCTTGAACAGGGCCGCATACAGCGGGTTGCGCGCTGCACCCGTGACCACACTCTTGGAGAACATCGGAAACTTCACGCCATAGGTGTTGAAGCAGAAGTCGGCGATCTGTTTTGCCGACCCAGGCTCCTGCTGGCCGAAATCGTTGGAAGGGAAACCCAGCACCACCAGACCCCTGGACTGGTAGGTCGCCTGCAGTTTTTCCAGGCCTTCGTACTGGTGGGTAAATCCGCAGAAGCTCGCCGTGTTGACGACCAGCACCACCTTGCCGGCAAATTGGCACAGGTCCTGGGGCACTTCGTCCTGCAGCCGGTCGAACCGGTGCTGCAGGATGCCGGGGCAGGCCTTGGCAGCCAGGCTCTGCGCCTGGGCTGCAGGCGCCGGCAAGAGGCCTGCCGCAGCAAGCACGGACGCGGCAACAACCCGGCGCAGCCGAGTGATGGCGTCAGCAGAAATGCCGAACCGCTGCCCAGAGGTGTCGGATGCGATATCCATCGCGATGGCCAGCATCTGTCGCCGGTCAGTGCTTGTTCTGGTCGACGACGGCGACCAGTGCTTTTTCCAGTTCGGCGCCCAGCGAGCGCAGCATGCCCGTGAGTCCCTTGCTGCGTTCGGCCATCTCTGCGGATGCCGGGCGCGGTTCTTGGCGAAGACCGTGCAATTCCTGCGCCATGTGCATGCGGTTCTGCTCCAGTTGTGCCAGATCGGGTTGCGCCGGGTGCTGGTTGCGTTTGCGCGCTTCTTGCGCCTTTGCCATCAACTCGTCAATATGCTTCATGTGCGATTCCGACTCGCGGATGTGTTGCTCTACCAGTTGGTCAATGTGGTTCACGGTGGACTCCTGTGATGGCCGCGCAAGTGCGCTCAATGATCCCAGTCTAAGCCGATACCTGGCGCTCGTCACCTTTTGCCATCGCAGACCGTCAGATCCGCCCGCGTCGGCTGTGTGCGCATCGTGCCGATACGAGCTGCCAGCGCAGGCCGGTCTTGCGGCCCGGTCGGACACCGGCGTGGCACGGATCGTTACCATTGGCGCTAGTTCCGCTGGTGCAAGCCGGGGGCACGCGGGCAGGTTCCGCCCGCTTCCATGACGAGACGGATTTCATGAACGCCGACCACAACTGGATCGCCTTTGCGTTGAGCAGCGCAGTATTCTTTGCATACGAGGTGTGGGTCGTCTGGGTGGGTTGGCGCCATCCCGACCGGATCGCCCGCTCGGCCCATGCGTCCATGCGTGCCAACTGGGTCGACGCCATGGGCCGGCAGCCGGGCTTCGAAATTGTTGCGGTGCAGGCACTGCGCAACTCGCTGATGTCGGCCACGATCGCCGCGTCGACGGCTGCACTGGCCTTGATGGGCAGTGTCAGCCTGGCCAGCAGCACGCTGGAGTCGGCGAGTTTTGACGGAACACCACCTCTGCGGGTCGTGCTCGAGGTGCTGCTGATGGCCACCTTGTTCGCATCCTACGTGTGCTCGGCCATGGCCATGCGCTTTTTCAGCCACGCGGGTTTCGTGATGTCCATGCCGGTGGCCTCGCCTGAGCGGTCGGCGCTCAATCCGATGGCCAGGGAATACGTCCAGCGCGCCGGCCTGCTGTACAGCTGGGCCTTGCGCTTCTTTCTGATGATCTCGCCGCTGGTGGTGGGTATCGTGCGACCGGTCGGCATGCCTTTCATGGCGATCGCGCTGGTGGTGGCGCTGTGGTTCTTCGATCGGCCGGCAAAACCGGGACCGGTTACCGCCACCAATACCGGTTGATCAGAAATACCGGTTGCGCAAGGCGTTCTGGTTTTCGTAGATCGACCCCTGGTTTCTGGCCGCGGGATAAGGCAGGCGCACCGGAACCGCACAGGCACGCGGCGTCAGAGTCTCGGCTCCAGCCACCAGCGCCGCCGTCCAGTGGTCCCAGTTCGCAGGTGGCGTGATCAAGGGCCAGGCGTCCGCGCAGCGGTATTGCAGCAGCAGAAAGCGGCGCGCGCGGCCGGAATGGTTCGGCGCCGAGCCATGGATCGCCCGGACATGGTGGATCGTGATCGTGCCGGCCTTGCCCACGCACGAACGGGCCTGTTGCAAGCCAAGTCCGGGCGTGCCGGCGTCGATGGCGCCGCAAAACACCCCGTCGGTGTGGTGGTCGAAGACCGGTCCCTTGTGGGAACCCGGCACAACCTGCATCGGGCCATTGTCGTCATCGATGTCGTCCAGCATGACGCCGACTGCGGCGAGATCATCATTGGTGTGCGGATAAAAGGCCCAGTCCTGGTGCCACTCGACCGGTGAGCCGAATCCGGCGGATTTCATATTGAGCTTGGAGATGTCAAAGCGTACGCCACGCTGGTCCCACAGTTGCTGCAGGCAGCCGGTGATCCCTGGATGGCGTGCCAGCGCAGCAAATTGCGGGTCGACCCGTTCCGGATTCTTGATCCGGCGCACCCGCGGCGCCGCGCGGCTGTGACCGGGTTCGAGGTCGTAGACCGCATCGTGGCGGTCAACCTGGCTGGCACCGGCGACGATGCGGTCGGTGGCGCTGCACAAGGCGGCCAAAGTATCGGGCGCCACCACGCCGGGAACGACGATGAATCCGTCCTCGTGATACTGGCGCATCTGTTCATCGGTGAGCATCGGTCCGGCCTTTCCCAGGTGCTTGACCGCGCAGTGTAAGGGCCAGACCTGTGCAGGTAAAATCCAACGGCCTTCCAACCCGGCCAGATTGGCAGCGCGCGACATTCGTGGCGTGCGTCCTGCATCTCCCACCCGCTCCACATCCATGACCACCATCGCCGCTTCCGTTGCCGACATCCGCCAGATATTCCTGGATTTCTTCGCCTCCAAGGGTCACACCGTGGTGGCGTCGAGCCCGCTGGTGCCGGGCAATGATCCGACGCTGATGTTCGTCAACTCGGGCATGGTGCAGTTCAAGGACGTGTTTCTGGGCACCGACAAGCGCTCGTACGTGCGTGCGGCCTCGGTGCAGGCCTGCCTGCGTGCGGGCGGCAAACACAACGACCTGGAAAACGTCGGTTATACCGCGCGCCACCATACGTTCTTCGAGATGCTGGGCAACTGGAGTTTTGGCGACTACTTCAAGCGCGAGAGCCTGACCTGGGCCTGGGAACTGCTGACCCAGGTCTACCAGTTGCCGGCCGACAAGTTGTGGGCCACGGTCTACATCGACGATGACGAGGCCTACGACATCTGGACCCAGGAGATCGGCCTGCCACCCGAGCGCGTGGTGCGTATCGGCGACAACAAGGGTGCGAAGTATGCATCCGACAACTTCTGGATGATGGCTGATACGGGACCGTGCGGTCCGTGCAGCGAGATTTTCTACGACCACGGCCCCGATGTGGCCGGTGGCCCGCCCGGCTCGCCGGATGCCGATGGTGACCGCTACATCGAGATCTGGAACAACGTGTTCATGCAGTTCGACATGCAGGCCGATGGTTCGGTCAAGCCGCTGCCTGCGCCCTGCGTCGATACCGGCATGGGACTGGAGCGCCTGGCAGCCATCCTGCAGCACAAACACAGCAATTACGAGATCGATCTGTTCCAGGCACTGATTGCGGCTGCTGCGCGCGAGACCGGCTGCGCCGATCTGCAGAACAATTCGCTCAAGGTGATTGCCGACCACATCCGCGCCACTGCCTTCCTGGTCAGCGATGGCGTCATGCCGGGCAGCGAAGGGCGCGGTTACGTGCAGCGCCGCATCATCCGGCGTGCCATCCGCCATGGCTACAAGCTCGGGCGCAAGACGCCGTTTTTCCACAAGCTGGTGGCCGATCTGGTGGCTGTGATGGGCCAGGCGTATCCGCGCCTGGCGCAGCAGCAGGCGCGAATCACTGAAGTGCTCAAGACCGAAGAAGAACGCTTCTTCGAGACGCTGGAAACCGGTATGGGCATCCTGGATACGGCGCTGGCCGATGGTGCCAGGGTCCTTCCCGGTGATGTGGCTTTCAAGCTGCACGACACCTTCGGCTTCCCGCTTGACCTGTCGGCCGATGTTTGCCGCGAGCGCGGACTGACGGTGGACGAGGCCGGCTTTGCGGTGGCGATGGACCGGCAGAAGGCGCAAGCCCGGGCTGCCGGCAAGTTCCGCATGGACAAGGCGCTCGAATATGCGGGTGAAGGCAATGACTTTGTCGGTTACGACACGCTGACCGAACACAGCACCGTCGCCGCCTTGTACCTGGATGGCGCTGCCGTGTCCGAACTCAAGGCCGGCCAGTCCGGTGTGGTGGTGCTGGGCAGCACACCGTTTTATGCCGAGAGTGGCGGCCAGGTCGGCGACCAGGGATCGATCTTTTCCGATGGCGCGATGTTTGCCGTGGCTGATACCCAGAAAATCAAGTCCGACGTATTTGCCCACCACGGCACGCTTGCATCGGGCAGCCTGCGCGTAGGCGAGGCCGTGACGGCGCATGTCGACGCGCCCACACGCGCTGCAACCGTACGCAATCATTCAGCGACCCACCTGATGCACAAGGCCCTGCGCAGCGTGCTGGGTACCCACGTGCAACAAAAAGGCAGCCTGGTCAATGCCGAGCGCACACGCTTCGACTTCACGCACAACGCGCCAGTGACCGACAACCAGATCCACGACATCGAAGCGCTGGTCAATGCTGAAATCCTGAACAACGTCCCGACCCAGTCGCGCCTGATGGAGATCGAGGCAGCACGCCAGACCGGCGCCATGATGTTGTTCGGTGAGAAATACGGCGACATCGTGCGCGTGCTCGACATCGGCTCGACCACCGAATTGTGTGGTGGCACCCATGTGCAGCGCACCGGTGACATCGGCCTGTTCAAGGTGGTGGCCGAAAGCGGCGTGGCCG
>JAGPBF010000354.1 GCA_018063505.1 Rhodoferax sp.
TGCTCGGGCCATGCCGGCACCTTCGGCGTCAAGAAGGCCACGCATGCGATGTCGATGAAGATCGGCAAGCCACTGTTCAAGGCCATGGCCAACCACAAGGATGGCGGGCTGCCCGATGTCATCAGTTCGGATTGCCCGCTTGGTGGCCACCACATTGCGCAGGGCTTTGAGGTGAACCAGCTCGGAGCGGTGCCGCAGAAACACCCGCTCACGCTGGTGCGCGAAGCCTACGGCCTGAAATAGACCCAGATACGAACAAGGAATCCGCCATGCAAATCACCGGAAACATCACCCCCGAGAGCCTGATGAGCCTGGAGGCTTACAGCAAATACCGCAAGGCGCACAAGGCCGATGTGATCGCGCATCGCAAGCTGCGTTCGGTGGGTCTGGGTGAGCACATCACGCTGCAGTTCGAGAGCGAGATGACGATCCGTTACCAGATCCAGGAGATGCTGCGCATTGAGAAGATCTTCGAGGAAGAGGGCATCGTGCAGGAGATCGATGCATATGCGCCTCTGGTACCCGACGGCAGCAACTGGAAGGCGACGATGCTGATCGAATATCCCGATGTCAACGAGCGCAAGCGCGAGCTTGCGCGGCTGATCGGGGTCGAGCACCGGATGTTTGTCGAGGTTGAAGGCATGGCGCGGGTGTACGGGATTGCCGATGAAGACCTGGAGCGCTCGAACGACGAGAAGACCTCGGCCGTGCACTTCGTGCGTTTCGAGCTCAATGCGGCAATGGTGGCCGCGGTCAAGGCGGGGGCAGGGGTCAAGCTCGGTTGCGACCATACCCACTATCCGGCGCATGTGGCCATGGCGCCCGAGGCGCTGGCGTCGCTGGCAGCCGATCTGAAATAGATGGTTGGCCAAGCGCGCGCATGGCGGCTGCGCAGGCGACCGGCATCCGCTGGCCTGTGCCGTACTGCCGGCAGATGGCTGGCAAGAGGCGGAAAAACTGGCAGGTAAGACAATGTGTCAGGCCATAGACGCGCCATGCGTGTGCCCTGTATCCTTCCCTATCGTTGCACGAAAGGTGGAGACATGCCGGAGCCGCTCAATGTAGGCGTGATCGGATTGGGTGTCATGGGTCAGCGCATGCTCGACCGCATCAAGGCGCATCCGCGGCTGCGCGCGGCGATGATCTGGGATGCCAATCCAGACACCTTGGGGCTGACCCGCGCGCTTCACCCCGAGCTGGTGGCAGCACACAGCGTCGAACAACTCATCAATAGCCGCGAACTGCACAGTCTGTACATCGCCACGCCGCCGGCGGCGCACATGGCGCTGTGCAACGCCGCCTTCGATTCCGGGCTGGCCGTGATGTGCGAGAAGCCGTTGACGGTGGATTTCGACGCCGCCCGGCGCACCGTGCGGCGCATTGCCGATCAGGGCCATCGCGCCGCGGTCAACTTCTCGCTGGCCTCTTCGCTGGGGCTGGCCACCTTGCTGGACAACTTTGGTTCGACCGCGCAGCGCCCGCTTGGTGAACTGCGTGACGTCCGGATCACCGTCGAATTTGCCGCCTGGCCGCGGCCGTGGCAGGCCGCCGCCGGGCAGTGGCTGTCGGCGCGGACCGAGGGCGGCTTTTCGCGCGAGGTCTTGTCGCACTTTATCTTCGTGTTGCAAAGGGTACTGGGGCCGGCCGCCGTGTGGGAGAGTGCGGTGGCTTACCCGGTCGACGGCATCGGCGCCGAAACCTCGTTGAAGGCCGAGCTGCGGATTGGCGACGTGGCGGTGCATGTATCAGGCAAGGTCGACGCGGCTGTTGCCGTGGCCGACCGCAATGAAATGGTCTGGCGCGCGGTGGATGGCGCCATTGTGCTCAGAGACTGGTACGGGCTGGAACGTTTGCGTCGTGGCGGCAGCATCGAAGCGGTAGCTGATGCCAATTCGCTGCGCTCGGCCGGGCAGGCGCTGCAGATGGACCAATGGGTCGACCTGATCGAGGGCCGGCCCAACAGCCTGGCCGGTTTCGGCGAAGCGCTGGAGGTGCAGGAGACGATCGAGGCCTTGCTTCGCTCACGCTGACGCGGGGTCTTGTTGCGGTGCGCACGGTGGCCCGCGATGCGGCTGGGATAATCCGCCCGAAAGGTGTTTCCAGCCCATGTTGTTGTTGCTCTCTCCAGCCAAGTCGCTGGACTATGAATCCGCCCTGCCCGAATTGCCCCACAGCGAGCCGCTGTTCATAACGGAGTCGGTCAGACTGATCCGTGAACTGCGCAAATACAAGCCGGCGCAGATCGCCGAGCTGATGGATCTGAGCGAGGATCTGTCGCGCCTCAATGCCGCGCGTTACAAGGCCTGGCGCCGCGCCGTGCCGCAGGAGACCGCGCGCCAGGCGGTGCTGGCGTTTGACGGTGACGTTTACGGCGGCCTGGGTGCCCGGTCGCTGTCTGCGGAGGATCTGGAGTGGGCCCAGCAGCATCTGGCCATGCTCAGTGGCCTGTATGGTGTGTTGCGCCCGCTGGACCGCATGCAGCCGTACCGGCTGGAGATGAAGACCCGGCTGCCCAACGAGCGGGGTGCCAACCTGTACCAGTTCTGGGGCGAACGGATTTCGCGTTACCTGAACCAGCGCCTCAAGGGCCAGGCCGACCCGGTGGTGGTGAACCTGGCCTCGCAGGAGTATTTCAGGGCGGTGGACCGCAAGGTGCTCAAGGCGCGTGTGGTCGAGTGCGTATTCGAGGAGCGTCGCGATGGTGGCCAGTACAAGGTGATCAGCTTCATGGCCAAACGCGCGCGTGGCCTGATGGCGCGCCATGTGATCGACACACGCGCGACGCAGGTGCACCAGCTCGAGGCGTTTTGCGCTGAAGGATATACGCTGGACCGGCCGGCATCGGCGGACGATCGGCTGGTGTTCCGGCGCTCTGCCCCCATCTGAGATGAAAGACGCCCCCCGTCTGTCCGGCTCTC
>JAGPBF010000159.1 GCA_018063505.1 Rhodoferax sp.
TGGCAAGCAATCGTGCCCAAATCCTGATCAGTGCCGTCGACCAGACCAAGACCGCTTTCGACTCGATCAAGCGGGGCCTGGGTGGCCTGACCGACACCGCCAAGAGCGTCAACGGCGTGCTGGCCAACCTTGGCGTTGGCGTTTCGTTGGCGGGCATCGGCGCCATGATCAAGTCCAGCATCGACTCAGCCGATGCACTGGACGAGATGGCGCAGCGTACTGGCATCGCCGTCGAATCGCTGTCGCTGCTGGTGCCTGCCGCCGAGTTGTCGGCGGTTTCCACCGAAAAGTTCGAAGCCGGGCTCAAGAAGTTGGCCACCGGCATGCTGGAGGCCGCCACCGGCTCGGAAACGTCCGCGCAGAAGTTCGGTGCGCTGGGCGTGGCGGTGCAGAACCAGGATGGCACCTTGCGCGACAGCGAACAGGTGCTGCTGGATCTGGCCGATCGCTTCAAGGCCATGCCAGATGGCGCGGAGAAGGCGGCGCTGGCGGTCGATATCTTCGGCAAGGCCGGTGCCGAAATGATCCCCTTCCTCAACCAAGGACGGGATGGCATCGGTGCGCTGAAGCAGGAGGCCGCTGAACTCGGGCTGCAGTTGTCTGCCGACACCGCCGCGCAGGCAGGCAACTTCAACGACGCGCTCGACAAGCTGAAATTGGCCACCCAGAGCATTGGCAATCAGATCATCGCGTCCTTGCTGCCTGCGCTGAATGACATGGCCGGTGGCATGGTCGAGTCGGCCAAGCAAGGCGGCACGCTGCGCGTGATCCTGGACGGCGTGGTGCTGGTGCTCAAGACCCTGGCGCTCGGTGTCGCCACGGTTGGCAAGGCCTTCGTCGCCTTGGGTGAAGCGATTGGTGCGGGTGTCGCCGCCGCTGTGGAAGCGCTCAAGGGCAACACCGACGGGGCCAAGGCCATCATCGCCGACCTCAAAGGCAGCCTGATCCAGCGGCTCGATGAACTGGCGTCCTTCCGCGACAGCCTGTTCGACCCCAAACCCATCGAGGTCAAGGCACCCCGAATTCAGGCCGATCCGGAACTGTTGCAGCGGCTGACCAAACCCAAAGCGGGCAAGGCTGCGCAGGACTCCATTGGCGCGCAGACCACGCTGATGAAAGCGCAGCTGGATGCCGAGTTCACGCTGCTCAAGGACGGACTGGCGCGGCAACAAACCGCGCTGGATGCAGCGCTTGAGGATCGTCTGATCTCGGTGCGCGACTACTACGCGCAAAAAACGGCCATCGAGCAGCGTGAGGTCGATGCCGAGGTCGTGCGCAAGCAGCAGGAGCTGGGCCGCAGTCAGCAAGTCGCCAGCACCGGCAAGTCGGAGAACGACCGACTGAAAGCCAAGGCCGAGGTCGCCAAGGCGGAAGCCGACCTGATCACGCTCAACAACCGGCGCACGGACATCGAGCAGGCCAATGCGCGCAAGGCCGCGCAAGCCGAGCGTGAGCTGGCCGATGCCCTGGCGCAGGCGCGTGAAGAACTGGCCCAGATCACCAGCACCGCAACCGATGCCGACCGCAAATCGGCCATCGAGCGCAGCTACCGGGATCTGCGGGCGCGCCTGGCGGCAGAAAGCGATGCCGACGGCGTGTCGCTCGTTGACCGGCTGATCGACGTGAAGGCCGCGCAAGCGAACCTCTCCGCACTGGAAGTCCAGTGGCGGCAGGTCACCGAGCGGATGCGCAATGCGCAGGAGTCGATCCAGACCCAGCAGCAGGCCGGTCTGCTGACCGAAGCGCAGGCGCGCCAACAGATCGTGACCTTGCAGCAGCAATCGGCCACCGAGATGGAGCGCCTGCTGCCGACCATGCAACAGGCGGCGCAGGCCATCGGGCCGGATGCTGTGATCCGCGTGCAGGCGTGGCGCAATGAACTGGAGCGCACCCGGCTCACGGTCGATGAAATGACCCCGCTGTGGAACCGCATCGGCGAGAGTTTTGGAGGCGCGCTCAACGGGATGATCACCGGCGCGCAGACCTGGCGCAGCGCGATGGCCAGCCTGTTCCAGCAGGTGGCCGACGCCTTCCTGCAGCAGATCGTGATTCAGCCTTTCCAGCAATGGATCGCCATGCAGGCGCGGATGCTGGCGCTCAAGCTCGGTTTCATCCAGCAGGAGCAAACCGTCGATGCGGCGGCCAGCGCGGCCAAAGTCGCGCAAAAGACCACCGAAACCACCGCCGTGGTGTCGATGGATGCCGCCAAGGCCGGTGCTGGTGCCGCAGCGTCGCAAGCCTCCGTGCCCATCGTTGGCCCGGGACTGGCCATTGCCGCAATGGTGGCGATGGTGGCCGCTGTAATGGCGCTGCTGGGCGGCATCAAGAAATTCGCGGGTGGTGGCTTGGTCTCCGGCCCGGGTAGTGCCACCTCGGACTCGATCCCGGCGCGCCTGTCCGCAGGTGAATACGTGGTGCGGGCGGCCGCCGTGCGCCAGGTCGGCGTGGCCTTCCTTGACTCGCTCAACGGTTTGTCCGTCGGCCCGCGTTTTAAAGGCGGCGAGCTGGCCTTTGCTGCCGGTGGTCTGGTGCCGGAGGTCAAAGTGCCACCCGCACAGCCGCAGATGAATCAAGCGGTGCGCATCGTCAACGCCATCGATCCCGGCGTGACCCACGACCACCTGCAGTCGCCTGCCGGAGAGCGGGTCATCGTCAACATCATCGGGCGCAACGCGCGGGCCATCCGCTCGGCGCTCCAAGGCTGAATTTTGAGGGGAAAGTCCACATGGCACTTTTGTTCATCGATGGTTTCGACCACTACGACCCGCAGGCTGTGGACAGCTTTGGCGATCCGTGGCTGGCGCGTGGCAAGGCGGCGTATCTGTCGCCGCAGGCCACCCGCATCAATGGCCGTCGCCCGTCCTCCTATGCCCTGCGTTTGCCGGAAGGCTCGGGCGGTGGCTACGTCAAGAACCTCGACGCCACCAAGACCAGCCTGATCGTGGGGGCGGCCATTCGCGTGGTGCCGTACCAGAACACCTACACCGAGCCCTTGCTGCTGGGCGTGCGCGATGCCAACGCGCAGGTCGCCCACCTCGTCAAAATCGGCGAGGATGGGCGGCTCAAGCTCTACCGCTGGCAATACGGCTACGACCAGTTGATCTCGACCTCGGTCGCCAGCGCCCCGGCACGCGGCTGGCACTACATCGAGTTGCAGGTCACGCAAGGCACCAGCAACGGCGTGCTGTCGGTGCGCATCAACGGCATCCTGGCCATCCAGATGACCGCGCAGAACACCCTCCAGGGTGGTGGCCAACTGGTCACCGCATTCGTGGGTGCGGTTCCGGGCCAGTCGTGCCCGCTGACCATCGACGTCGATGACTTCTACATCGCCGACACCACCGGCACGATCAACAACACCTTCCTGGGCGATGTGCGTGTCGATGCTTTGCAGGCACAGGCCGATGGCAGCCTGAACCAGTGGACCGCCAGTCCGGTCGGTACTGCCGCATGGGAAGCCGTGAGCGACGAGGACGAGGACACGGCGATCAGCGCGCCCAGTGCAGGACTGCGCCAGTCCTTCGATGTCGAGGTGCTGCCGGTGATGGCCACGCCCGCCATCTACGGCGTGCAACTCACGATGCTGGCGCGCAAGACCGATGCGGGGCTGGGCAAGGTCAAAGGCCTCGTGGTCAGTGGTGCGCAAACTGCCACCAGCGCCGACATCATCCTGCAGGAGCAACTGGCGTGGCAGAGCACGCTGTTCGAACGCAACCCGAACGGCAACGTGCAATGGACGGAAGCCGCCTTCAATGCCGCTGAGTTCGGCGTGGAGTCGGCATGACGGATCGCGTCATCGCTCAAGACCTCGCGGAGGTCTCCAGCAGGCCGACGCCCGGAAGTGAACTGCCGGAATTCCAGGGCGAAGTGCTGTCGCGTGCATCGTTCGGAGCCCGTGCGGCTACCTTCACGCCCGAAACCGCCATTGCACCGGTTCCGCCCAACTTGGCTGCGACTTGGCTTGCTGAGTCTCTGGCGCACCCGTGGCCGCCCATCGATGCCCCGGTATTCCTCGTCGAGGTGCTGCGCCGGGACACCGCATCCAGCGCCATCGTCGCCACTGGCATGGACGCCTTCGGGGATCAACCCTGGCCGGATGCGCAACGCGGTGTGTTTGCCTTCCGCCACGACTGGACCGAGCCCTTGGTCGAACGGCTGGAGTGGCAGACCAGCGTCACACGGCTGGCCAGCGGCAACGAATCCCGGCAAGCACGCCGCCGCGTTCCTCGGCGCTGGCTCACCTACAAGGTGGGCAATGCCCGCCCGACCGACGCACTGGTCGCCGACTGGCTGGCCGATCATCAGGGCCAAACCGCATGGTGGCCGCTGTCACAGTACGCCGTCCACCTCGTCGAAAACGCTGAGGAGGGCGCGCTGACCCTGGCGGTATCGGAGGCCGCCTGGCGGCGCTTTGCCCCTCCGGCTGCTGCGCTGCGCTTGACCTACGACGGCGTGCAAGGCTGGGAGGGCGGCGAACGCTGGGCTTTGATCATTGCGCCCGAGGGCTGGCAAGTTGCCCAACTCAGCGACGTGGAAGCCGATCTGCTGTGGCTGGCCGATCCGCTGGCCCGCAAAGCGGCGGCTGGTAGCGCCGTGCTGCCGCTGGTGTGGGGCAAGGCCATTGATCCGGCCGATCTCACCCAATGGGTGCCGGGGATGGTCGGCGGCAGCGTCACCGCGAGCGTCACGCCCGAACAAACGCCGGACATGGATGTCCTTGATGACCCGTGGCTGGACGAGATCCCGGTCTGGCCCGATGGCAACTGGCGCGACGATCCCACGGCCAGCGCGCAGGCGACGATCACGCGCCAGGATTTCTCACCCGCAGATCCGTGGGTGCGGCGTGACGATCCGTGGGCGACGACGACTTACCAGCGCCGCTATCTGGCCAGCTCGCTTGATGAAGTCGACATCTGGCGGGCGCGGCTGTGGCGCACTCAAGGCCGTCTGGAAGCCTTCTGGCTGCCCGATGGCTTGGCCCCGATCCTGTGGGTGAGCGTCGAAGCTGATCCCGATGACGGTTTCCTGCGCGTCGATGGCCAAGACCTCTCGGCATTCTGGCATCGCCCCGCCGCCTGTTTGATCGTGCATCCGGACGGCTATCGGCAGTACGCACTGACGGCGACCTGCCATCTGGATCAGGGCGGTGTGCTGGTGCTGCGCTCGGGCCTCGACGACTGGGTTCCCGCAGGCAGCCGGATTGTTCGCCTTGCGCGCTGCCGCCTCGACCACGACGCCATCGACGTGTACTGGCACAGCCCGCAGTTGGCGGAGATCACCCTGACCGCGCGCCAGTTGCCCGAGCCACGCGGCAACGACCGAGAAACGTATGGAGAGTACGCCGTATGAGCCAGCAAGCGCTGATGGAAGTCGAGCTCTACGCCTTCGCCAGCAGCAGCGCGAATTTCTACCTGACCCCGCACGAATTCGACGTCGATCTCGACGGCACGCTGTACACCAGCCTGTCCATCGAGCGCAACGAACTGGCGCTGGGGGCCGAAGCGGCCAAGTCAGCGCTGGATCTCAAGCTGCCACCCGACTGTGAACTTGTGCGCCACCTGCTGGCCACGTCGCTCACCGGCGACACCACCTCAGTCACCTTGCGCATCGGGCGGCGCGATACCTGGGGCGATTACTGGTGGTTGTCGGGCACCCGCTGGATGGGCCGGGTGCTGGGTGTGGAAATCGACGCCGATGCCGCCCGCATCCGCTGCGAATCGGCACAGGTCAGTTTGAAGCGCATCGGCCTGCGCAGGCTCTACAGCCGCAACTGTTCCCACGTTCTGTACTCCAGTGCCTGTGGGGCGTCGCCCATTTCCGAGAGTGCCTTCGTCTATGAAGCTTATGGCCGCAGTGTCGATCTCGATGGCGGTGTGCCGGGTGGCGTCAGCGGTGGCTTGGCCGGTGGCTGGCTGCAAACGCCGGATGGAGCACGCCACATGATCATCCGCGACTACGGCAGTGGCGTCGAGCTGCTCTATCCAGCGGCCATTGAGCCGGGCACGCAAGTGTTGTTGACGGTCGGCTGCGATCACAGCACGCAAACGTGCGCCTCGCGCTTCGGCAACCTCGACAACTACGGCGGCTTTCCCGCCATCCCGAGCAAGAACCCGTTTTCGACGGGCGTGTTCTGACCCTTCCGGAGAATTTCCATGTGGTACCTCGTCGTCATCGTGGTGGCGGCGCTGGTTTCGGTCGCGCTCGCGCCGAAACCGCCCGAGCCCAAACCCGCGTCGCTGTCCGACGTCGATGCCCCCACCGCAGAAGAAGGCCGCCCGATTCCGGTCGTCTTCGGCACCGTGCTGCTGCGCGGGGCCAACGTCGTCTGGTACGGCGATCTGGAAGCCGAACCGATCCGCAAAAAAGGAGGCAAGAAATGAGCACGGATGTGACCGTCACCATCGGCGATGTGCGCGCCGTCGGCCTGTGCGTGAACGGCACACGGGTCTGGTTCGCGCGCCACGACCTGGACTTCCGCGCCTTTCTGCGTGACGGCTGCACTGCCGACACCTTGCTGGCCACCGGCGACGCGATGGCCTTGCGGGTGGTCGAGCACGCCCGTGCGCACACCCGGCAGGAGCAGCACTGATGGGTGGCAGCAGCAAAAAGCAAACCGTCGGCTACCGCTACCGGATGGGACTGCACCTGGTGCTGTGCCAAGGGCCTGTCGATGCCGTGCAGGAAATCCAGATGGGCGACCGTACCGCGTGGGGCGATGCCGACCGGGGGCCGCTGTCCAGCGGGCACGGCCTGACCACCCTCGGTATCCACAAGCCCACGCTGTTTGGCGGTGACGAGCGTGAAGGTGGTGTGGTCGGCAACATCGATGTGCTGCCCGGAGGCCCCGGCCAGGGGCGCAACGACTACCTGATGAGCCGCCTTGGACCAGCCATTCCAGCCTTCCGGGGCGTGCTGTCACTGGTGGCGCGCAAGATTCTGTTTGCGGCCAACAACCCTTACATCAAGCCGTGGGCCGTGCGCGTGCGTCGTTTCACGGCGGGCTGGCACGGTTATCCGTGGATGGAGTGGAACGCTGAAGTCCGCGCCTGGGATGACAGCCAAGGCCGCGAGATCAGTGTCGGCATGAACCCGGCTCACATCCTGGTGCAATGCCTGACCGACCCGCACTGGGGCATGGGCTACCCGCAGGACAGCATCGGCTGGAGCTTCTGGAATGCGGCGTGGGCCCTGTCGGATGAGGGCTTCGGCCTGAATCTGATCTGGACGCGCCAGCAGCCCATCGAGAGCTTCATCAGTCAGGTCATCGACCACATCGGCGGCATTCTCTACACCGATCCGGAGCAAGGCACCTTCGAGCTGAAGCTGCTGCGCGACGACTACTGGGTCAATGACCTGCCGCAACTGGGGCCGGACGAGATCGTGCGGCTGGAGCGTTTCGAGCGCGCGCAGTGGGGTGAGCTGCCCAACGAGCTGACCGTGGTCTACGCCAACTGGCAAACCGGCGGCGACACCACCGTCACTGTGGAAAACCTTGCCGCAATTCAGTTGCAAGGCGGCGTAATCAACCAGCGCCGTGACTACCCGGGCGTCAACTACGGGCCGCTGGCCGCGCGTCTGGCGCTGCGGGATCTGCGCGCCCTGGGTTCGCCCCTGGCACGGATGAGCCTGACCGTGGCACGCGACACGCTGGAACGCGCACCGCTGCCCGGTGACGTATTCCTGCTCAACTGGCCGCGTTTGGGTATCGACCAGATGGTGGTGCGCGTGACCGGCATCGATACCGGCACCTTGGGCGCGGCCGAGTGGCGCATCGAAGCGATGGAGGATGTGTTCGGGCTGGACAACGCCGTGCTGGCACCGACGCCGCCCATCATCGACGAGCCAACCCTGGAGCCGTTGCCACCTGCATTGGTGCTGGCGATGGAAATTCCGTACTGGGAACTGGCGCGCAGCTTGTCGCGTGCCGAACTGGATTACCTGACCGACACCGATGCAGCGGTGGGTGCATTGGCCGCTGTGGGCGGTGCGGGCCAGCTCAACTGGCAGCTCGCCACCGGTGCCTCGGCAGGCGAGATCGGCAGCGTTGCCAGCGAGGACTACGCGCCACTGCTCACGCTTGATGCGGGCTTGCCAGCCAGCGAGGCCGATGCCATGAGCGTGCCGGTGACCGCCGTCAGCCAGCCGGAAAGGCTGACCGTGGGCGACTACGCCTATCTGGTCGATGCCAGCGGGGAGATCTGTGAAGCCGTCGCCGTCCTGGGCTTCAATACCGCTGCGCCCACGGTTGACCTTGCACGCGGCGTGCTCGACACCACACCGCAATCGCACCCGGTCGGAACCCGCCTCATTGGCGTGGGCGAGTGGCTGGCATCGGAAGGCGCGGAGCGCGCCCCGGGTGAATCGGTGTTCGTGGGAGCCATCCCGCGCACCTCAACCGATCAAGGCGAAGCGGAACTGGCCAGCAATGGCCAGCCGATGGTACTGACCGGGCGACAGGCCTTGCCGTATCCACCGGGGCGCATCCGCCTCAATGGCCAGACCGAGCCTGCCGTGGTCGCCGGTGACCTCAGCATCGCGTGGGCCCATCGCGACCGCACCCAGCAGACCGCCTACCTCGTGCAGCAGGGCGAAGCCGACATCGGGCCGGAACTGGGCGTGACCTACACGCTACGCATCCGCAATCGCAATGGCGTGCTGGCGCACACCGAAACGGGACTGCTCGGCACAACCTTTATCTGGACGGCAGCAGTGGCCGCGCTGGATGCCGCTGCGCTGGGCGACCGCATCACGGTGGAGATCAGTGCCGAGCGCGATGGTTTGAGTAGCTGGCAGCCGCAGGTGCGGGTCGTGGATCGCGCGGGCTTTGGCCTGCGCTGGGGACAGTATTGGGGAGGTGTGTGATGGAAGCACGCATTGATGTTCATCTGCTCACCCTGAACGAGCCTGCCGAATGGCGTGAGGCCTGCATCGCCAGCCTCGAGGACGCACCGATCCAGTTGCACGTTTTGCCCGGCATTCCGGGGCGTATCGGCGAGGCACGCGCGGCAGGCTATGCACAAGGCACGCTGCCGCTGGTGTCCTTTGTCGATCCCGACGATTTGTACGAAGCCAGTGCCTTCACACAACTGGCCGATGCGCTGGATGCCTGCCCGCAGGCCGTGATGGCTTACACCGACGAAGCACTGACCGACGAAAAGGGCCAGGACATCGCTGTGCGGCGTCTGGCCTACAGCCGATGGCAACACGCCAACAGCGCCAGCCACGTGCACGGCCTGATCGTGATGCGCCGCTCCGCCGTGGAAGCCGTGCTCAAGGAAACCACTGACCTCAATAACTTTGCCGATTGGCTGCTGACCCTGCTCGTGGCCAAACGTGGCGGCGTGCTGTACCTGCCCATCGTCGGGCGGCATTGGCGACAGCACCCGCAGCAAAGTCACCGCACCGGCGACCCGGACGCTGTCCGGCACATTCGCCAAGCATCGAACCTCTGGAGATAGACCATGTCATCGACCGACCCGAACCTTGGACTCAACTACGGCTGGACGCTCGGCGAGAGCGGCTGGGACACCGGTATGGACGCCAACCTCAAGCGCCTCGGCGCAGTGGTCGGCCTGTCCGTGAAAGACCGCGACCTGACCACGCCACCTGCCAGCCCCACCAACGGCGACCGCTACCTCATTCCTGCCGCTGCCACGGGCGTGTGGGCAGGCAAGACCAACCAGATCGCCGTGCGCATCGCCGATGCCTGGGAGTACCACACGCCCACGATCGGCTGGCTGTGCTACATCGAGGACGAGGCCAAGCTCTCGGCCTTCAAATCCACCGGCTGGAGCGCAGGCCTCGCCATCTGAATTTCCATCCCTTCGCAACCACCTGAACCCGCCCACGAGGCGGGTTTCGCATTTCTGGAGACCGCCATGACCGAACCCGAACAACAACAGCCTGCGCTCGTCGAGAACATGCTCCTCTTGCGCCGCGAGGACTTCGACGAACTGCTGGACCGCGCCGCTGAACGCGGAGCCGAGCGTGTCCTGACCCACCTTGGCCTGGAAAACGGCCACGCCGCACGCGACATCCGCGAACTACGCGACCTGCTGGAAGCCTGGCGTGATGCCCG